>NZ_JAUSTU010000001.1:0-412383 GCF_030813005.1 Anoxybacillus andreesenii
TTGAGTTATCTTTCTGAGATGAGGACGATGGACGAAGTAAAACTTAATAGAGGAGTATATACTTAATTTGGCTCAGTAGCTCAGTCGGTAGAGCACGATGAATAAGCTTCTGAGAAATAGCATCCAGCGTACTCATCGAGTTGCTTCTTGAGTTATCTTTCTGAGATGAGGACGATGGACGAAGTAAAACTTAATAGAGGAGTATATACTTAATTTGGCTCAGTAGCTCAGTCGGTAGAGCAATGGACTGAAAATCCATGTGTCGGCGGTTCGATTCCGTCCTGAGCCATCTTTTTATTTCAGGCTTAGGCCTTTTTCTTTTCTCAATATGGCGGTTGTGGCGAAGAGGTTAACGCATCGGATTGTGGCTCCGACACTCGTGGGTTCGATTCCCATCAATCGCCCCAATTTCAATCAAATAGCATGAAGATTGTGCGGGTGTAGTTTAATGGTAAAACCACAGCCACGAGCGAAACATCTATGAATTATCTGCGAGTTGCCTCGACGCATCCATCATCCCTGATTTAGCTTTCAGAGGAAGAGGCATGATAAGGCCAATATTCGTAAGCAGAACATAATAATACTACAATACAATTGTGCGGGTGTAGTTTAATGGTAAAACCACAGCCTTCCAAGCTGTTGTCGTGGGTTCGATTCCCATCACCCGCTTACATCAAAAAAAGTAAAGCTGTTTTTTCAGCTTTACTTTTTTTGTGGTCTTTTTCACCTATTCAAAAGTTCAATTTTTAGTCATAAAGAATTATAAAAAAACGAAAGGAATTTTTAATAGGCATGTAGAACTAGTAATGTTGAAGGATATCTCAACAAAATAGTTTGTAACAACTTAAGATAAAGGAGTTGTCAGATGTGGAAAACCAATTAAAAATTCTGATTTGTGATGATTCAGTTTTAATAAGAAAGAAGCTGAGAAGCACATTAGAGAAATGCAAATGTGAGGAAATCTATGAAGCGGAAAATGGTATTGTCGCGGTGGAGGTAGCCAAGGAAAAGAATCCCGACTTAATCTTCATGGATATCGTGATGCCCGAAAAAGATGGAATTGAAGCACTAGAAGAAATTATGAATCACAACCCGAAGGCCAAAGTCGTCATGGCATCATCTGCTGGAACAAAAGATCATCTCAAGAAAGCACTTGAAAAAGGTGCATATGATTTTATCCAGAAACCAATCTCTCTTGAAGCAATCACAAATATCATCGAAAAGATTCTCAAGGAGGGAAGCGTCAATGTTTAGTCAATTTTTTGGCCATTATTTATTAAATCAAGGACTACTTTCGAGGGAACAACTAACAGACGCACTGGAATTCCAGCAGTCGGTTCATGTGAAATTTGGTGTGATCGCTGTTGATGAAGGATTTCTTACACCCGAACAGGTTGAAAAGGTTCACGAAATGCAGAAGCAGATCGATAAGCGCTTTGGTGAAATTGCGGTTGAACTAGGCTATCTAACTGATGATCAAGTGGAAGCGATGCTTTCTGTTCAAAAACAAAATCATTTGCTTTTGGCCCAAGCCCTTGTTGATCGTGGATATATGTCCATTGAGGAATTCTCCAACGCATTAAACCATTATAAAAGGGATTTCAGCTTGTCCGATGATAAATTTGAAGCTATTAAGCGTGGAGATATTGATGCACTTGTAACGAATATTCTTGATCATAAGGAATCGAATACAATCGAGAAGTACGGAAATTATTTGACTCTTTTTGCGAAGAATATGATCCGCTTCATTGATGATCAAGTCTATTTAGAGGTATGTGACCACAAGCAAAACGAAGGCAATTGGCTGGTACACCAGGATATTGTGGGAGAAGCACCATTATTTACGGCCATTTCTGCACAAGAAGATGTCTTCCTTTACATTGCATCTGCGTACGCAGAGGAAGAATTAACAGAGGTGGATGAATTAGCTAAGGCATCCGTCAGTGAGTTTTTAAATTTACATAATGGAATTTACTTAGTCAATATGTCCAACGAAGGTATAGAGCTAAACATGAATCCGCAGGAAGTAGTTGAATCGGCAAAGGTTAATGGGGAAGGATTACTCGTCACCGTTCACACCTCAAAGGGCAAGTTTGACCTATTCCTTTCCACTCAGCCATCCACGGTCTTGATCGAAAAAGGTGAGGATAGTCAACAGCTTGTTTAATAGATAAAGGCTGTTTTCGAACGGATTGTGGTTCTGGAATGTCCTTAATACCGGCCATTCCGTTTCATACTAGGCGTGCGATACGCATAGTTTGAGTAGTACTTTTCTCCGCTGTTTCAACAGATAGACAGCATAAACAACTGTATTGTCTAATAATTTTTTATTCAAAAGCAACAATGTTTGAGAAAAGAGCCTAGATAAAAAAGGTTGCTCGGAATCGAGTAGCCTCTTTTGTTTCACAAATCCTGAGTGACCTCCAATAACCAATCAATTTCAACATTACTAAGCATGAGATCCTGAACATCCTCATCTAGATCAACTGTTGCTTCAAGCAGCTTATCAATATCTGTCATTTTTCTTACTCCTTCGATATAGTTATTTAGTTATAGTTCTATTTTACTAAAAAATTGGATATTTGTCAGTGGTTTTTACTATAATCATTCGGAGTAATAGTGGAAACTATGGGGGTGTTCTAAAAACTTTTTTAAAATATGACCGAACTATTAACAAACCAAGAAATATTAAAGAAATGAAGGAATGGGAGTTGATCGAACGAAAAATAAGAATTATGTTATTTCTAGGAGGTGTTGTATTTTGAACGTTTTGGTAATAGAGGACAATGAAAGTGTATGCTCGATGATTGATATGTTCTTCTCAAAGGAAGACATTAATGGTGAATATGTCCATGATGGAATAGAAGGATATAAACGATATAAGGATGGAGATTGGGATTTACTCATTATTGATTGGATGCTGCCAGGGATGGACGGGGTCTCAATCTGTAGGAAAATTCGATCGGAAGGGGATGCCATTCCGATCATTATGCTAACAGCAAAGGATAGTGAATCGGATCAGGTGTTAGGTTTGGAAATGGGTGCGGATGATTACGTGACGAAACCTTTCAGCCCGCTTGCACTAATGGCGCGAATTAAGGCTATTACGAGAAGAGTGAACAGCGGTTCCTTTGAAAAAGTGGAAAAGGGCTTATTGAACACAGAGCATTTCAAAATTAGCAGGGAAAAAAGAGAAGTGTATCTAAATGGGGACCCAATCACCAATTTAACTCCTAAAGAATTTGACCTGCTCTACTTTTTTGCCCAGCATCCAAAGCAAGTCTTTACAAGAGAGCAGCTTCTGGAACGGGTTTGGGGCTATCAATTCTATGGGGACGAGCGAACAGTCGATGTTCATATTAAAAGGCTTAGAAAAAAAGTCGGTACGGAAAATCAACCGTTTTTCCATACGGTTTGGGGAGTAGGTTATAAGTTCGATGAAACGATCCAAACCATTCAAGATTAAGTATTTATACCAGCAGCTCATTAGTCATATGAGCGTTCTTCTAGGCGCATTTCTGATCTTAAGCCTAGTGTTTGCTCATTATGTCGAGGGGCTTGTCTATCAGAATAAAGTAGATGAGCTCGTCTCCTATGGAAAGGATATTCTCGTAGAAATCACTCGAGGGGATATGGGAGCAAATGAAGTCATTAACCAATATAGTATGGTCTTGAAAGGAAGAAATATTGGCTTTAGTATCTTTGATGAACAAGGAAATATTCTTTATCCGAGCGGCAAGTATATCCCTGATTTGAAGCTTGCGGATGAAGTGCTAGAGCAAATTTCTGAAGGTGAACCACTCGTCGTCAAGAAAAGGGTGCAGCATTCAAATCAGGATGTCACACTCGTTGCTCTCCCGTATTTCATTAAGGGCCAGCTGATCGGTGGAATTTTTCTAACCACCCCCATTAGTGGCTCTAGAGAAATGATCAGTCAAATTAATCAGTATCTCATATTAACGGTCTTCTTCGCCTTTGCCTTGTCCATTCTACCAAGCTGGTTTTTATCAAAGATTCATGTGAATCGGATTAAAAGGCTGCAGGAGGCCACCTCAATGGTCTCTGCAGGGGACTATTCAGTCAACCTTCCACCATCGGATTTTGATGAAATTGGTGAGCTAGCAAAGGATTTCAACCACATGGTGAAAAAACTCAACACGGCGGCAGAAGAAATAGAAAGCCTTGAAAATAGACGGCGAAACTTCATGAGTGATGTGTCTCATGAATTGAGGACCCCATTAACGACCATAAGTGGAGTGATTGAGGGCTTAAAAAACAATATGATTGCGGACGAGGAAAAGGAAAAAGGGATTAATCTGGTCAGTCAGGAAACAAAGCGCTTAATTCGACTAGTGAATGAGAATCTTGATTATGATAAAATCCGTTCGAATCAAATCAAGCTTAATAAAGAGGACCTTCAATTACTAGAGGTATTTGAGATCATCCAAGAAACCCTTTTCCTTCAGGCATCCGAGAGGAATAACAGAATTGAGATAGAGGTGGATGAAGAAGTCCATATTTTTGCGGATTATGACAGGTTGATTCAAGTTTTAATCAATATAACGAAGAACAGTATTCAATTCACCGATAATGGTCTCATTTGGTTAAAAGGAAAATGGGATCAGGGAGATACGATTATTGAAATTGAAGATACAGGAATCGGAATTGATCCGGCCGAGGTCGAAAAAATATGGCACCGATTTTATAAGGCGGAAATTTCGAGAACGAGTAATCCCTATGGTGAATTTGGATTAGGATTATCCATTGTCAAACAGTTGGTTCATCTTCACAGCGGTTCCATTGAAGTGTCCAGTGAAAAAGGCAAAGGAACGAAATTTACCATACGGATCCCCTATTCGAAGGATTAGAGCTATTTAAAGTGGCTCTATTTTTTTTTCTGAAAAAAGCTCTCATGACTCATAATTTCATTCTTCTTCTCTATTTTTTCAATTGTTCTTAAGAATTCTGTCATTTTTTGTTCACAAATTATCACTATGATCAAGACATAAGAATAAAAGAGGAGGAATTATGAATGTCAGACTTAGATAAATTTGAAATGCCAACGAATGAGGATTTACTTCCCAAGAAGAAAAAGGGGAAAGCAAAGCCAATTGTGAAGAGTGCTCTGTCCACAGTTGCGGCTGGGGTAGTTGGTTCTATGTTAACCTTAGCGATCTTCCCGCAAACCGCTGCCTTTCAAAAAATGTATGAACCAGTAAATAATCAAGCTGCAACTATTTCTGAAACGTCTACAGCCGATAGTGATTCAGCAGTGGTTGCCACAAAAGCTTCAGTGAAAAATACCGATTCTTCCGTTTCAGACATCGTGGAAAGAACGGCAACAGCTATCGTTGGTATCGTCAACATGCAGCAGAACAACAATCGCTTTTCAGGAAGCATGGATGCGGTTGAAGCTGGATCAGGCTCTGGTGTCATTTTCAAAAAGACAAATGCTGCAGCGTATGTTGTTACCAATAACCATGTTATTGAGGGGGCCTCAAAGATTGAAATTTCCCTGCATAACGGTGAGAAAACAACAGCCGAGCTTATTGGCACAGATGCCTTAACAGACCTTGCTGTTCTAAAAATTGACCCAAAATACGCTGATAATGTGTTAGAGTTTGGTGACTCGTCGACCCTAAGAGCAGGTGATCAGGTACTTGCCATCGGAAATCCACTAGGGTTAGAATTTTCTCGTACAGTAACACAGGGTATCGTTAGTGCAGTCGATCGAGAAATTTCTGTTTCCACATCTGCTGGGGATTGGGACTTAAATGTCATTCAAACAGATGCCGCCATTAACCCAGGTAATAGTGGTGGAGCTTTAATTAATATGTCGGGCCAAGTTATTGGAATCAATAGCTTAAAGATCTCCGAAAGTGGAGTGGAAGGCTTAGGCTTTGCGATTCCAAGTAATGATGTTGTTCCTATTGTGAATGAAATCATCAAGAGCGGACAAATTAGTCGTCCATACTTAGGAGTTAGCTTGGCAAGTGTCGAGGAAATTCCTCCGTATTATCTCCAGGATACAGCGAAGGATGTACAAAGTGGAGCAATGGTTACCTATGTTGATCCAAACTCAGCTGCCGGAAAGGCTGGCATAAAAGCACAGGATATCATTGTCGCTATCAATGACAATGAAGTGAAAACATCCAATGATTTAAGAAAATACCTCTATACTAAAGTTAAGGTTGGGGAAGATGTCTCTCTAAAAGTTTATAGTGACAACGGCTATAAAACTGTGAAATTGAAACTATCGAGTAATATAAAAACAAACTAAAAATGATGAAGGGAGGCGGTATTGCTTCCCTTCATCATTTTTTTACCTATACTTATTAAAGAAAAATTCCTGCGAATCGATTCGCAGGAATTTTTTTAGATATATCTATATCAAACTACAGAAGAATTCGTCAAGGGTAAGTCCTGAATGGGCTTCTTATGAAATTCTTCTTCGTTTTTTGTTACTTCGATATACTTTATATGATGCTCCTCCATTTCTATAATTTTGAATGAATAGGAGCCAAAAATAATGGAGTCACCTTCGCGGGCCTCAAAATTCTCTGTTAATATCCAGCCCCCAATGGTATCGACATCCTCATCGTTAATATCGAGCCCAAGTAAATCGTTGACTTCACTAACCAAAACCTTGGAATCAAAAATATAGTGATCGTCATTAAGCTTTCTTATTTCGGAAACCTCATCCATGTCGAACTCATCGCGGATATCACCGACGATTTCTTCAATAATATCCTCAACTGTCACAAGACCAGAGGTCCCACCGTACTCATCCATAAGGATAGCCATATGAATACGCTCTTTCTGCATTTTAATCAACAGGTCTCCGATTGGAACCGTATCAATCACACGAATAATTGGACGAATATAGGAGTCCAATGTTTGCGAAGCAATCTCAGGATGGCTTAATAAATCTGCCATCACTTCCTTAAGATTAATCAATCCGATAATATGGTCTTTATCCCCATCAATGACTGGATAACGTGTGAATTTCTCCACATACATAACCTCAAGAAAAGTCTTGATTGTATCGTCCTTTGACAAAGACACGATTTCTGTACGAGGCACCATGATTTCCTTTGCAATTCGATCATCAAATTCAAAGATTTTATTTACATACTTAAACTCTGATTGGTTAATTTCACCACTTTTATAACTTTCGGACAAGATTAGTCGAAGCTCTTCCTCAGAATGTGCTTCTTCACCCTCTTTTGCCGGCTTTAAGCCAAACCATCCAACAATTGTCCGGGCTGATCCGTTTAAGGCCCAAATAAATGGGTAGAATATGCGATAGAACCAAATGAGTGGGCGCGCAACGAGAAGCGTAATCATCTCTGCTTTGCGAATGGCAACGGTCTTTGGTGCAAGCTCTCCCACTACGACATGAAGAAAGGTAATGGACAAGAACGCTATCGCAACGGAAACACTGTGAGACAATGTTGGAGAAATATTAAGCTCCTTAAATAGTGGTTTTAACAATTCCGCTATTGCGGGTTCCCCTAACCAACCTATTCCTAGAGCAGTTACGGTTATCCCGAGCTGGCAAGCCGATAAGTATTCATCAAGATGAGTAATAATCTTTTTGGCGGCAATTGCACTCTTGCTACCTTCTTCGATTAATTGTTCCACTCTTGAACTTCTTATCCGAATGATCGCAAATTCTGAAGCGACAAAAAATGCCGTTAAAGCAATCAAAATGGCTAATAAAACCAAGTTAAATATGTCCAAATAAGTTTCCTTATCTCGTTATACGAGAAAGGAGTCACCTCCCAATAATCTCAAAAATAAATTTTAATATTTTAATCCGGAAAGGGACCTGATTAACATTTTTCCTTCCGTATTCAGCAAATTGGCTAAGCGTTCTGCCTGTCGGTCATCAAGATTTTCAAACAAAGGGACAAGGACGTCTAGGTCATTTTGTAGCTGTTTCATTTGCTGAGTAATGGCTTGGATATGTTTCTTAATCTCCCCTTCTTGTACTTCATCTTGCTTCTTCATTTCAAGCTTTCTCTTAATCTCATCCAATGGAATATGCAGGTTCTTGCATTGTTCAATAAACTTCAGATCTTCCAAAGCTTGATACGAATAAATTCTATAATTTGATTTTGAACGTTGCGCTCTCAAGAGCCCAATACTTGTATAGTAATCAATCGTTCTTTTTGATACATTTGCTAAGCTTGCTAGTTCGCCAATTCGATAGACAGCCCCATCAAATCACCTCAATCTTTTTCCACATATTAATTATAAAATATGAAAAACCATACAGTCAAACGTTGTGGTTTTGAAAAATTTGTTACCTTTAGTTTATTATAAACGGCAATGAATATGAACTGTAATTTTTGAATAATTAGAATTTGAAAAATTACTTCTCTGATCCTTCTTACTAGTGTAATAGATTTGCTAAATGAAATTCACGAAAATGTCATAAAAGAAAAAACACAGTAGTGATGCTACTTCTTTGAGAATTAGAATCATTTATCTGCAGATGTGTGAGATTTTCCACTGCCCATATTAAAAAAAGTGTGATATAAAGAAAGAGAATCATTCTCATTTAAATTTTGAATTAGGTGATGTTCATGTTATCCATGCTTAGAAAAGGTGAAAAGGCAATAATTACAGATATATCAAAGGCTGATGAATTGGTAAAACGTCGTCTCTTAGACTTAGGAATTACGGAAGGCTCAGAAGTATGTATAAAATGTAAAATGCCATTTGGAGGACCTTTTATGCTTGAATCCTGTGGACAATGTGTAGGTATTAGGAAAAATGAAGCAAGCTGCATAAAGGTGGAAGGTCTATAATGGATATCGCATTGCTTGGAAACCCAAATACGGGTAAGACATCTATGTTTAATAATCTGACAGGCTCCTATGAATATGTTGGAAACTGGAGCGGTGTTACGGTTGAGAAGAAGGTAGGTATTTTTAAACAGGGGGCAGCGAAGCTAATCGATTTGCCTGGCGTCTATTCCCTTAACCCGCTCTCAAAGGATGAAGGGGTTGTGACGAGATTTTTGTTAGACGATCCTTTTGATCGGATGTTAAATATTGTCGACGCCTCCCAATTAGAAAGAAATCTACATTTAACGCTTCAACTCATTGAATTTGGAAGTCCCTTAATCATTGGGTTGAACATGATCGATGTGGCAAAAAATCGAGGAATTCAAGTGGATGACGAGAAGCTTTCCTCAGTTCTTGGTGTGGAAGTCGTTCCCGTTGTAGCTAGAACGGGTCGTGGTTGCAAGGATTTAGCTGAAGCGGCCACTACTCCATACCGAGAAACAAAGAAGCAGTTTCAGGTTGATTATGGGGAAGAAATTGATAAAGCGATCACTAAGTTAGAACAGTTGCTTCAGGGAGAGTCCAGTCATTCAACAAGATGGTTAACCCTTCAGCTATTGGAAGGAAACCCATATGTAAAAAAATATTTGCAATCATATATTGACATAGCTGACTTGGATGGGCTCATTCATTCAACTTCACGTGCGGTCTTAGCCGGAAGTGAAGTGAGGACCATTGAACAATTTATCTATAAGAGAAGACAGGCAGCTATTGGCGAGATCCTAAAAGAAACAACCGAGGTGAAAGGAAATAGAGGACAGCCTTTATCGGAAAAAATTGACCTCATCATTACAAATAAATGGCTAGGACTTCCCATTTTTCTTTGCGTGATGTATGTCTTGTTTATGCTGACATTTGACTGGCTTGGATTCCCACTTTCAGATGCCTTAGATGCATTTATTTCTGGACCGATTACAGAAGGGATTAGCCAGTTATTAGACTTGGTTGGAGCCTCCAAATTTATTCATGCCCTCGTGTTGGATGGGATTGTCGCTGGTGTTGGTGGGGTGCTTGTCTTTGTGCCACAGATTTTTATCCTCTTTTTCTTTATTTCGATATTGGAGGATTCGGGCTATATGGCACGCGTCGCCCTAGTGATGGATCGCCTCATGGAGATGGTTGGTCTAAATGGGAAAGCGTTCATTCCAATGATGATTGGTTTCGGCTGTAACGTTCCAGGAATCATGGCGGCGAGAACCATAGAGACACCAAGGGAAAGGCTGATGACCACATTGCTTACCCCTTTGATGTCCTGTTCAGCGAGATTGCCTGTATATGCTTTGTTTGTCGGTGCTTTCTTTGTCCATCAAAAGGCATTAGTAGTCTTATCTCTCTATGTTTTAGGAATTGTCGTTGCGCTTATTCTCGCTAAGATATTCTCTAATACGCTGCTTAGGGGAGAGACGTCCTTCTTTGTTATCGAGCTTCCACCCTATCGCCTTCCACAAGCAAAGGCTTTATGGAAGAGTACTTGGGAAAAAGGGAAAGGATTTGTTAAAAAAGCAGGGACATTTATCTTTGCTGGTTCTGTCATTATTTGGCTGCTTTCCTACGCTGGACCTGGAGGAACGAATGTTCAAATGGATGATAGCTTCTTAGCAATGATCGGTGGAGTATTTGCTCCTTTGCTTGCACCTCTAGGCTTTGGTACATGGCAGGCTGGGGCTTCATTATTAACAGGATTTTTAGCAAAAGAAGCCATTATCTCCACCATGAATATTATTTATTTCGTGCCTGATGAAGCAGGGTTACAAGGGATATTAGCGAATACATTCTCACCACTGTCAGCCTATAGCTTCATGGTATTTATTTTATTGTACATTCCGTGTCTCGCAACAGTTGCAACGATCAAAAAAGAAACCGGCTCCTACAAATGGACATTTTTCTCCATGGGCTATGCTCTGGCTATTGCCTATATTCTTTCTTTAATCATCTATCAAGTAGGACAGGTTTTTGGATTATAGTCAAACGGTATTGGAGAGGTGAAGGAAAATGGTGGTGAATATTATTATTGGTGGCGCTATATTCGGCTATGCGGGGTATGCGTTGTGGAAATTCATCAGTCGTTCTAAACAAGGAAAATGTGCAGCCTGTGATATAAAAAATTCTTGTTCAAGTAATCATTGTAATAGTTCAAAATAACTACTATCGCCGTCGGTAGTAGTCTTTTTTTATACAATTTCTTGTATATGGTTACTTTCATCTTGTATAATCAATTTATAAAGTGTAATTTTACACCATTACTCAAAAGAGGATGACGGTCCATTGACACGAGAAGAGATAATTTTAAGAGTATCGGAAAAAATGCTTCTGATTCGGACAGAGGCGGGCTATACCCAAGATAAAATGGCGGATATCATCGGCGTTTCGAAAAAAACCTTAGTTCAAATCGAGAAGGGACGAATGTATGCAAATTGGCCAACGGTTGTGACGGTATGTGCCTTATTTCGAGAAACCGAAACAGTACGTTACCTTTTTGGCGATGAACCGCTCGAGGTTCTTGAAACGGTGGCACGTGACGGGATAGATTATCGAAAAGAAAGAACGATGGGTGGTAAAATATGGTGGCGTGAAGTCAAAAAGAAGGATGGCTTTATCCTCCAACAAAATATTATTAGCCAGCATTTTCGAATTCTTGACGATGAATTTTTTCGAATATTTAGCAGCTTGGATGAGGCGGCCTCATTAGCCAGGTTTGAAGAGTTAGTTACGGAAGGAAAGAACGAATAAAAAATATTGAACGAAATTGCCCCGTAGAGCGTCATATGTTTGAGTACAGGTTGCGGGCTGTGGGAAAGTGGGGATATATACACGGATGGATGAAAAAGACCTAATCAAGGATGCCAAAAAAGGTAATCAGCGGGCCTTTGCCATACTTTTTCAGGGAAACTATTCTTTTCTTTTGAAATACTTAATTAAAGTGACAATGAATAAAACGATGGCTGAGGATTTGGCACAGGAAACGATGACAAAATGTATTGAAAAAATCCATTTGTACAATGAAAATTCTAAATTTTCTTCATGGTTAATCTCTATCGCAACAAACCTGTATATTGATCAAATTCGCAAAAATAAAAGGGAAAGAAACTGGCAGCAAACCGAACAGGGGATTCGGAATTTAAAATGGCACTTAGAGAGCAGAAATGAAGAATGGAATGATGTGCTTACCGTCTTAGGAAAATTAAGTGATGATGTTAGGATTCCGATTGTTCTCAAGCATTATTATGGTTATTCCTATGATGAAATTGGGAGCTTAATGAAGGTTTCACCTGGTACGATCAAATCGAGAATTCATAACGGAATTCTTACAGTGAGGAAGGAGTTGAAATTAGATGAGCAACCTGAACGAGATTCCAAGCGGGAAAGAGCAACTAGATGATGAACAAAATGAACTCATACAGCTTATGAAAGTGGGATTTGATCAACTTGATGAAGGTGTGGAGATTCATACACCAAGTATGGAATGGTTTGAGCATATGGTCGGTGAACAGACAGAAGTCATACGAAAAAAACGCATCAAGGAAGTCACGATTTTTCTTATGATTGCTGTAATCATTGTGAGTATGTTGTTATTTACACTTTATCAACTCCCAACCATATTCTTTGCCGTACAAGGCTTGGCTTCCATCTTTGTTGTTTTCTATAGTGTAAAGGACTTTGTTAAGCAGGTGAATAAAGCATGACAGAGGCTACGAAAGAACTCCCTCTGCCTGCACTCATTGCCATAGGTGTCATTTTACTTACTCAAAGTATTTTTCTTTTCATAAATGCTCGGAAAAATGGGCATAATTATTGGCTTTGGGGAATTCTTGGAATTATTCAAGCTCCGATGCCAACTCTCTTTTATCTGCTTTTCGCCCGCAAAATATGGAAACGGAAAAAAGCGAAGGAATGAAAACAAGAGGAAAAGCTCACCTTTTGATGTAGGATACTATTGCATACGGTACAGCGGTGTATGTGGAGTAGCATCCTCTGATCATAGTTTTTCTGTTCACAAAATGTTCAAAATAAAGTCAAAAAATAGTGCGATTTATCAAAGGCCTCCTTCTTAAAGCTATGGTACTTTTAAATTTGAAGAGCGACAGCTAAAGGGGGCAGAGATGATGGAAGAGCTTAGTGTAACATTAGTAATCGCGAGCATTATGGTGCTTGTCTATTATGTAGGATATACATTGGCAAAGGCCGAATAAACTGCTTGGATTTCCAAGCAGTTTTTCTATAGTTATAAACCAACATTTAAAAGCCCCCTTCTGTAATCGAAGGGGGCTTAGCCATGTTATATTTAGTTTTGTGTTAGGTCATTATATTTATTGGAAGTGTCCGCTCATTTGTTGCTGAGCTAGAGATACTAAACGCTTCGTAATTTCTCCACCAACAGAACCGTTAGCACGAGAAGTTGTGTCAGCACCTAAGTTAACTCCGAATTCATTTGCAATTTCAAATTTCATTTGGTCTAGAGCTTGTGCTGCACCAGGAACTAGTAGTTGATTTGAAGAACTGTTGTTTGCCATTGAAGTACACTCTCCTTCAGATTTTTTAATCTAATGGTTGGGTTAGCTGGATTTGCACCAGCTAGCAGGCGATTCTTGTTTTTGCGAAAAGAACAAGTTTGCCATGCCACCTTTACTTGGTTTAACCCATCGAGTAATTTTGTGTTGCTTGTTTACTCATTAGTATGGAAATCTTGCAAGTATTTATTCAAGGAATCAGGATGGGAATATTTTCTTTTGCTATAGCGACATCCATTCAGCATCATGGAAATGATTCATACAAGTAAGCAAAAGGCACAAACTAATAAGAAATAAAATCAAAGTTGAGGGTGGAGCATGGGAATTTGTCCAATTTGTAATGGATTTCATGAGGAGCAGAAAAATTGTCGTTTATGTGGCGAAGCAATGGAGGATAGTGGAAGAGTCATGGATTTCTATGATGATTACAGCCCATACATGCCTATTGACCAAATGAAGCTAGAAGATGGTTATCCCGAGGACTACAAGAATGAACAATGTCCACATTTATTCAAATGCCCAACATGTGGCTTCGACACAATCATATTTATTCATGAATAGTGTTACGCTTTTAATAAAGTTCTAGTTAAGATTTCACGTAAATACAGAATTAAGCTATAATATACATTAGGGGGTAATTTGGAACGAGGTGAATGGATTGCAGTACTCAAAAGAATTGATGAATCGTTTGAAGAGACTAGAAGGCCAGGTTCGTGGCGTCATTCGGATGATAGAAGAGGAAAAACACTGTAAGGAAGTGGTTTCTCAATTATCGGCAGTACGCTCAGCAACGGATCGGGCGATTGGCTACATCGTCGCAAAGAATCTTGAATCCTGTATATTAGAAGCAAAAGAAGAAGGTAGAGATGCAGAGGACGCCATACAAGAGGCAGTCAACATGATGATCAAAAGTAGATGAAAGGAAGCTGACGTTTTGAGTCAGCTTCATTTTTATTGGCACTACTTATCATATACATGAAACAGCATTATTTCATGAATCTGTTTTATTAGAGTCTCTTCATCGGTTGGCTTGCTTTCAGATGTCCATTCAATTTGTCCATCCGGATGATAAATGCCGGTTATTTTTTGTTTTTTATAATAAAAGGAAAATCGCCAGCCAGGCATTTCTTTGTTTTCGTATAGCGGCTTGTACTGAAAATGTGTGATCATCCCGTTCCCCCCCCTTGTACTATTGTACATCGTTGGGGGGAGAAAGACATACAAAAAGATGCTCGAATAATGCGACTAGTCTTTGTACTCTTTCTTCTTCGATTTCCTTTTCATCAAAGCTCATGGGTTTCGAATTAATTTCATAGATGACATATTGTTCATCTTCTGTTAATCCAGCATCGATCGAAAACTCTCCGAAGAACCCAACTTTTTCAGCCAACTGCTCTCCGCAAAGATGAACGAGTTCCTGAATAAAAAGCTCATCCTTTTTCCGGTATACTTCCTCAAAGGAGAGTAGTTTTCCACCGTTTGGAATGTGGGTCGTTAAGCTCTGCTCACCTGACTGTCTAATGCCAATTCCTGTCACTGTATACGTGCTTCCATCATAATGGGATAAAATACGAAAGTCATACCGTTTTCCATGGTAAAGAAGCGGAGAAATTCCCTTTTGGGCAATATACTCTCTATTCTGAAAAAGTGTAGCGTACTCTTGCCAAAATTGCTCGAAATCATGAAATAGAATCATTTCTTTCCTATTCTGATAGGTGATGATTCCATTCTCCATCTGTAAAAGCCGGAAGATTCCTTGCCCTTTGGAGGAGCAGGATGGTTTGACATAAATATGCTGATGTTCACCAAGAAATTCTCTTAGGTTGGACATTTCAGTAATATTAATCGTTTCTGGGAAATAAGGCCCTAGAGTTGGATGGTCCTTGAACATTAAATAAAGCTCATATTTATTGAGGAAGGAAGGGTTAAAAATAAGGGACCCTCTCTTTTTGAAGGCCTCGATGGCTGCTTGAAAGGGTTTTGACTGCTCTTGCTTGCGAAAAGGGACACGATTAAAGACAATATGAGGATAAGGTATTTGTACTTCGATCCACTGATTCTCTCTGGGAACGAATAGATAACCGTCTACTCGTGTCTCACGAATGAGTTCAGCGGTAGTCACCACTGCGATTCCACCATTATCATGGACCCTTTGCTGGAGCTGCTTGAATAGGGCGACATTTCCTATGACAGATTGCTGTTGAGCCTGCCCACCGAGGATCGTGATGAGAGGACCAAGATTTCGATGTTGGCGGCAGGAAACATGAAAAGGGATGGAGGAAGGAGAAAGCTCCCTCCTGTATGGAATGGGTGTTTCCTCTACTCCGAGAGTATAATGCGCCTCACCATCTGTATGGAACCATAGCTTTTCCTTTGTATCATAGTAGATAATCATTTGAAAATATCCCCTGGATTCGTAATCGCTTTCTCTGTTAGGTATACGGAATAGGCTAATGACAGCTTTCTTGTGAGAAGGTCAAAGAGCTTTAATTGGGGATGCTTAAAAATAGATCGGCCAGGCTTAGAATTTGCTTCATAGAGCCATACTTTGCCGTCCCGATCGATGCCCATATCAAAGCCAATTTCCCCGATTTCCCCTTCAATTTGCCGTTCTAATGAGGAGCTAAGGGTAAGGCAAGCCTCCGTTAGCTTTCGTACCGCCTCATCTTTTTCTTCCTTTGTTAAAAATATTTCCTCCAGTGTCTTGATCGTTCCGCCATTATTTACGTGAGTGGTCACGCTCCCAAGCCCAGCTATTTTAGCCGCCATGGCTGTCACCTGCCAATGGCCCTCCTTGTCCTTATTCGTATGAATGCGGAAATCAACGGTCCGCTTATCGATGCGGAGGGAGTGAATCCCTTGCTGGACAAGCATATGAGTTAAATTGCGATTTCGAAACAAATGCTTAAATAATCCTTCTAGCGACTCGTACCTTCTTAAGCGATTGCTGCCACTTTTTTCACGATAGCGGCAATAATAAGCATCGTTTTTACGGTCATATATAATCTGATGGATTCCTAGTCCAAGACTGCCGTTAATCGGCTTGACAAAAACATGGCCATAATCAGCAAGCATTCTTTCCACTAAGGAAAAGGAGATGAAAGGATGGGTTTCAGGCAAATATTTGGCACTTGATTCCTCCTGTAGCAATTTTTCATAAACATCCATTTTGTTAAAAAATCCTGGATTATACCAAGGGATGAGATACTCCTTTTGCAAACGTTCCTTTATCTTTGAAATTTGCGCTCTCTTTTCGCTACGTCGATTAGGGAGGCGATCGTAAATAACATTTGGAAAGGGTACTTGGAGTGATTGCCATCCATTTTCATGATAAAACAGCCCTTGAATCGTGCCATCCTCCCAATTGATATGCTCCTCACCAAAGATAAAGGCAAAGGCCCCAACAGATTTCTCTACAGAAAGAAGCTTTGAAAAAAATAAAGATCGCTCTCCAATGGGTCTTATCGGAAATGGGGTAAAGCCTGATGTAAATATGCCAATCAGCGGGCCTAGATATAACGTTTCATTATTAGAAAAAATATGCAATGGGCCAGGCCGAGAGGGGAGCCTTAATTGAGTAGCTAAGTCACGACTAATTGCAATCGTCTTCTTGTCATTTGGGTGAGGATAAAAGGATGCCGAGGAGGAAAAACTCCCAAATGCCACATTTTCCATTTTTTCTAGCTGCAGGGTTGGTGGATAAAGGACAGTTTTGTCATACTTTTCTATGATTTCAATCTGAAATAACTCTTTCTCTTTCATAAGGTTCTGGTCTCCTTTCCTGCAGAAACTTTGCGTAGAGAAGGGGGCTTTCATATAAAAAATCCTTCAGCTCCGGCTTGGTTTCAAGCAATACCTTGCGACCGGGCTTTGAATTAACATCGAGGATCCAAATCGATAAGTCCTTGGCAATACCAATGTCGACGCCAAGCTCAAATAAAGGAGGAAACTGGGTTTCTAGAATGGTGGGTAAGCTTGTTAAAATATCATCAATTTCTTCTATGATAAACCTTCTTTTTCGTTCATCTAGGTTGGCTAACCATTCTTCAAAATTGATTGCTATTCCCCCATAATTGAGATTTGAAACAATGCCACCCTCTTTGCCCTGGCGAATCCCTTTACCAATCATGCTCCAATGACCGAATTGATCCTTTTGTAGCAATGCTCGAATGTCAAAGGGTTGATTTCTTTCATTTTGCAGGGACAAAAAGGGTTGAAGCATGTAATCCGCTTTCGAGAGAATTCGATCGAGCCAGGATAACAGGGTCGATTTTGACTTAAAGGTACGGGAAACCTGATGGGTCATTTTATCCGTTTTGACGATGAATTCTTTATTGTACAGCTCGATGGAATAAATTCCACTCCCCCCTGAACCATCCGTAGGCTTTAAAATGATCCTTCTTTTGTCCTGCAAGAGCTGGTAAACCTGTTCAGATGAACGAGCCTGAATGGTTCTTGGGATATATGGAGCGAGCTTTGATTTAGTAAGCGCCTCATAAAGCATCAGCTTATTTGGAAGACCAAAGCCAAGAAATTGAATCTTATCCTTTGTCTTAAACCAATTGACTATGCCTTTACATTGCCGCGAGTGCAAATCATGTCCGTAAAAGCAGCGATCATAAAGAATGCTTGGAATGAGAAATTGCTCTTCGACCCAGGCATCTTTGTCAGGATCAAACCTTTCTCCTTCAATTTGTTCTGTCAGTGGACTGAACTTTGATGGAATGAAACGATAACAAATGATTTCGTGTTCTTTTGCTCGACGGGCTATTTCTGTAAAATAGCCTGCCTCTGTTTTAAGATTCAAGGTCATGAACCCTAGTGTAAGCATCGTTTTTCCCCCGCTCTAGATTTTCCTTTAGATACTTTTCTCCAATAACCGTTTCTCTTAAATGCTGAAAAGCAAGTGTATGGGCGTATTCATAGATAGCTTTTGTAGAGGGTCTTATGTTTTGTTTCTGTTCTTCGGTATTTTTTGAAGGCTTTGAATTCACCTCGATCAACCACGGATTGCCGCTCGAGTCGATTCCCATATCTATTCCTAGTTCTCCCACATATCCATCCGAGGCTTGGCTGATAACATGGGCTACCTCCAAAGAGAGTTCTTTCATCAAGGCGAGCTGCGCTTGGAGCGTTTGAGGATCGAAATGTTCCATAAGGGCCTTTTCGGGCTTAAACAAATCTCCTCCCCTTGCAAGATTAGATACAAACTGATGAACCGCAGAGATGCGCGAAACAATCGAAGTTATTCGCCATTGGTGTTGATGGTTTTTATGACAAAGAATACGGAAATCAAGCTGTCTATCCTGATAGGTAATGAGAGGAATCGTCTGTTGAATTATAAAGATGTATTGTTTGGAACGGGAATGAAACCAATCATGAAAGTCATGAAGGTGGAGGAATTCTTTATTTTTTTCACGAATGGATGATGATTCAACGATCACATGCTCATTCGTCGATACTCTGTAGATATTACGTCCTTGACTGCCATTTATTGGTTTGAGATAGACCGATGAATATTTATCAAGTAATGAAGACAGGCTTTCCTTGCTATAAAGGTCCGTTTTCGGAAGATATGGCTGCAAATGTTCTTCGGCATGTAGAATATTGTGAACGTCCCACTTGGTTAGGAAGCGGTCATTAAACAGCGGGATCTTCTTGGCTGAAATTTTTTGTTTGAAGTTGTCAAAAAAAAGGCTCGCCTCTATTTTTCGGGAATGAACTCGATTGTAGATGACATTTGGGAGAGTGAGCGTGGCTTTTCTCCAGCCATCCTCCTCGTAATGCCAGCCGATAATTTTATCTTCTGTGAAGTCCTTTGGATGAAAGACGAAAAAAAATCCGCCTTTACTCTCGGAAAAATAGTGCAACTCCTCGCAAAATGAATGGATGGAACGAAAGCTAGGCAGTCCATCCTCCTGCACATAAACCTCTGTAGCTACTGCAATAATAGGACCGATATAAAGGGTTTTATTTTCTTGATCAAATTGACATAAGAACCGGATTTTCTTCATTGGCAGTGGAAGCCTTGCCATGATTTCCTCATCCAATAGCAGGTGGTCCTTCTCAATTTCCTTCTTCATGATCATGACAGGCTGCATGGTAGTGCCAATACATAGGATGATCTGCTCCGAATTACGGATCCCCCAGTAGCTAAGAAGGGAGCTGCTGATATAAATGCATGATGGATGTTCCTGAAACATTTTTATCGGTTGAATCGTAATAGAAAGATAAGTTGTTGATGTCATTGGCATTCCTCATTTGCTCGCCCTTGTATGTCCATATATAATAGCAGGTGGTAGACATACGAGGTCTAAGCTGATATGAGTATCGTATGAAATTAATTAATGGTATGTGCCTATCTTGTTAGGTCGGTCTTGATATGAGGATGGAAGGTAGATGGATATGGAAACTTTAGGAACCATTTTATTTATGATTGTAATTGGGGCGGTGATTGGAGGGTTTACGAACCATTTAGCCATTAAGATGTTATTTCGCCCCTATCATCCAGTCTATATAGGGAAATGGAGGCTCCCTTTTACACCGGGAATTATTCCGAAACGAAGAGATGAGCTGGCTAGCCAGCTGGGGATCATGGTTGTAAATCACTTATTAACGCCAGAGAGCATTCAAAAGAAGTTTATGAATGATACTTTTCAGAAGGAAATGACAAAACTCGCTCAAAGGGAGCTAGATAAGCTTCTAAGCAGTGAAGAAAGCATTAGTGAAGTATTAGAGAGGTTAGGTTTTCAAGATGGTCGGCAACAGATCGAAGGGGAAATGGACTCCTTTTTAGAAAGAAAATACGATCAGTTAATGGAGAAGTATCGTCACCAGCCGATAAAGACGATCCTGTCTGTCGAGTTAATCGAGAAGCTAGACTCGAAAATCCCAGAAATCAGTGGGTACATCCTTCAAAAAGGGGTGGATTATTTTAATAGCATAGAAGGAGAGTTTCGGATTGAGCGAATGGTCGACGATTTCGTAAAAGGACGGAGTGGCATGCTTGGTAATATGCTGCAAATGGTTCTCGGGAATGTTAATCTTACGGGAATGATCCAAAAGGAACTGATTAAGTTTCTTAGCAATGAAGGAACGAAGGATTTGGTGGCCACGCTGTTACGAAAAGAATGGGAGAAGATTCTTGACTGGCAGGCCGAGCAGCTAGAGGAGCAATTTGGTCGAGAACAGCTTCTTCAGACTGCCAAGAAGGTCGTGGGCAAAATTATTCGCATGGACCAAGTTCTTTCTACACCAATCTCCACGTTAGCATCATCCTATCGAGAGCGTTTGGTCGAGCAGATGGCGCCTCAGGTTGTTCAGCTGTTCGGAAGTTGGCTTGCTGGAAGAATTGAGGATTTAATGGAAAGATTGCATTTAGCCGATGTTGTACGTGAACAGGTTGAGACCTTTTCGGTAGAAAGAATCGAGGAAATGGTTCTGCTTATTACGAGTCGAGAATTAAAGATGATCACCTATTTAGGTGCACTGCTCGGTGGCTCCATAGGACTGCTGCAGGGGATCTTTGTTTTGGTGATGGGTTAAGAGCAAAAGGTGCATTTATCATTTTATTGACGCACGATGTGCAATTTGCTTCATAGTTTGTTATAGTGATATGGATTTCTCATCGCATCATGAATGCGTGAGACGAAAAAAGGAGTGAATCAATAGTGGCCGTGAATTTACATGATGCAGCCTATGAACTAGAAAGATCAATAAGAAATAGTAATGAATATCATCAGTTGAAGCAGATGTATGACGCAGTAAATAGGGATGAATCGGCAAGAAGGATGTTCGAGAATTTCCGCAACATTCAAATGCAGCTGCAGCAAAAGCAAATGATGGGTGAGGATATTACCCAAGAGGAAGTGGAGCATGCCCAAAAGACAGTTGCCCTTGTCCAGCAGCACGATATGATTGGACGCCTAATGGAGGCTGAGCAACGCATGAGCATGATCATTAATGAATTAAATATGATCATTATGAAGCCATTAGAAGAGCTGTATGGCGTTGCAGCTGAATAACAGATGAAAGGGGATCACATTTGAGTGGTTCCTTTTTCTATGGGAAATCTTAAACATCGGTGGTATGCCTGAACGAGTCTTTGCTCCTGCCTTTTGGAGCAACAACGAAGAGAAGGTATGCTACCGATTTTATCAAAGGTGAAGCGGTTTTTAAACTAGTTTTTAAGATGTGAAACTTGCTTGTTCTATTTCCCTCTTTTCTCACATAAAAGTAGATTAGATGGCGTAGCTAAATCTTAAATCTACATCATGGAATAGGGGGCAAACAGGGTGATCTATAGGCTACTAGCTTTGAATATTGATGGAACACTGCTGCAAGCAAACGGCAGGCTCCATAAATCGACAAGGGAAGCGGTCGAATATGTAAGGGACAAAGGGATCTATGTTACACTTGTAACCTCAAGAAGCTTTCCATCGGCAAAAAAGGTTGCCAAGGCATTAAAGCTGGATTCCATTCTTATTACCCATAACGGTGGCTATATTGCGAAGGAATTAGATAAACCGATTCTCGAAAAAAGAATTTCTGAGGATATTACCTTTGAAATTGTAAGATTGTTAGAGGGCTTTCAATGTCAAATTAGACTTGTTCATGAAAAATACTCACTAGCCAATAAGCTCAAGATAAACAATAATTTAATGGCAAAAACCGTTGTCAATTCAGGGGATCCACTTTTTTATCCACATCAGTTTGTTGAGTCCATCAGTGATACGATTATGGATGATCCAAGTGCACCACCAAAAATTGAAGTCTACTTTGAAGAAAAAGGCGATCTGGAAGATGCTGAGAAAGCGATTGAAGGAATGTTCTCCGAGGTTGACACGTTCCGTCTCAATGATTATCGTCTGGAGATCGTCCCTCATTCAGTCTCAAAGCTCACAGGGCTTCTCTATTTGGGGCAGCAGCTAGGCATTAAACGAAGTGAGATGGTTGCCATCGGAGATGCGATGGATGATCTAGAAATGATTGAAGCAGTAGGACTCGGGGTGGCCATGGGCAATGCGCCTGCCCAGCTGAAGCAGGCCGCAGATTGGATTACCCGCTCTAATCAAGAAAATGGAGTAAGCTATATGGTAAAGGAGCATTTCCGCAAGCAGCAGCCTATAGAGTTTCTGAAAAAAATGAATATCATTCGATGAGTGGAAGCAGGCTGTTGCCTGCTTTTTCGTGTTGTTCGATTGACCTTGTCGTGAAGACTCTGTACACTAGGTTTGTGACAGCCAAAAATGCGTTTCGCAAATAAAATTGGTTTTCCGCAAATACAATCAAATTTCCGCAAATATAATTGGTTTTTCGCAAATATAACTAAATTACCGCAAATATAATGAAATTTACGCAAATATCTCGTATTTGCCGTAAATAAATCAGCTAAGTTTGAATTAGGGAGTAGATGTTCGCTTGCATATTCACATAAATGGACTGAAGGATGACCGTTTCTCACGGCCACTTCAGCTGATCGCAAACTTATTTTTTGAGGAAACGACGATTTCACTTGAGGATGGGCCTCAAAATCCAGATATCACCATTGATTTCCAGCTAAAAGTAGCCAACAATGTCATCGTGAAGGCCATTTTACAAGATAAAGAGGCTTATTTTGAAAAAGAATTGCCTGAGGCCGCTTCTGAAAAGGAACAATTCAAAGTCATCAAGAATTCAGTCTCCCATGCTTATCTTTCTGTGCTCCAGGAATATACGGGCATGGTTCAAAAATGGGGGATTCTTACTGGGGTACGGCCAACGAAGCTGTTGCATAAGTTTCTCCAATCAGGTCTTTCTAAAGCGGAGGCACACGCAAAACTAAAGGCAGAATATTTGATTACCGATGAAAAAATCCAGCTCATGCAGGAGATTGTTGATCGACAGCTTGCCGTTGTTCCGGACCTTTATGACTTGCGAAAAGAGGTTAGTATTTATATCGGCATTCCTTTTTGTCCGACGAAATGTGCTTATTGCACCTTCCCAGCCTATGCTATTAACGGAAGACAGGGTTCAGTAGACTCCTTTCTTGGCGGACTTCATCATGAAATGAGAAAAATTGGTGAGTGGCTGAAGGAAAATAATATCAATATTACAACGGTTTATTATGGCGGAGGGACCCCAACAAGCATCACAGCTGAAGAGATGGACATGCTCTATGAAGAGATGGTTACATCGTTTCAAAATGTCGAGAAGATTCGCGAGATCACTGTAGAGGCAGGAAGACCGGACACGATCACCCCTGAAAAGCTTGAAGTGTTGAAAAAGTGGAATATCGACCGTATCAGTGTCAATCCGCAATCCTATACGCAGGAGACGCTTAAGGCAATCGGTCGCCATCACACAGTCGATGAAACAATTGAAAAATTCCATCTTGCCAGAAACCTGGGCATGAACAACATCAATATGGACCTCATTATCGGTTTGCCTGGTGAAGGTGTTGCTGAATTCCAGCATTCACTTGATGAAACCGAGAAGCTCATGCCGGAATCGTTAACGATCCATACGTTAAGCTTTAAAAGGGCTTCAGAAATGACGAGGAATAAACAGAAATATAAGGTCGCCAGCAGAGATGAAATTGTAGAAATGATGAATCTCGGGGAAAAATGGACGAGAGAGCATCATTATTTTCCGTACTACCTATATAGGCAAAAGAATATTTTGGGAAACCTCGAAAACGTTGGTTATTCCCTGCCAAATCAAGAAAGTATCTATAACATCATGATCATGGAGGAACAGCAGACGATCATTGGCCTCGGCTGCGGGGCCGCAAGTAAATTCATTGATTACGACGGTAAAATTACTCATTTCGCCAATCCAAAGGAGCCGAAAGCCTATAACGATAGCTTTAAGGAATACACCGATAAAAAGCTCGCTATTTTAACAGAGATCTTTAATCAAGACAGAGCCCTTACTCGTTGAGTAGGGTTCTTTTTTTGCTGATTTTGAAATATTTTAAAAGGGTTTTTATACTATCATGTAGAACTAATGATATGTGCTTATGAAAGCGCTATTACTGTTCATTATTTTGAAGGGGGATGTAAGAATGATGATGCAAACACCATTAACGATGACACAAATGATTAAGAGAGCAGAGAAGTTTTTTCCGAAAAAGCAAGTCATCTCACGGACAACGAAAGGGATCAAAAGATTCACCTATAAAGAAATCGCCGAGAGAACAAGAAGACTTGCAGATAGCTTGCAGAAGCTTGGTGTTGAAAGAGGGGACAGGGTTGGAACGCTAGCCTGGAACACTCATCGTCACCTCGAAGCTTATTTTGCCATTCCTTGTAGTGGGGCCGTCCTACATACAATCAACATTCGTCTCGCACCTCAGCATATCTCCTACATTATTAATCACGCCGAAGACAAGGTTCTACTCATTGATTCAGATATTCTACCACTTATCGAAGCCATCAAGGATCATATACCAACTGTAAAAGCATTTGTCATCATGACAGATGAGGATGAACTACCAGAAACAACGCTATCCCCTGTCTACCACTATGAAGAGCTCATCTCAAAGGGAAGCAATGACTATGAATACCCAGATGATATTGATGAAAATGCTCCAGCTGGAATGTGCTATACATCGGCAACTACTGGCAATCCAAAGGGTGTGGTCTATACCCATCGAAGCACCGTTCTTCATAGCATGGCACTTGGAATGGTCGACAGCGCCGGTGTAAGTGAAAAGGATATTGCTCTCCCAGTTGTTCCGATGTTCCATGTTAATGCATGGGGGCTTCCATTTGCAGGTGTCTGGTTTGGGACAACGCTCGTGATGCCTGGAGCTTATTTCACTCCTAAGATCTTGGCCGAGCTCATTGAACAGGAAAAGGTAACCATGACAGCTGGAGTGCCTACTATTTGGCTGGGACTTCTAAAGGAACTAGAAGCAAATGAGTATGACTTAAGCAGCCTGCGCTATATTCTTTGCGGGGGCTCTGCCGCTCCAAAGAGCATGATCAAAGCTTTTGAGCAAAAATATAAAATTCCATTCATCCATGCATACGGGATGACTGAAACAAGTCCTCTTGTCGTCATCTCAAATTTAAAGAGCTACCAGGAAGAGCTTTCTGATGAAGAAAAGCTTGAATATAAAGCAAAGCAGGGTGTCCTTGTACCTGGTCTAGAAATGAAGGTCGTCGGCAAGGATGGAGAAGTTGCTTGGGACGGCAAGGAAATGGGAGAACTAGCTATTCGTGGACCGTGGATTGCCTCGGAGTATTACAAGGATGAGCGAACGGCCGATGCTTTCAGAGACGGCTGGCTCTACACCGGTGACGTCGTAACTGTTGATGAGGAAGGGTTCATGAAGATTGTCGACCGCACGAAGGATTTAATCAAGAGTGGGGGAGAGTGGATTTCCTCCGTTGACCTTGAAAATGCCCTGATGGCTCATGAGGCAATCTTTGAGGCAGCGGTCATTGCTGTTCCGCATGAACAGTGGCAGGAACGCCCGATTGCCTGCGTCGTTCTGAAGGAGAACGCACAGGCTACAAAGGAAGAACTGATCGAGTTCCTTAAGCCACAGTTTGCGAAATGGTGGCTGCCAGATGACATTCTTTTCATGGACGAAATTCCAAAAACCTCCGTTGGAAAGTTTTTAAAGCGGGCACTGCGTGATCAAGTGCAGGAGCAAATCCAACAATAACTTAAACACGGAAGGTGAATATCATTCTAACCTTCTCCTAATAAATAGTCGGTTGGTTGCCAGCCGACTATTCCATTCCAGGATTGATGATAATTTTTAAAATATTTAAAAAAGTGCTTATTTATTTTGGCAAATCCTTTATAATGAAGGTGAATATTTAAAGGAGGGGAAGGACCATGACAACTGAATTTCTCACAAATACGGTAAAGGTCAGCATAGATGGTCGAGTGGCAACGATTCAATTGAATCGTCCAGAAAGCTTGAATTCGATTAATGCAGAAATGGTGAGGGAATTACTCTATACGCTCAAAGAAATTAGTAATTCTGATGAAATTGATATCGTTGTGTTCACTGGAAATGAAAGGGCTTTTTCTTCGGGTGGAGACATTAAAACAATGCTTAGCCAGCCAGCAAGTGAAAACGATTTCTACACCATTATGGATAACATTAATGAACTGATTGTAACGATCAATAATTTACCAATGCTTACGATAAGTAGCATTTCGGGCGCGGCGGCAGGCCTAGGCTTCAGCCTTGCTCTTGCTACAGACTACATACTCGCTGATGAAAGCAGCAAGCTTGCGATGAATTTCATCGGAATTGGTTTGATTCCAGATGGAGGGGCTCACTTCTTCCTGGAAAAAAGACTAGGTGCCGATAAGGCCCAGCAATTAATTTGGGATGGCAAAGTATTATCCGCACAGGAAGCGCTTAAGCTGAACCTGATTCATGAGGTGTCCTCGAACTATCAAGAGGCGCTTGAAGCCAAAATCCAAGAATGGCTCAACAAACCGATTAAAGCGATGATTAAAACGAAGAAAATTCTTGCTGAGAAAAATCGTCCTCAACTATTAAAGATTCTTGAGCTTGAGAAGAATGGTCAATATCAAATGAGGCAAACAAAGGATCATAAAGAAGGAGTGGCAGCATTCCTAGAGAAAAGAAAGCCACAGTTCACAGGAGAATAGGAAGAGTTAGCAATTTGGATATACCCTCAAAAAACATCGGGTCTGAAGTGTCTAAAGGACAAATTTCAGGCCCTTTCTCATACAATAAATTAACTAGACCATATATCCCCATGCACAGGCAGATTAGAGAACAAGAATGCTAGCTACGATAACACGTAAGAACTCCCACTCATAAGGTATATTGAATTTCTTTTTTGGCGAGAGGAAGTGAAGGGCATGAAACGCTCCTTTTTAATTAAGCCGATGCTTGACGACGATTATCCAACGGCTAAGTATGGAAAGGGCATCTACATTTATGATGAAAATGATAAACAGTATTTAGATGGATCTTCTGGTGCCGTAACTGCTGGAATCGGTCACGCTGTTCCTGAAATAATTGAAGCGATGCATGCGCAGGCTCAAAAAATCTCCTTTGTCTACCGTTCACAGTTCACAACAGAGGAAGCAGAGAGGCTTGCGGAAAAGCTAAGTCATATTGAATTCATAAAGGATGGAGAATACTGCTCATTTTTTGTCAACAGTGGTTCAGAGGCCACGGAAACAGCGATGAAAATTGCTATTCAATATTGGCAGGAGCAAGGTAAGCCGACAAGAATCAAAGTAATTTCGAGATGGACTAGTTATCATGGCATCACAATGGGGGCTTTATCCCTATCGGGGCATTCAGAAAGAAGAAAGCGCTTCGTCAGTTTACTCGATGACCTGCCAACAATCCATGCACCATATTGCTACCGCTGTCCATTTGCTGAAAGCTTCCCAGGCTGTCAGTTAAAATGTGCTTCAGAGCTAGAGGGGGCCATTCAGAGATTGGGTGCAGATCAAATAGCCGCTTTTATCGCTGAACCAATTATAGGGGCGGCAGGAGCTGTCATTGTTCCGCCGGAAGGATACTACGAAAGAATTAAGGAAATATGCGAACGCTATGAAATTCTTTTTATTGCTGATGAGGTGATGACCGGAATCGGTCGAACAGGAAAAATGCTTGCGATGGAGCACTGGGATGTCAAACCAGATATCATTGCGCTTGGGAAAGGAATGAGCGCAGGCTATACTCCTATTGCTGCGACCCTTGTTAGTGAGGAAGTAATGAAGCCAATAAGACAAGGTTCCAAGGTGATTATGAGCGGTCACACTTACAGTGCCAATCCTCAGTCCGCCGCTGTGGCTCTTGCTGTATTGGACTATATTGAGCGGCATCATTTGGTTGAAGAGGCAGCCGAAAACGGTGCATACCTGCTTAACGAATTACAGAAGCTTGCGAAAAATTATCCGATTATTGGCGATGTCAGAGGAAAGGGACTGATGGCGGGGGTCGAGTTTGTCTCTAATTTCTTTAGTAAGTATCCATTTAGCAAAAATGTGAATTTGACAAATAGGATTGTCGCAACAGCTAGGGATAAGGGACTCCTCATCTATCCTGCTTCGGCAGGAATCGAAGGCGGAGATGGGGATGCCGTGATCATTTCCCCTCCATTAACGATAAAAAAACATGAAATTGATCAATTGATTCATATTTTTAGAGACACGATTGAGGAAGTGCAAGGTGGCCTCATGATGGATGATGAACTTGGTTCGATAAGTTAGGAGGGATCAATTTGAGGGAGGCAAAAAAGAAAACACCCAGCAAGGTCATCACGGTAGAGAAAGCGCTTACTTTTGTTGAAGATGGTTGTGTTTTAATGTTCGGTGGCTTTGGGGGAGTTGGAAATCCTCCTACTTTAATCAACGGAATCTATGAAAAAGGGGTTAGAAACCTCACCTTAATTGGAAATGATTCCGGATTTCCCGACATCGGCATTGGAAGAATTGTCAGTCATGGTCGGGCAAAGAAATTAATTACGACTCATATCGGCTCCAATCCGATTGCGGGGGAATTAATGGTTGAAGAAAAAATGGAGGTGGAATTTTGCCCCCAGGGAATTTTGGCTGAACGGATTCGGGCAGGCGGCGCAGGTCTTGGGGGGATTCTCTCCGATATTGGCCTAGGGAGTGTGATTGAAAAAGGAAAACAAAAGGTGTTGATTGGGAACAAGGAATATTTGATTGAAACGCCCCTGCAGGCGGATGTAGCCATTGTTCATGCCAAAAAAGCAGATACCTATGGAAACCTTGTCTACGACAAAAGTGCGAGAAACACCAATCCATTAGTAGCAACCGCAGGGAAAATTACCATTGCGGAGGCAGAAGAAATTGTGGAGCCGGGAGAGTTAGATCCAGAATGTATTATTACTCCAGGAATTTATGTTGATTATGTTGTCAAAAGCAAAGGAGTGGACTGGAAATGGGCATGGGAGTAGATACGAGAAATCGCATTGCTAGAAGAGCGGCTAAGGAAATTAAGGATGGCATGATCGTGAATCTAGGCATTGGGATTCCCTCTCTTGTGTCCAATCACCTCCCGTCCGATATTCATGTGATGTTCCATGCGGAAAACGGCATTCTCGGAATGGGGGAGTCACCGGAAAAGGGTGCGGAGGATGCCATGCTTTGCAATGCTGGGGGCTTTCCTGTCACGATTGTCCCTGGAGCATCCTACTTTGACAGTGCACAGGCCTTTGGCATGATTCGCGGTGGTTACTTAGACATTACGATTCTTGGAGGTCTTGAGGTAAGTGAAAAAGGAGATCTAGCAAATTGGGTAATTCCGGGAAAACGGGTGCCTGGCATCGGTGGAGGCATGGAGCTTGCCGAAAAGGCAAAGAAGGTCATTGTTTTAATGAGTCATGTGAACAAAGACGGCGAGCCGAAAATCTTAAAGGAATGCACCCTTCCATTAACTGCAGGGCGCTGTGTGGATTTAATTATTACGGATCGGGCGGTGATAGAGGTGAGGGAGGAAGGTCTTGTCCTTCTTGAAGTAATGGAGCCGTTCACGATCCAGCAGGTGGTTGAAGGTACGGGCGCTGCATTAATCATTTCGGAGGATGTAAAAAGCATGAACTAACATGGGGGTGTGTTGAATGGCTAGAGAGGGCAAGATCCGGGAATGGCTTGAGCAACATCGTGAACGAGGAATCCAGCTCCTAGAACAATTTGTTAGAGCTAGAAGTACCCAAGGAAATGAGAAGGACGTTCAACAGCTAGTCATAGAGGAGCTTGAGCGAATGAACCTAGAGGTGGATGTTTGGGAGCCGGGCGGGAAAGAGCTTCTAGGCAACCCTTATTTTGCATCATCAAGAAAAGAGTTTTCAGGAAGCCCTAATGTAGTTGGTGTGCTAAAGGGGGCGGGAAATGGTCGCTCGATCATCCTCAATGGACATGTGGATGTTGTACCAGAGGGGGACCTAGATAAATGGGAGGATGACCCTTATAGTGCAAGGATTGTTGATGGAAAAATGTTTGGCCGTGGCACGACAGATATGAAGGGTGGAAATGTTTCACTGCTCCTAGCCATACAAGCGATCCAAGCATTGGACATTCGTCTAAAGGGAGATATTATTTTTCAAAGTGTGGTAGAGGAGGAAAGTGGTGGGGCAGGCACGCTTGCGACCATTTTGAGAGGCTATCAGGCAGATGCTGCTCTTATTCCTGAGCCCACCAACATGAAGATATTCCCGAAGCAGCAAGGGTCGATGTGGTTCAGATTACATGTCAAGGGGCAATCAGCACATGGTGGCACACGCTATGAGGGAGTAAGTGCGATTGAAAAGAGCATGAAAGTTGTAGAATCGATTCTCGAGCTGGAAAAGGTACGTAATGAAAGAGTGACTGACCCTTTGTATGAGAAGATCCCGATTCCGTTTCCTATTAATCTAGGCAAAATATCGGGAGGAGATTGGCCTTCCTCTGTTTGTGATTTGGTGGTGATGGAAGGAAGGATGGGCGTATCTCCAGAGGAAACAATGGATGCTGCCAAAGCAGAATTGGAAAGCTGGCTTGTAGGCTTGAAGGAAGTCGATCCATGGTTTGAGAAGCACCCTGTCACGGTGGAGTGGTTCGGTGCACGCTGGTTGCCAGGGTCCATTGATGTTGAACATGAATTAATGAAAACCCTTGTTGTCAATTATAAGAGAGTATTAGATGAAGAGCCGATTATTGAAGCGTCACCATGGGGAACGGATGGCGGCCTTTTAACAGGTGTCGGGGGCACACCGTCCATTGTTTTTGGCCCCGGCGTAACGGAAATGGCTCATTTTTCAAATGAATACATTGAGCTTGATAAAATCTTTATCACTGCAGAAATTATTGCCCTATGTCTATTGGATTGGTGTGGTGTTGACGGCGAATAAAGAAAAGAGCCTCCATTTTCACTAATAATGGAGGCCCTTCTCGTTTTAGGGATGAAACAGCAGCAGCTTTCCGCTTGGAGAGGTGCAGCGATGAGTCTTTTCTAATGCCCCTTTTTCTGAAAGCATCTTCTCCCCTAATTGCTTTGCCTCAATATCATCCTTGGCTTCAAATGCTTCATCCACAAGTTTTTCCCCGTTTGGTTCAAATACCGTTAATTTATAAGTTTTCATAACCAAGCATTCCCCTTTACCTTATATATACCATTATTTTTGCATAATTTTTGAAAATTTGCAAAGAGGAAAAATTCTATCTTGAAAATGAATCCATTTGGATTTGTTTACGTATAAACTAATGGAAGAGGAGGATGCAGTATGGTATTAAAGTTAGAGCATGTAACAAAGCGATTTGGAAGCTTCACCGCTGTCAATGATCTATCCCTCTCGATCCCAGAGAGTGAAATGTTCGGATTCTTAGGTGCGAACGGAGCGGGAAAGACGACCACTTTTAGAATGATTCTTGGACTACTTGATCCTAGTGACGGCAAAGTAACCTGGGACGGAAAACCGATCAACTATGAGACAAGCCATATTATTGGCTATCTACCTGAGGAAAGAGGGCTTTATCCGAAGCTCAAAGTAAGGGATCAGCTCATTTATTTAGCCCGATTGAGGGGAATGAACAAGCAGGATGCGGCAGAGGAATTAGAGAAATGGTTAACTCGGTTCGGAAATCCTGAGTATATGGATAAAAAGGTAGAAGAGCTTTCAAAGGGAAACCAGCAGAAGATTCAATTTATTGCAGCTGTATTACATAAGCCGAAGCTACTTATTTTGGATGAACCCTTTAGCGGTCTGGACCCTGTGAATGTAGAGCTGCTTAAGGAGGCAGTGCTGGAGCTAAAGGAACAGGGGACCACGATTGTGTTTTCCAGTCACCGCATGGAGCATGTTGAGGAAATGTGTGAGCACTTGTGTATTATGCATAAAGGAAGCCCTGTCGTTCATGGTTCGCTAAAGGAAATTAAGCGAGCATTTGGGAAAAAGAATCTCATTATTCATGCGGATTTTGATCTTGAAGACATAAAGAACTATCCAGGGGTGAAGAAAGCTAAGCAAACACCAGAAGGAGTTCATTTACAAATTGAGGGTGAATATGTCGCAGAAAAGCTCCTAAAGGATATCGTTGGGAAAGGCTTCATTCGCAAGTTTGTCCTTGAGGAGCCTTCTTTAAATGACATTTTTATCGAGAAGGTAGGTGCATCCTATGAATAATTTCTGGATTATTTTATTTCACACATATTTAACAAAGCTGAAAACAAAGTCCTTCATTATTACGACCATTCTAACCGTTGTCCTCGTTCTCGGACTTACTAATATGAGCAATATCATCAATTTTTTCAATGATGGAGATGGGGACGATAAGATAGCGGTCCTTGATGAAACGGGAGTTCTATTTGAGCCGTTAAAGGAGCAATTAAAGGTAACTGGTGCTGACGTTCCATTAGAGGCCTTTGCTGCTGGTGATAAGGAAGCGGAAAAAGGGGTAAAGGACGGAAAATATAAGGGCTTACTCATTCTTACCTTTGATGCCAACGAGCTTCCTGTTGCAACCTACAAGGCGATGAGTATTTCTGATTCAACTTTCGTCACAACATTGTCCGGGGCTTTACAGCAAATAAAAACGCAATTAGCGGCAAGCCAAATCAATCTAACACAGGAGCAGCTGGCGAAGCTCTATGAACCAGTTCCAATAGAAAAAGTCGCATTAGAGAAAAATGCTAAAACAGAGGAAGAATTGAGTCAGGCAAGAGGACTTGTTTATGTGCTGTTATTTGTGATTTATTTTGCCGTTATTATGTATGCAAACATGATCGCAATGGAGGTTGCAACGGAGAAGTCTTCACGTGTAATGGAAATCTTAATTTCGAGTGTATCTCCGATTAAGCAAATGTTTGCCAAAATCATCGGAATTGCCTTGCTCAGTTTGACACAACTAGCTGTCCTTTTAGGGATCGGATATTTTTCCATTAAAAAGAATATAGATTCGATGGAGGGAGACTTTTTTAGCTTCTTTGGTTTTGGGGATATACCTCTAGCGACCATCATTTATGCCATTATTTTCTTCCTGTTAGGATATTTCCTATATGCGACACTTGCGGCATTCCTGGGATCCCTTGTAAGCCGAATTGAGGATGTCCAGCAAATGATTACACCGATGACTTTATTGGTAGTTGCTGGTTTCATGATTGCGATGTTCGGGCTTGGGCAACCGGAGACACCTTTTATTACCATTACGTCCTACATCCCGTTCTTTACCCCAATGCTTATGTTTATGCGTGTGGGAATGCTTACTCTCCCGACTTGGGAACCGATTTTAGGCATTGTCATCTTACTTGTCTCGATCATTCTCCTTGCTTTCTTTGGAGCAAGAGTATATAAGGGCGGTGTTCTCATGTATGGGAAATCGAATTCTTTTAAGGATATTAAAAAGGCATTGCAGTTAACGAAAAACAAGTAAGAAATTTTGCTCCAGTAAAAAAATTCCTTTGCTTGCTTTTTGGTTTTGTATCTGTTATTCTTAGAGAGAATTATTTTTGTTCAACATTTAAGGGAAGAGATAAATATTATTTTCGCCTGGAAGAGCAAGAATAGTAATACATTTGTGCGCTGGACGCACGAGGAGGCAACATACAATGGAAAAAGGTAAAGTAAAATGGTTTAACGCAGAAAAAGGCTTCGGATTTATCGAGCGCGACGGCGGAGAAGATGTATTCGTTCATTTCTCAGCTATCCAAGGCGAAGGCTTCAAAACTCTTGAAGAAGGTCAAGCAGTTACTTTTGACGTAGAGCAAGGTGCTCGTGGACCTCAAGCAGCTAACGTTAACAAAGCATAATTAACCATTCGAACCTTCAAGCAGACTCATTCATGGGTCTGCTTTTTATTTTGCATTTTGGTACCAGGTACCGAAATTTATATAGAACATATATTCGTATTATGGTAAAATGGAAGAAAATGATGAGTGAGGAAAAGCGATGAAAAGTGTGACATTTATTCATGCGGCAGATATTCATTTAGACAGCCCTATGGTTGGTCTTCAAGGCTTGCCAAAGAATATTTTTCAAAGGCTGCAAGAAAGCACCTTTAAGGCTTTTACCCGAGTAATAGATGCTGCGCTCACCAACAGCGTCGATTTCGTAATTCTTGCAGGAGATTTATTTGACCATGAGGATCGGAGTATCAGAGCACAAATTTTTCTTAAGAAGGAATTGGAACGGCTAGAAAAAGAGGGAATCCCTGTTTTTCTTGTCCATGGGAATCATGATCATTTAAGCGGGAACTGGACTGATATTAAACTTCCAGGCAATACATATGTTTTTGGTTCAGAGGTCTCGGTAAGTAAGCTTCAAACAAAGTCTGATGCGACTGTACATCTCTATGGTTTCAGCTATGGAAAGAAACATGTATATGAGCGGAAAATTATCGAATACCAGCGTCAGTCTGGTGCTGATTTTCATATTGGCATTCTGCATGGAAATATGGAAGGAAGTAGTGAGCATGGCAACTATGCTCCATTTCATTTATCAGAGCTACTTGAAAAGGAGTTTGATTACTGGGCTTTAGGACATATTCACAAGAAAATGCTTCTGAATGAAGAGCCTCCAATTGTCTACTCTGGCAATACACAAGGACGAAATAAAAAGGAAAAAGGCGCAAAGGGATGCTATATCGTTACCCTTCAGGAAGCAGGTTCACAGCTTCAATTCGTGGAGACTAGTGATGTTAACTGGTCTGAACTGGTCATAAATGGAGCCAATGTCACAAGCGTCGATGGACTATACCAAATATGTCGGGCGAAAATAGAGGAGGCCAGGAGAGAAGGGAGAGGGACCCTTGCACACATAGTTGTTCAGGATCTTTCCATTGATTCTTATCATGCAGCCATGGTGGACGAGCTCCTTGAAATTCTTCAGGAGGAAGAAAAGGAAGAAACAGAATTTGTTTGGCCGATCCACATACAAATAGACGAAGCGCTGAATTTTGATAAGGAAGAGCTAGCCAATCACTCCGACTTTTATGAAGAGTTATTTACCGTCATGGATGAATTCATAGAGTTCGAAGAGACGCTAGCACCTTTATATAAACATCCAAGTGCTAGAAAACTTTTATCCTCTCTCACTCAACAGGAACTGACAGAAATAAAGAAGGAAGCTGAGAAGCTCTTAATTCAAAAGCTCATCCAACAAGGATAGGGGGTGGCATCGTTGAAAATTTTGGAAATTCATATATATGGTTATGGAAAGCTAGAAGATGTTCGTATGACGAATTTAAGGGAGTTCCAAGTATTTTACGGAGAGAATGAGGCTGGTAAATCGACGATTATGTCATTCATTCATAGTATCCTTTTTGGATTTCCAACAAAGCAGCAAACGGAATTGCGCATGGAGCCGAAGAAGGGAGCCAAATATGGCGGACAATTAGTGCTCTTTTTCGAGGAACAGGGCAGGGTCGTCGTGGAAAGAGTGAAGGGTAAGGCAAGCGGCGATGTAAAAGTTCTATTTGAGGATGGGACGGTTGGAGGAGAGGAAGGGCTGCAGGAGCTTTTGCTTCACATCGATAAATCATTATATCAAGCGATTTTCTCCTTTAATCTGCATGGTTTACAGAACGTACATCAATTAAAAAGTGAGGATTTAGGTAAGTTTCTGTTCTCTACAGGCACGATCGGGACAGAGCGGTTAATGACTGTCGAACAGCAGCTCCAAAAAGAAATAGACCAGCTATTTAAGCCTAGCGGAAGAAAACCTCTTATCAACGAAAAACTGAAAGAGGTGAAATCTGCTTACGAGGATTTAAAAAAGGCAGAACAGCAAAATACAGGCTATGGTCAGCTCATTCAAAGGAAGGAAGAGCTTGAGCAGCTCATTCGGCTCAAACAGGAACAGATCCATAGTGCGCAGAAACGGATTCATCAATTAGAGGAATGGAAGAAGCTTGCTCCTATAGCTAAGGAAAGGGAACTTTTAAAGGATCGGATCGAATCGCAAAGTCTATCGTTCCCTGTTGACGGTCTATCACGACTTGACTCAGTACATCAGCTCCTTAAGCCATTAGAGGCACAATTAAAGGTCTTATTAGACAAGAGAGATAGACTTGAAAAAGAGCTTGAGGAATATCGCCCGAATGAGGAGCTCCTCGAAAAGGAAGCGTTGATTCAGCATGCATTAGAAAGTCTCCCCCTATACGACACTCTCCAAGAAGAAGAGGCAGAATGGCAATCAAAGGTAGAGCACTTGCTGAGAGAAATCGAAGAGATAAAAGAAAAGCTTCATTTCCCCACGGATGAAAGCAAGCTAGAACAGTGTGATACAAGCATTTTTATGGCTGAAAAGACAAGGGATGCTGAGAAAAAGCAGCTCCGTCTTCAGGAGAAGAAGCTTGAATTAGATGATGAGTTTGTTAAGGAAAAGCAGGAGCTAGAAGGAATCGAAGGGCAAATAGACCTTCTAAAGAAAGAGTTGCTTCCAGATGATGTCAGGGAGGCAAAGAAACAAAAGCTGGAGGACTTCACCAATAAGGCTTCAATGGAAAGAGAGTTAAAAAATATACAGGATCAGATTGATCTATATCAATTATCTGCCAAAAAGGCAAAGGAGCAAACGAAGCAAAATTATTATCAATTCTTGATCCTATGTAGCATTTTGTTAATCTTCGTTGGCTGGGGTATGCTCAAGACCCAATGGCTAGTGGCTTTTATCGGAGGAATTGGGTTTCTATCACTGCTCTTTTTCCATCTAAAAGGCAAACAGTCGAGCAATGAAGATTTGCGTCGAAAGCTACAAGCCTTAAAAACACAGGAGCAGAGTCTGAAGGAACAATTGAACAATCAGGATTCATCAGCCATAGGATTAATTAAAGAACAATTAACAAGAGATTCCCTGCTTCAAGAGCAGCTCACAATGTTGAAAATGAAATGGGAACAGCAAAATGCTAAGTATGACCGAATTATACAAGCATTTGAAGAATGGGAAAAGGAAGCACTTGCTCATCAAAAACTGCTGGCTCGTTTAGGTACGGAATTATCCATCCCTGAAGAAATTGCTTTGAGAAATATTCATTCGGCCTTTCTTTTAGTAAAAAAATTGAAGGAAGGCTATAGAGAGTATCAGCAATCAAAGGCACAATTGGAAAAGAAAAAAGCAGCAAGAGATAAAATCAAAGAAGCTATTTTCACCTTGGGTAAACAGCTTGGTATTGAGGAAGCGAGATCCGTTTACGACCAAGCCATCCAATTGCGTGAAATCTTGAAAAAGGAATTAGAAAAGAAACAAACCTTTAGTATTTTGAGGGAAAGGCTGGAAGAAGTTCTTGAGGAAATGGAGAGAGTTAATAAGGAATGCAGTTTCCTTCTTAAAGAAAGAGAGGAGCTTTTTCAACTGGCTGATGTACATTCGGAGGAGGATTTTCGCTTGCTTGGGAAAGAGGCAGAGAAGTTAGCTGAATGGTCCAATCGAATGGAGGAACTACAGAAGCAAATAGATATCTCGATGTTGACTGAAAGTGAAATAAAGGAATTTATGGCAATAGAGGATCTTCCATTCGTCCTTGAAGAGGCATCTGCGCAACTAAAAGTAAATATCAACGAAGATGAGGAATTGCGACAAGAACTTGCCGAAATCAAGCATCAAATTGCCTTGCTTGAAGAGGGAGGACGATATGGGGAGCTTCTCCATCAGTATAGACAGCTGCAATCTGCACTTGATATCGATGCGAAGGAATGGGTCAAGCTCTCGTTAGCGAAGGAAATGCTAAGAAGAACAGTCGCAAGCTTCAAACAGGAACGGCTTCCAACTATGCTAAAAAAAGCAGAGGAATATTTAGCTTTTTTAACAGATGGAACCTATATCAAAATATTTCCGAAGGGTGAAAGCAACGGTTTCTTAATTGAGAGAAAGGATCACCTACTGTTCGAAGCAAATGAATTAAGTCAGGCCACGACAGAACAGGTGTATGTTTCTCTGCGATTGGCCCTAGCAACAACCATTTATCGGAAAATGCCTTTTCCGATCATTATCGATGATAGTTTTGTAAATTTTGACCACGTCCGTACGGAAAAGGTGATTTCTTTGTTAAAAACATTGAAGGAAAATCAGGTCCTGTTTTTTACCTGTCATTTGCATTTATTGGACTATTTTTCTAGAGAAGATGTCAATATTTTAAAAGAGTCCATCGATCCTCCTATCCATTCCCAATAAGTGTGAAGAAGGATTATGCTATAATAGCTTCATAGAAAAGTAAATATTCGATTGATAGGAGAGGAGTGTCGAGTCTATGAGCAAGGGAATTCTTCAGCATGAGGTTGGAGAGCAGGTGGAGAAATTTCTATTGATTAAAAGCTCCACCAAGGGTACTGCAAGCAATGGTAAGCCATTCTTAACACTTATTCTACAGGACCAGACCGGTGAAATTGAAGCAAAGCTATGGGATGCATCTGAGGATGATGAAAAAAATTACTGTGCAGAGACCATTGTGAAGGTACAGGGAGATATTCAGAGCTATCGTGGGAGAAATCAGTTAAGACTCAGACAAATTCGTCCTTCGTCCCCGCAAGACTCGGTAAATCTATCCGATTTCCTTGTTGTCGCTCCCGTAGATAAAGAAGAAATGCAGAGTAAAATCACCCAGTATATATTTGAAATGAAGAATCCTAATATTCAAAGAATCACGAGGCATTTGCTGAAGAAATATTACGACGCATTTTTTGAATATCCGGCAGCGACAAAGAATCATCATGAATTTGTTTCAGGCCTTGCCTACCATGTCGTAAGCATGCTGGATTTAGCTAAAGCCATTGCTGGCCTCTATCCAAGCTTAGATAAGGATTTACTCTACGCTGGTGTGCTGCTTCATGATTTGGGAAAGGTCAAGGAGCTTTCTGGACCTGTGTCTACTACCTATACGGTGGAAGGAAATCTTTTAGGACATATCAATATTATGGTTTCTGAAATATCGAAAGCAGCTGATGAGCTGGGAATTTCAGGGGAGGAAGTCCTTGTTTTGCAGCATTTGGTCTTAAGTCATCATGGCAAGGCTGAATGGGGAAGTCCGAAGCCACCGCTTATTAAAGAGGCCGAGATTCTCCACTATATTGATAATATCGATGCCAAGATGAATATGCTTGATCGAGCGCTGGAACGCGTCAAGCCTGGGGAGTTCACTGAAAGAATTTTTGCTTTGGATAACCGTTCCTTTTATAAGCCTCTCTTTCATAAGTAATAAAAATGCCTTTTTTAAGGGCATTTTTTATGCCAATGTAAAGAGATAATCATAATCCTATTGCCCAAGCATACATTTTTATAAAAAGAGCTTGTACAAATCTTTTGGAGGGAGAATGTATGGATATTCCAATTTGGGTCTTATTATTAGTTGGTGGGATTATCATTAGCGCTTTCATGGCTGTCAAAACAGGGAGAGATGAGAGAAAGCAGGAGCATGAATTAATAGAGAGAGAAGGCGAAGTGTACATCCAACGCCTTGAAAAGGAAAGGGAAGAGAGAATGGAAAAGCGTTCGTTTGGCTAAGGGTACAAAAAAGGGGTTCCAAATTAGGAACCCCTTTTGATTACTTGCTCTCTTTTTCTTTGTTGTCTGCATTCGTATTGTCTTGGATGATATCCTTTAAGTCCTTATCCTTAACCTTAACGTTGGCATTTTTTAATTCTTTTTGGAGAGCCTCTTGCATGGCAGTATTATCGACCTTTGATACTTTGACTTTCTGCTCAATTTCAGCCTTCATTTTGTCCAGGCTTTCTTTTTTCTTTTTGTCAGTTACTTGAATAATATGCCAACCATTGTCAGTTTTGACAGGCTCACTAATTTGATTCACATCAAGGGCATAGGCAGCTTCTTCGAATTCAGGGACCATTGCACCTGCACCGAACCAACCAAGATCTCCACCTTGCTCAGCAGAGCCTGGGTCTGTTGAATTTTCTTTAGCAAGCTTTGCGAAGTCCTCGCCCTTATCAAGCTTCGCCTTAATTTCCTTCGCCTTCGCCTCATCCGCAACTAAAATATGACGGGCTTTAATTTCAGGTTTAATATTATCGTAATACTCTTTGATTTCCTTATCGGTTACCTTGACATCTTTTGTTGCTGCTTTTTCAACAAGCAAGTCCAATTTCAAGCTTTCCTTAAGCTCTTTCTCAGTCATTTGATATTGCGCTAACGCCATTTCGAAATTATCCCCAAGCTGATCCTTAACCTCTTGTAGTCTTGCGTCTAATTCCTTATCTGACACTTTATATTTATCTGATAGCACTTTCTCATACACAAGCTGCTGAAGAACCTGTTTCCCATTTGCTTTCTTCATTGCATCATAAAGCTCGTCCTTTGTAATATTGCCGGCCTTTGTTTCGACAACCGTGTCTGATGAGCCAGCATTATTGCATGCTGATAATCCAATAACCCCTAGTACTAAAGATAGGGCAAGTATCCATTTTTTCATTAAAACAACTCCTAAATTTTTTAATTTCTTTCGTGTAATTTCTACAAACAATACTATAACATAACTTGGAAAGAGAGCAAAAGAAAAACCCATTTTGACTGTTGATTTTCAAAAAAATAGGCACTGTCACTATTCCATAAAAGGGACTACTACATAGGATAAAGTATAGGCAGTTGATGTGGAGCTAAATTTAGTCTCATCCAGCAATCCGAACTCAAAAAGATACCTGCCTACATGGTAGAGATAATTTTCTTATAGAAAGAAGTAAATGCAATGGAAGGGGGTGTTACGATGAGTCATGGAGGATATGGTGGAGGATTTGCGTTGATTGTTGTCTTGTTTATCCTTTTAATCATTGTAGGAGCAGCATGGTGGTATTAATTAGGTGTAGAGATTATCAAATGAATCATTGAAAAAGAACATGGGAGCAGCCCATGTTCTTTTGTTAAGAAAACAATATTTCAATATATGATGAAATGAGAAGAATGGTCACCAATACATTAATCGTTCTAAAAACCTTTGGTTGCCGTTCTTCAGGGATTTCTTTTTGTAAACAAAGGGAATTTGTGAGTTTATTAATATTAAATAATATAAAAATAGCAAAAATTATAAATATGGAGATGATCACCAAATCCCTCCTTGTTGGGACAATTTTTCTTTTCACAACCATATCAAATTTTCTCTGAAAAGGAAAGTGTAGTTGAGAAGAAAATCTCATTCCTACATGTTTCGTACTTGATGATGGTGGATCAATATTTCAAAGCCATCATCATTTTCCTCTATAAATGCTGCCTTAGGTGCTTTAAGGATATTCAAACCGTAGGCAATATCAGGCACAGAAAGTCCAATTTGATAAGCCATTAAAATAGCAAAATAGTGTACATAATGCGGAAATAAGAAACAGCTAACAGCTAAAAGGATTGTAATGGATATAAAAGGCAAAAACAAAGCGAACAGAAACAATGGCTTCGAGATCGGCTCATGTACTTTTACTTCGATAAATGGGTAAACTCCGTATTTCCATTCAATTCTTTTCCTTATCTTTGAACCAAGATGAGCTACAGGCAAGTAATGTAACAGCTTATGAAGAGGGTACATCAAAATGATTCCGAAAATGAATAAGACGAATTGATTATCATAAAGCTCATTAGGAGCAAAAAAATAAGAAAGTGGAATATAGAGTATAATAAAGGTGAGCAACATCGTAATTAGTGAAAGAATAAACATTCTTTGGGAACCATATTGCTTTGAGTAATTAACCGTTTTCCAGCAATTCAAGATATCATCCTCCATCAGGAGCTACCTGAGCTTCTTTTACACGTAAAAGTCATTCATTTACTCACTTAAGATACTTTACGATGAAAGGATGAAAAAATCAATAGGAAATCGTATTACATTTTTAGCTAGATTTTTGCAAAAAATAAGCGAAAGATAGACGCTTTATTATACTAATTTTAACTACATTTTGAAAGAGGATCCACTATGAATTTAGATGTCTTATTAGAAAAGATCAATCGTCTTGAATTTCATCAATCGCTTCTATTAAAAATGATCGTGGATAGCGAGGATCATTTTTATCGGATGATCATCGAAAAATCATTAACGGAACAGGATTTGAAACAATTCTACCAGAGCTGTGACGAGCTAACTGTTGCTTTAGAAGAGCAAAAAGCGGAGGGATTTGTCAATTTTGAGCCACTTTTCCAAAAATTCAAAGCAGCTCTACACCCAAACCTCATCGCAGAAGAAGTCGTTCATGCCTGTCTCCGCCAACAGCTATATCGGCCTCTCATGTTAGAGTTTCGAAAATTCATTTAAGCTAGACACATTCCTTGGTAGAAGGCTTCTTTTTGAGCTTCCCATCCTCGTCGTTGAATTCATTTTCAATATTTTCAAAGGACTTTTCAAAAATTTCCATGAAATCATCGCCATAGATATTACGAACAATCGCCATCATTTCGACGATTTCTGGAAATTTCCCATATAGGCTTTTTAATGGCATTGCCCCAGAGAATACAGCATTCTTTTCTGGGTCATAGGTTTCCATTAGATTTAGTAAAATTTCTTCCCCTTTTTCAGTAAGCTGAATGTATGTGTTTCGTTTATCGTTTTCCTTCTTAGAAAAATTCAAAAGTCCTCTTTCCTCGAGTTTTTTCGAGAAATTAAATGCGGTAGATACATGCATAACACCGAATTTAGCCACATCTGAAATAGATGCTCCATTCAAATGGTAAGCAATCCAAAGGATATGGTGTTCATTAATATTCAGGTCAGCTGGCTTAATCCATTGCTGCCAATCCTTTTCAATCGACTTCCATAAGGCTTTGCTTAATTGTGCAATTCTTTGACTAAAAATCATAGCTTCTTTCATTGAATAATGTTTCTCTGTCATCCCCTAAATTCCCCCGATTTTATTTTTCTTACTATTCATTATGCCAATAAAACAAAAAGAAATAAAGATAAAAAATACTAAATTTTTAGAAATTTATTTATAAAGTTTGTATAACAAAGGTACATGAGTTGAAAAAAATCCTTAAAAATATTTCGAGTTTAGAAGAAGAATTTTTATAATATATTACTTTTCTGTGTTTTATTTAAAAATCCTTCAATTTTTTCAAAAAAGTTTTATAAGAAATTGAAAGATTTATTATTAATGGAAAAATAATATTCTTTTGCTCTAATGGGTTAAAGCTTTTCTATCTTTTCATAGGAGGGACTTTTTCGCATATAGATGAAGTAAGACTTTTTTTGCAGTGTCTTCAGGAGGAGTGAGTGGGATTGGCTAGTACTATTTTTTGGATATTTGTTGTAGGGATCGGATTATTTATTGGAGCCTTATTCAATGCTATGTCAGTAAAAAAACCCGGATTTTATCCTCCAAAGAGAGTATTAAAAAGGCGGGCGGTTTTACTTGCGGCTTTGGGGAGTATTAGTTTTTTATTGGGGATGCTGTTATCCGCATTTAAATGAAGGCATATTTTTCATGCAAACAGCAAAAAAAGAACCCAATCGGGTTCTCCTTATTAACTGCTGACTGTTTGGTTTGTAAGCTTTGTTCTCTTGACAATGGTAAGGGCCACTGGATAAAGGACAACCATGGCAACCGTATTAGCGACAGCTGCTGGTAATACAACACCTGCGAAAAGAGCTGCGAATGGTCCTGGCAGACCGACAATGATAGCGGCAGACCCTAGGAATACAAAGCCAGATACAATGGTTCCCAGTGCTGTTAACACCGCAATACTAACAATATTGGTACGGTATTTCTTTAATGCTAGGAATAAAGCAAAAAAGATAAAGGCTGTTATCGGCTTATCGATAATGTTTGGGATAAGACCCATTGGAAAAGTCGTTGTTAACCCTGAGATAATACCTGTTACCAAGCTTAAGAGCAAAATGCTCTTCCCATCTGGGAACAAAACAATCCCTAAGAACATCATCGCCAGCATCATGTCCGGCTTCATTCCAAACACGATTCCGGGCATAACCGCATGTAAGACAGCACCCATACCAACGAGCAGGGCTAACGCAACCAAATTTTTTGTTCTCATTTCTCATCTCTCCTCAGCTATTCTAACTTTTTCTTTCGCTTCTCCTACAGTGCACTCATTGCCTGCAGCGATCAGCTTGCTACTATTATATCATAAAAAGTCAACTAGTAAAGTTGAAGAATTCTGATAATTAACGGTAGGTTTTCATAAATTCTGCCAATCTCTGCACATGTTCAAGAGGAACTGCGTTATAGATCGACGCACGGCAGCCACCGACGGAACGATGTCCGTTCAGGCCAATAAAACCTTGTTTCTTTGCTGCATCTAAGAAATTTTTTGTGTCATCCTCAGTAGGAAGAGTAAAGGTTACGTTCATGTTCGAACGGCTTTCCTTGCTCGCATGTCCCTTAAAGAAACCATCGCTCTCATCGATTGCATCGTAAAGATATTTTGCTTTTTCAATATTCTTTCTCTCTAGGGCTGCTAGACCGCCTTCATTTTCCACCCAATCGAGCACTAATTTTAATAAATAGATCGCAAAGGTAGGGGGCGTGTTATAAAGAGAATTATTTTTACTAAAGGTTTGGTAATTCAGCATCGTTGGTAGATGATCTAGAGGCTCACTAATCAAATCCTTTTTAACGATGACAACCGTCACCCCTGATGGTCCGAGATTCTTTTGGGCACCGGCGTATATCAGTCCAAACTTGCTAATATCCAGTGGTCTACTAAGAATATCACTGGACATATCGGCGATCAGCGGAACTTTAAGGTCAGGGAAGGACTGCCATTGGGTGCCGTAAATTGTATTGTTAGATGTAATATGAAGGTATGCGGCATCTTCCTGTAACAAATCCAAATCAAGTTGAGGAATAGAACGATAATTTTCCTCTTTTGTTGAAGCAAGGATTTTCGTGTTCCCAACCTTTTGCGCTTCCTTAAGCGCCTTTTCTGACCAAGCGCCTGTAAGGACATAGTAGCCAGTCTTATCTTCTGATAATAAATTCATCGGCACCATGGAAAATTGTAGACTTGCACCGCCTTGCACGAAGAGAATTTCGTAGTTGTCAGGAATTTGGAGAAGTTTTCGCAATTGGCTTTGCGCACTGTTATGTACTTCTTCATAATCCTTGCTGCGATGGCTCAACTCCATAACAGACATGCCAGTTCCGTTGAAATTTAGCAAATGCTTCTGTGCTTCCAGCAATACTACTTCAGGAAGAGCGGCTGGTCCAGCATTAAAATTGAATGCTCTACTCATTTTTAACAACCTCCATATTTTTCTGCTTTAAAGAATTAAAGATACTATGTGATTCATTCTACATAAATCGGTATGGAGTGTAAATGATAAAAGTTGAACATTTCGAAAATTTGTTTGGAGATAGGCTATGTAAAAATACGAAGTTTATCTTAGCCTTTTAGCTGTACGTGAACGGGTTTTATTCGGTACGAAAACTCTCGTGAACGTGCACCTATAAGGCGGAATATATATAAAAGCCTCCCAGCTCATGCTGAAAGGCTTTAGTTTTATAAATTTTGCTTGATTTCCTTTGCCATGTTTTGATAGTCTTCTGGGGTATAATCGCTCTGATGAGTTTTCCAGACAGCACCAAAGCCGTCACCCTCACCATATCGGGGAAGAAGATGCAAATGGAAATGGAACACCGATTGTCCGGCTTTTTCTCCATTGTTGTTGACAAGGTTCATTCCAATTGGGTTATAGGTTGTTTTTAAAGCATTGGCGATCTTCGGCACTACCTCAAAGATTTGCTGGGCAACCTCAGGTGTTAGCTCATAAACATTTTCCTTATGTACCTTAGGAATAACAAGGGTATGTCCTTTCGTTACCTGGCTAATATCAAGGAATGCAACAACATGCTCATTTTCAAAAACTTTGGCTGATGGAATTTCTCCATTAACAATCTTACAGAAAATACAATCGCTCATTTTCAGACTCCTCTCGAGTATTTTAGAATATTTTACCACAAGCGAGAGGCAAAGAGAACAGGATGAAGCTGCGCAGTCATAGCGATTGACTTATTAGTCCAAAAAAGTGGAACAGGCAGGATTCCTCTTGAATCCCGCCTGTCCCTTTGAAGGGGAAATGCTTCTTGTTCATTCGGGTATCTTCCCTTTGATAAACACCTCATTTGCATGAATGTTATCTAATGAGAAATCGATCCATTGTCCAAGCGTACCATCCCCTTATTCCTTATAGGTTTCACAACTTATAAAGCGGGTAGATAGCCTTTAGCGAACACCCCATTTATTTATAAAATGGTTTACAGATCTAGGTTAGTGAACTAAATAGTCCAATACAACCATCCCCTTATTGGAACGTTTGAAGCTTATTTTCAATGGTTATTGCCTGCGACAGACATCCCATTTTTAACTTGGTTTTCCCCTTCGAATATTATCATGTCCAGACTACAAAAAAATATGTGCGATTTTTAATTTTTTCTCTTTTTTCTCTTTAATATTTATTTTTGATTAATAAACCGCCTTATATGTGTACGTTCACGAGAGTTTTCGTACCGAATAAAACCCGTTCACGCACACATATAAGGCTAATAAACAAAGCGCTATATGCTAAATATTTCACAACCGTATCGTATTTCTATTTTTTAGAAGTGCAATTTGTTAAAATGAAACTAACTACATTTGGGAGTTGTTGTTGAATGAGTTTGCTGGAAATCAAAGAGATCACGGGTGGTTACACAAGAAACCCCGTTCTAAAAAATGTTTCTTTTGAAGTGAATGAAAATGAAATAGTCGGTCTCATTGGCTTAAATGGAGCAGGAAAAAGCACAACCATCAAGCATGTTATCGGTTTAATGGAGCCGCATAAAGGTGAGATCAGCATTAATGGAAGGACGTTTCAGGAGGACAAGGAGGCCTATCGAAAACAGTTTACGTTCGTTCCGGAAACCCCCATTCTATACGATGAGCTAACGCTGGACGAGCATTTATCAATGACGGCAATGGCCTATGGGCTTGACAAGAAAATTTTTGAGGAGCGAAAGCAGGTTCTCTTGAAGGAATTTCGAATGCAAAAGCGGTTGAAATGGTTCCCAGCCCATTTTTCGAAGGGGATGAAACAAAAGGTCATGATCATGTGTGCATTTCTTGTACAGCCAAGTCTTTACATCGTAGATGAGCCTTTTGTTGGTCTCGATCCTCTCGGTATCCAATCCTTGCTTGATCTGATGAAAAAAATGAAGGAAGCTGGGGCAGGAATTCTCATGTCGACACATATTTTGGCAACTGCGGAGCGCTATTGTGATCGTTTTGTGATTTTGCATGAGGGTAGTGTGCGGGCAAAAGGGACTTTAAAGGATTTGCAGGAGCAATTTTCGATGCCAAATGCGACGTTAGATGATTTATATATTCAGTTGACAAAGGAAGAAGACTATGTTTGATGAAAAGAGGCTCTGGAAGGAAAGAGTAGGTCGAACATTAAAGGAATTAAGCAGATATGGACGTTATATCTTTAATGGTCATGTTGTTATTGGCATGGTTTTCTTAATTGGTACAGCATCCTATTATTATCAAGGCTGGGTGCGAGGTTTGGAACAGGATTTTCCAGTGGCGGTTGTTATGGCTGTCCTGTTGGCTCTTTTGCTCACATTCAGTCCCATCTTTACCTTTCTAATGGAGGCGGATCGGATTTTTCTTATTCCGCTTGAAGAGAAATTAAAGCCATATTTTCAACGATCGATGGTGGCAAGCTTTTTTATCCAATTGTACCTATTGATTGGGGGCCTTGCCATCCTGATGCCGATGTACGCACAGGTTCATAACAATGATTATGGAAGCTTTTTACCATTTCTGTTGATGATGTGTGTAGCTAAGGTGTTAAATCTTCTCATCCGCTGGCGCGTACAGTTTTACGTGAGTACGAATGTACATATGATTGATTCAATCATTCGCTATTTTATCAATGCAGTTTTTCTTTTTCTCTTGTTTTCGCATGCCCAGCTTTGGTTCATTCTTCCTGTTCTCTTCATTTGTGGAATGCTCTATCTGCTTTATTTTTCGCAAACAAAGCAAAAGGGTCTGAAATGGGAGTTCCTCATTGATCAGGAAGCAAAGCGAATGATGGCCTTTTACCGTTTAGCGAATTTATTTACGGATGTTCCGAAGCTAAAGGATAGGGTAAAGAGAAGAAAATGGCTTGATTGGGTATCCGGATTCCTTAAATTTGAGCATAAAGGGGTCTATACCCATCTGTATGTCCATACATTCATTCGAGGTGGAGACTATCTCGGCCTTTTCATTAGATTAACGGTGATTGGGATGCTGGTTCTTTTCTTCGTGGTGTATGGAAAGGGGCAGATTCTCTTTGTGCTATTGTTCTTATTTCTCACCGGCTTTCAGCTTATGCCACTATGGAATCACCATCAGAATAAAATATGGCTGCAGCTATATCCAATCGAAGAATCGTTCAGAGGGAATGCCTTTAAGAAAATCCTTACAATCATTTTAATGCTCCAGTCTATATTATTAGCCATTCCGATCTTTCTGAAAGAAGAATGGGCCGTTGGCTTTATCTCTATGGTCGCAGGGTTTGTATTTAGTTATTTATTTGTCTATATTTATCATAAAAATAGGCTAAAAGCTTAACTCCTTTCATAATGGAAAGGGGTTTTTTCATAATATTGTTTTTAGAAAGTCTTTGATGAAACTAATCGCTCATGATTTCGTATTCTATGTATAGATTGGAAAAAGGATGTGACTTCCTTGAACGAATATGAGTTGAAAGTATTTGACGAGGTGCAGGAATGGAAAAGCAAGCTTCTCAAGCGTTCGAGTTTACTGAAAAGATTATCGAAAAAGGCCCAAGGAAAAATAAATGAAATCATACCTGAAAAAGCCCATCAGCTAATGACAGATGGCATCAAAAACATGGTGAAGGCTACATTAACAGGTTCTGGACTTTTGACAAAAAATGAGGGCTATCGAAATGCTTCATTAGAGGAGAGGGATAATCAGCTCACCGAAAAGCTCGCTGCTTATCGAAAAACTGCCACAATTGAAGGCGCAGGAACAGGGGCAGGTGGGATTTTTCTTGGACTAGCCGATTTCCCATTACTATTATCGATAAAAATGAAGTTCCTATTTGATGCAGCCTCGATCTATGGCTTTGATACAAGGGAATATGAAGAACGTCTCTTTATTCTCCATGTCTTTAAGCTTGCCTTCTCCAGCGAAGAAGAGAGAAAAGAAACCTTGGAATTCATCGAAAATTGGGAGGAGAGAAAAAGGGAAATTATCGATATGGACTGGAGAGTCTTCCAACAAGAATACCGTGATTATATCGACTTTGTTAAAATGCTGCAGCTTGTACCAGGAATTGGGGCGGTAGTAGGAGCCTATGCCAACTATAATCTATTAGACCATTTGGGTGAGGTCGCCCAAAATGCTTATCGAATACGAATTTTAAAAGCCTTCCCAAAGCTCTATTAGAGCTCGTGGAAGGCTTCTTTCTGTCTTTTCTATCAATAATTTAAGGCTGCCGCACCTAATGCTTTTGCAGCAACAAGCATGGCTTTTTCGTCAATATCAAATTTGGGGTGATGATGTGGGAACGCTTGCGTAACTCCTTCAGGCTTTGCCCCGGTAAAGAAGAAGGTTCCTTTCACATGTTCGAGATAATAGGCGAAGTCTTCACCGCCCATTTGCGGTTCCGATTCTTCTACTGTATGAACACCGGATATGTTCTGCACACAGTCAATGAGGTAATCGGTTTCCTCGCTATGATTGACGACCGCTGGGTATCCACGATGAAACTCATAGGAATATTCGCAATCTGCGGCGATACACGTACCTTTTACAACCCTATCAATCTCCTGCTCAATGAATGTGCGGACATCCTCGTTAAAAGTACGGACCGTCCCGATGAGCTTTGCCTTATCAGCAATAACATTAAAGGCATTTTCCGCCACAAATGAACCAACTGAAATGACAGCGGAATCGACAGGATTCACTCTTCTACTAACAATTTGCTGGAGATTTAGAACTAGCTGTGAAGCAATCACAATGGCATCCTTTGTGGAATGAGGATGTGCACCATGCCCACCCTGGCCCTGGATATGAATTTCAAACCGATCAGCTGCGGCCATAATTGGACCTTTTCGGTATTGGATTTTACCGGTAGGTTCACTTGCCCAGAGATGCGTACCGAAAATGGCGTCAACTCCCTCTAGACAACCATCCTCTATCATAGAAATGGCTCCACCAGGTGCATACTCCTCGGCGTGCTGATGGATCATTACATATGTACCTGAAAGCTCATCCCTTAGTTCATGAAGGGCTTTGGCAAGGACTAAAAGAGTCGCCGTATGTCCGTCATGTCCGCATGCATGCATGACTCCTGGATTAAGAGATTTATATGGAACCTCATTTTCTTCATGAATAGGAAGGGCGTCAAAATCGGCTCGCAAGGCAATCGTTTTACCTGGCTTAGCACCACGAATTTTGGCAACAACTCCATTACCACCAACATTTCCTTGAACCTCAACGCCAAGCTTCTCATAAAAGGATTTAATATACTGGGCAGTGTTTACTTCTTGAAAGGATAGCTCAGGATGCTGGTGCAGATACCTTCTGATCTCAACCATTTCATCATAATAGTTTTCAAGCTTTGTAAATAACTGTTCTAACATGATCGTCTCTCCTCTTTATGTATAATTTTTTGTCTATTTTGAATTATAATAAGATTTTATCACATATTCTTAGAGACTCGAAGAAAATTTATTTGAAAATTTTTTTTGACAGAAGGCTGTGTTGATTTTAGCCCTATACTTGTGCGTGAACGGGTTTTATTCGGTACGAATAACTTAGTGAACGTATAAGTATAAGGCGGAATATTGAGCAATCACCAAATATAACAGAGCAAATAAAAAAGGATGAGGTAGCACCATCCTTTTTTACTAGTCAATTAAATTAATCATGCAAAAATTTTACACAGACTGGATCCGGGACCACGATATCCGATTGAACTAATGTTAGTTTACCGGTTTCTGGATTACGCTCGAAAAGAACGAGGCTGCTCGATTCCTGATTGGACGCAACGATGTATTTTTCAGATGGGTCAAGAGCAAAATCTCTCGGCCATTTCCCTGCTGTTGATGCATGCTCGACAAAGCTCAGTTCACCGCTATCTTGATTGATGTTAAATACGGCAATGCTGTTGTGTCCACGATTCCCAGCATAAATAAATTTTCCATCGGAGGAAATATGAATGGCGCTTCCTTGACTGTTCTCTTCAAATCCATCAGGGATGGTCGAAATGTATTGCACCTCAGTAAAGCTGCCATCGATTTCATTATAGGAAAGAACAATCACCTCAGAGCTTAATTCTGTCATGACATAGGCCATCTTGAGATGAGGATGAAAAACAATATGGCGCGGGCCACTTCCTGCTTTAACAGATAATTGATGCCTCTCAGTTAAAATCCCATTATCCAGTTCATATGTATAGACCTTGTCACATCCCAAATCCACAGCGATTACATATTTTTCGTCAGGGGTAAACCCAGAATAATGGGTATGTGGCTTTTCTTGACGTGGATCAGGACCTGTGCCTTGATGCTCCACTACGGATGCTGGCGGTTGAAGGGTCCCATCCATATTTAATAGGTAGGAATCGATCGTTCCTTTATGGTAGTTGGCAGATACTATATTTCGGTTCTTGCTGTCCACACTCACATGACAAGGAGGAGCACCAGTTGTAACCTGATGATTTAATGGGGTTAGCTTTGCTTTTTCCTTATCTAAAGCAAAAGCAGCGACCCCACCTAAATCACCTTCTTTCACAACCGAGTAAAGAAATTGATTGTCCCTGCTAATTGCTAGATAGGTTGGATTCTCAAGCTCGGCGGCAAGCTGTGGCTCTTCTATTTTCGCTGTAGCTGTATCTAAAGTGAGGGAATAGATTCCTCGACTATTTCCTTTTGTATAGGTACCAACAAAACCTGTAAATTTGGTCATCAATATCCCTCCAAATGTTATGAATCACTTCACCTATAGTTTACAATATTTATTGAGAAAATACGAGAGAAGTTACATCTCCGTCTCAAGACGGAGGACAAAACAACCCAAGGTTTGTTCATGAACGGAGAAAAAATAGTAAACTAAAAAGAAAGGAAAATCCCTGTCGAAATCGAAATGTTTAAGAAGGTTAAGAAAGTAGGGAATTATGTTGAGATATCGGTCCATCAATCAGATTTTATTTGCCTTATTCCTCTTGGCTATTGGAGTTGTTCTTCTTCTCGTGAATATTGGTGTCATTTCCTTGGAAATAATGGACTTTATTGTCTATTCCTATCCTTTTTTCTTTTTGGCAATAGGAATCAGTATGCTTTTCGGTAATTTGCTGAAAAAAAGGAATGATCTATTCTTTAGTTCATTTGTTGTCCTGTTCTTCTCCTTGCTTGTCCTAGATCGCTTCCATGTGATTGACTTCGGTTTCTGGGATATATGGAAGCTGTGGCCTGTATTGATCATTTTATTTGCCTTTTCCATATTATTTAAAAAAAGAAGCCTTAGGATTCATTTCACGAACGATTTAGCCTCAGACATGTATAAAAAAGGTCTAGATGGTGAACTATTGGGCGGCCGAAAAAAAGTTCGAGGATTAACAATTGGAGATATTAGCTTTAAGGAAAACAATTGGGCGCTGGAGCCGATGGAATTATACAACACGATAGGTGATTATTTCATCGATTTTAACAAAGCCTATATTCCAGAAAAAGAGACCTCGGTAACCCTTAAGGGATGGATTGGTGATGTCAAAATGATCATTCCTGAAGGAGTGCCAGTCAGTATTCAAGCAAACATAAAGGTAGGGGATATTCGCATTTTTGATCATAAATCAGAGGCGATTAACCGTTATTTGGAATACGAGACACCCGGATATGATGAAGCAACTAGAAAGCTGAAGATCATGATCGAACTTAAGATAGGTTCTATCCGAATTGATAAGGTATAGGGAGAATCATATGAAGAAATTAAAAAGCATCCGTTTTTGGTTTATACAAACCTTTGTCATGATGGCTTTCATCAGTACTTTAATCATCTTTGTAGGTCTGCAAATCTACTTGGTTGTTTCGGATTCCGCCATATTGGATATAAGAATGACTCTATGGCTCTCTCTTTTTGCGCTCGTTGTTTTTTTGTTGGTAGGGGGATATTTTGGCATAAAAGGCAGCTATCTAATTAAAGGGAGATTAACAGATATTCATCTATTTGTCTCGACGCTAAGAAGTGGAAATACAACGGACAAAATCCCTATCTATGAAAAGGATGAGATTGGTCTTGTATCAGAGGAATTAAATCTACTGGCGGACTATATTCAGGAGCAAAAGCAATCAATGCAGAGATTAGCAGATAAGAAGACTTCATTAGCACAATCTGCCCATGCTGCTGCAGTGATGGAGGAAAGGCAGAGACTGGCAAGGGATCTTCATGATGTGGTCAGTCAACAGCTCTTTGCCCTAGGTATGATGTCTTCTGCTACATTAAGATTATTTGAACTGGATCGTGAGAAAGCGAAGGAACAGCTAGAGGAAATCAATCGTATCGCTGCAAATGCACAAGGGGAAATGCGTGCCCTCCTACTTCATCTTCGACCAATCCAGCTTAGTAATGAGCGACTTTCTGATGGGATCATTAAGCTCCTTCAAGAGCTAAAAGGAAAAACAAATCTTCACTTCCAGGCGAGCATCGATGATATCGAAAATATTTCTAAAGCAACAGAGGAGCATCTATTCCGTATCATTCAAGAGGCGCTTTCCAACATTCTGCGGCATGCAGAGGCAAAGAAGATCAAAATCACACTCACTGAAAAAGAGAATACTATCTATTTGTTTATCGCTGATGACGGTAAGGGCTTTAACCCGAGTGTGGAGCGAATAGCCTCATACGGCTTGAAGACGATGCGTGAAAGATGCGAAGAGGTGGGGGGAGTATTCAATATTCGCTCAAAGGAAAAGGAAGGAACATATATTGATATTCGAGTGCCATTGACAAGGGAGAGTATGAAAAATGATTAGAGTGGCAGTTGTGGATGACCATGAAATGGTGAGAAAAGGGATTATCTCCTATTTAATTACCGAGCAGGAAATAGAGATTGTTGGCGAGGCGAAAAGCGGATTTGATGCGGTCAAGCTTGTGCTTGATAAAAGACCAGATGTCGTATTAATGGATCTATTAATGGAAAATGGAACGGGTATTGATGCGACGAAGGAGATACTTAAGACGTATCCAGAATGCAAAATCATTATTATTACAAGCTTCTATGATGATGAACAAGTATTCCCGGCGATTGAGGCAGGTGCCTTTAGCTATATGCTCAAAACCGCAACTGCTGAAGAGGTGGTTCGAGCCATTCGCAAGGCGGTTGATGGTGAAGCGGTGATTGAGCCTAAGGTTGCCAATCGAATGATGAGACGATTACGTCCGCAGGAGAGAAAGCCTCATGATGAATTAACCGAACGGGAGCTTGAGGTGCTGATGTGTATTGGCGAAGGGATGACCAACCAAGAAATTAGCGAAGAGCTTTTTATTGGGATTAAGACGGTAAAGACCCATGTGAGCAATATTTTGAGCAAGCTTGATGTAACCGACCGAACTCAGGCAGCAGTCTATGCCAATCGAAATGGAATCATCAAGGAAAATCGTTGATATCTTATTTTTAACTTAGCCCTTCATAGATTCTGAAGGGTGAGAAAGTAAGAAGAAAGTGAAGGGAATGCAAAACGGCATTCTCTTTTTTATATGGCTCTTTTCTCAAACATGGTTGTCATTGACCAATAAATAATTTCTTTTGTTCATAAGATTCTCCTTTTTAGGAGGTAAAGACTCTAATCATATTCGTTATAATAAAAGAAAAGGCTATTAAAAGCGGGTGTTTCTTTAATGAAAACGAAATGGTATCTATTTATTTCGATAATTTTGACTTTGTCTATTGTTATTTATAATTTCGTTAGTTTTGATAAGGAAAACCCCTATAAGATCGGAATCTTAATGGTTGGGAAAGAGCGAAGCGAGAAATATGAAGGCTTGCAGGCTGGGTTGTTGGACTTAGGGTATGAAAAAGAGGATTTTCATTTTATTGTGAAATCTGCAAAGGATGATACGGAATTATTAAGAAAACAAATTAAGGAGCTCTTGAATGAAGATATAGACTTAATTGTTACTTTAGGCGGAATTGAGACAGTTGAGTTAAAGAAGCAAATAGAAAAGGAAAACAGAACCATTCCAGTAGTATTTGCCGGGGTAGCTGCCCCGAGGGAAATCGGTATTATTGATGATTATCGTTCCCCTGGAGGTAGTTTTACGGGAATTAATAATTACCACACTAGTTTATCTGGCAAAAGGCTTGAATTACTACACGATCTAGTTCCTTCTATTGAAAGGGTACTTGTTATTTATGACCAGGATGTTGATGTAAGTAGACTTAGCTTACAGAAAACAATTGAAGCTGCTGAGGCACTTTCTATCAAAATCATTCCTTTTAATGTATCAAATAAAGACTATAAAGACCTAATGGAAAGAACGGTTCAGAAGAATGATGCCCTGCTTATTCTTCCCAGCTTTCGCATTGAGTCATTAACAAAAGAAATTGTCTCTTTTTCAAAGGAATATGCCATTCCCGTTATGGGGATCTATGAGCATGAGGTAGAGGCTGGTTACTTAGCAAGCTATGGGTCTAGTTTTTTTGATCAAGGTTACCATTCCTCTAGGTTTGTCAGTTCTATTCTTCAGGGGAATTCTCCTAGTCAAATTCCGACCGAATTACCAGATACAGTTCGTTTTCTTATCAACAAAGAAGTGACGGACAAGTTGAATATCCACGTTAGCAAGGAATTAATCCCCATGGCAGAGTTTATCAATGAAAAGGGGGAGATCCAGTGAAAAGTAGATCTTTGTTAAGTTGGTTTTATTCCCAATCTATTCGGAATAAAGTGCTTGTCTTTGGAGTTCTCATGTCGACGATCCCCCTTTTATTGATTAGCTATTTTTATTACACACAGGTAAAAATGGATCTAGAAGATAGAATTATGGAGAAGCAAGAGCTGTTAACGAAAAATTTATCCAGTGAAATAAAGCTGGAGTTTGGCAAAACTCTTCAGCAAATTCAAATGTTCGCTGCATTATATCAATATGGCGATGGGAAACAAGGCTTTTATGAGATTTTTCAACAAAATGAAACGATTGATGAAATTGTCATTACGAATAACTCTGGAGGTGTGGTTGAGCGTGTTTCCAGGTATCAGCTCAATCTTCCACAAAAGGATGAAAATTGGTTTACGGATGAAATGTGGGATGATTTCCAAACAGAGGATAAGGTCTATGGGGCGGTTGAATTTAATGATTTAGGACAACCGGTGATCAAACTCGCCATTCCCCTTCTCAATGAAGGAGAAAGGTACGGAATTGGAGTCAGCATACAGCTACAGAAAATTATTGGTCGAATCTCTTCCTTAAGGCAAGATTCATCTTCCTATTTATATCTGCTTGATCAATATGGCCGAGTCATTGCCCATCAAGATTATAGCAGACTATGGGAAAAATCAACTGCATATGAAAGCAAGAATTTACTAAGCGTAAAAACAAACATAGAGGAATTGAATTGGACACTGGTCATGGAACAACCAAAAGGGACTGCATACCTACCGATTAATAAAATGTTTCAAACAGGGCTGATTGCTGTGGCAGTCTCAACACTTCTTATAAGTATTATTAGTATCTACGCTGGTCTCTATTTTACCAAGCCGATTCTCCTTTTGGACCAAGGAATGAAAAAACTAAAGCACGGGATCAAAATCTCACCAATAGAATTGAAACAAAAGGATGAAGTGGGAAAGCTTGCCCAGTCCTTTAATGAAATGACGAAAGAGTTACAAACGAAGTCACTTCAGCTAGAAATGGAAAAGGAACGGCTAAAAGTTGTGGTTGAGGGGATCGGTGCTGGCCTTGCCCTCGTCACAAAAGAATATGCTGTCACATGGATGAATCCAACCTTACGGGAGTGGATCGAGCATCAAGACCTGAATCTTCCTTGTTATACAATGATTGGTGGGCACCCTTCTCCATGTAATGATTGTCCTATTACGGATCTCAATCTTGGCGAGGGAAGCGGGAATAAAGAGATGAAACTAATGACGAAGAGTGGGGATGAAAGGATCTTTCAGCATCGCGTCTTTTCTCTTAGTCATGCGATTGAAGGTGAAGGAGAGTTTCTAGTAGTCATTGAGGACATTACAGAACAAAGGGAAATGGAAGAGAAAATTATCCAGACAGACAAATTATCCGCACTTGGACTAATGGCTTCAAGCTTTGCGCATGAGGTGAATAATCCTCTTACAACGATTAATGTATATGCGGAGGATTTAACCGATCGGTTTGAAATGAAAGACGAGACTTTAGATGATGATGAAATTTATGATTACTTAAGAAAAATCATTGAAAATACGAAGCGCTGCAAAAGCATTACGAGCAATCTTCTAAACTTCTCGCGAAAATCCCAATGGAAAAATACATCAGTTGATATTGAGGACACGATCGAAAATAGCATCCGTTTAGTGGAGCACACATTGAAACGAAAAAATATTTCCGTTCAGCTGAGGATGGATACCTCGTTGCCAACTATTGTTGGGGATCATTTAAAGCTGATGCAGGTGTTCGTCAACTTAATCAATAATGCGGTCGATGCGATGGAAGAGGGTGGGTATCTAACCATTTCTGCTGTTCAAAATAGGAGCAAGGTTAAGGTAACGGTAGGAGATACAGGGATTGGAATTCCAAGAGAGCATATTTCTAAATTATTCGATCCTTTCTATACAACCAAGCCTGTTGGGAAAGGAACAGGTCTTGGCCTTTCTGTATGCTATGGGATCATTCAGCAATTTGGTGGAAATGTAGAAATTGAGAGTGAAGAAGGAAAAGGGACGGAGGTAACTGTTCTTATTCCGATTAAGGAGGAAAAACAATGGGTGCAGCAAAGCTCTTAATTGTTGATGATGAAAAGGACTTACTTCAATTGCTTGTCAAGAGGCTGGCAAGAAAAGGCTATGAGGTTCACTCTGCTGAAACTGCCGAGGATGCCCTTATGATTTTGAAGAATGATTTCTTTGATGTCGCCATCTTTGATATTCGATTACCTAAAATGGACGGAATTACACTTCTTAAAGAAACCAAAAAGATTCAATCAGATGTTGAAATTATTGTCCTAACTGGTCATGGTACAATTGAAACAGCGATTGAAGCCATGAAATATGGTGCCTTTGATTATTTGACCAAGCCATATCAATTAACAGATCTTGAATTGACGATTCAGAAGGCGGAAAACAATAAGAAATTAAAAGAAAAAAATGAAAGTATGAAAAAAATAATTAAGCAGCAAAATCAATTCCATATTATTGGGGAAAGTAAAGAAATTCAAGAGGTAATCGCGCTAGCTGAAAGAATTGCAGATAGTGAGGTTCCGGTATTAATAGAAGGAGAAAGTGGAACAGGAAAAGAACTGTTTGCCAAGGCTTTGCATTATTGGAGCGTCCGCAGAGATGAGCCATTTGTGCCCGTGAATTCAGGAGCCCTGCCGGAGCAGCTACTAGAAAGCGAGCTTTTTGGCCATGTAAAGGGCGCATTCACAGGGGCCAATCAGGAGAAAAAAGGGCTAGTAGAAGCTGCTGATGGGGGAACATTGTTTTTGGATGAGTTAGGGGAAATGCCATCCTCCTTACAGGTGAAGCTTCTTAGATTTCTAGAATCGGGGGAATTTAGAAGAGTTGGTGATGTAAGAGAAAGGAAGGTAAAGGTGAGAGTGGTGGCTGCAACCAATGCTGATATGGAAAACGAGGTGGCAGCCGGAAACTTCCGAGAAGATTTATTTTATCGTTTGAACGTGGTCAAGCTTGTCATCCCCCCACTGCGGGAGAGGAAAACAGATATTCCAGTTTTAATTGATTATTTCTTGAAAGAAATGAAAAATAGTCGGAAGCAATTATCAAAACAAGCACTTCAAGAGCTGCAAAATTATCATTTTCCAGGCAATGTTCGGGAGTTGCATCATATTATCGAACGCGGCGTTTTGTTAGCAAGGTCAGAAATTATTGAACAAGAGGATCTTCTTTTGGGGAATAGGGGAAAAGTAAGTCAATCCGTAGAAAGTTTACGGACGTTAGAGGAAGTTGAAAAAGCGCACATCAAGCGAATACTGTGTGAGGCGGATTGGAATAAGACAAGAGCTGCAGAGTTTTTAGGAATTAGTGTTAGAAATCTTTATCGAAAAATAGATCAGTATAAATTAATGGAACCGTGACATTTTGTCATGAAAATCTTCGACAAAACATGACAAAATGTCAATGCATTTACACCTAACTTTCTTGTTAGGTGTTTTTTTATGCTTTTTATGAGTTGGCACGCTTCTTGCATATTTGTGAAGTGATAAACAAATAGAAGGATGTGAATGAGATGTTATCAAATATCGGAATCCCTGGATTGATACTAATTCTAGTATTAGCACTCATTATTTTTGGACCGAAGAAACTGCCTGAAATTGGAAGAGCATTTGGTCAAACACTGAAAGAGTTTAAAAATTCCGCGCGTGAGCTTACAAGCGATGGAATTGAGGATCTCAAGCAAGAAATCAAAGAAACAAATGAGGAGCTGTCCAAATAGAAAGGAGCATTCAACATGGTTTTGTTTCGAAAAAATGAACTGGAACCTGAAGATTATTCAAGCTTGGCGGATGGGTTTGTCCCCAATCCGGACGAAGTGTTAAAAACAAGCCAATACGATTCAGAATTAGGAAAGAACATGGCGAGAGATGCGAGAAAGGTCATTGGTGGAAAGCTGAAAATTGAAGATTTTCACCGTGTCTATTCGGCTTCACTGTTGAGGGAGTTTGGAGATCAATACGCCAGTGCCGAAGCACCCAACCCAACAAATTCTTCTGAATCAGGACCGAGATGGGGAATGGTCATCGATTTGAAGAAGTGTGTCGGTTGCGATACTTGTACAGTTTCCTGTAAAGCAGAGAATCGAACCCCACCAGGAATGTCCTATAATGTCGTGCTAGAAACGATTAAAGGCGACTTTCCTAATATCTCAGTTACCAATTTGCCTCGCCCTTGTATGCAATGTGACAAACCGCCTTGTGTGCAAGTTTGTCCTACAAGGGCAACTTATAAGATGAAGGATGGCATTGTGGTCATCGACAATGATCGCTGTATTGGCTGCCGCTATTGTATGGTCGCTTGTCCTTATGGTGCACGTTCCTATGACTTTGGAAATAGCTATGAGGAAGAAATGATGGGATACAACGATGTCACCAGTCCTGAGTATGGGATGGCTCGGGGCAAGAGGAAGAAAGGAGCGGTACCGGAAGAAACGGTTAGAAAATGTAATTTCTGTTATCACCGACTCCAGCGTGGAGAAGAGCCGGCATGTGTGGAAACCTGTATTGGTGACGCTAGATATTTTGGCGACATGAATGATCCAAATAGTGTCGTGTCGAAATTAGCGGCAAGTCCTCGCGCATTCAGATTGAAGGAAGAACTAGGAACTGAGCCCCGGGTCGTATACCTAAGATAAATGCTCATGCTTAGATAAGGAGTGGAGAAAATGAGTACAAATGCGAATGTTAACCGAGATTTGGTTGCACAAAGGAGAGGAAGTCTCCTTGAAAAATTATATTGGGCAATTTTACTTGCTGTCCTTGTGGTCGGAGTGTACTCCATCATCACTGGTTACTTCATGGAAGGGATGTCATCTACCAACCTTTCAAATCAAGTGCCTTGGGGCGGCTGGGTTGCCTTTTATATTTATTTTATTGGTTTAAGTGCAGGTTCCTTCCTTCTATCTACTCTTATATATGGGTTTGGGATGGATAAATTTGAAAAGATTGGTAGAGCTGCCTTGTTATCCGCCATCATCTGTATGATGACAGGAATTCTATTTATCTCATTGGATATCGGGCGTCCAGACCATATTATGAATGCCGTTATTTACTGGAATGTGACCAGTACGATGGCATGGGAAATACACTTCTATATCGTTTATCTCATCTTACTATTAGTAGAATTATATTTTGCGATGAGAAGTGATCTTGTCACACTATCTCAAACTGACAGTTTTAAAGGCAAGATTGCCAAATTGTTGGTGTTTAAGAAGAAGGAATTTACTGACGAGGATCATAAGCATGATAAAAAGCTGATGAAAGTATTAGGAATTATCGGTATCCCCCTTGCCATTTTAGGGGTTCATGGTGGTACAGGTTCTATTTTTGCCGTTGCCAAGGCACAGCCCTATTTAAATTCAGCGCTGTTTCCATTAATCTTCATCGTTTCAGCTCTTGTCTCAGGTACAGCATTATCGATCGCTATCTATGTGATAAAGTGCAAGGTCAAAAAGGAAGAAATTGATCGTTCGATGGTTCGCTCGCTCGGAAGCATGCTCGCTTTATTTCTAGGAATTGAAATTATCATGGTTTGGTATGAGTTTTTAGTTGGTTTTTACGGCCTTGAGCATGAAGAAATGGGAACAATCAAATTAATTATGACAAGCTCCTATTCTTGGACGTTCTGGATATTGCAAATGGGATTTGCCTTAGTCATTCCTTTAATTCTATTAGTGATTAAGAAAACAAAGGAATCGATTAATTGGGTACTTGCCTCATCGATCATTGTTCTCATAGGGGTCATCGGTGTTCGCTTTAATATGGTCATTCCAACATTAATCATGCCAAAGCTAGAAGGGATGCCCTATGGTCATTACAGTATGAACCTTTCAGAGTGGTTAACGACGTTTGGTCTTCTCGCTCTATGCTTAATCATGTATACGCTGGGTGAGAAGCTATTGCCGATAGATGAGCTTGATACCGAGGAAAATGGAGTGAAAGAACATGAGTAAGGATAAGTTGAATCGCAGAGGTTTTTTGAAGGCGTTAGGAACGATTGGAGCGGTTGCCGTAGTAGGGCCTGCCTTCATTGGTCCAGTTAAGCAGGTGATAAATGGCGTATGGGAAGATGAGCTGCATGGGGTTGGGACAGAGTATCAGGATTACTCGGCTGAGAATGTCATCTTCACTGCCTGTCAGCAATGTAATTCTACCTGTACGATTAAGGCGGTCATGGTAGCTGGAAGTGCTGGTGGAGCTTATTCATCGATCGTCCGCAAAATTTCAGGAAATCAATATAGTCCGCTCGGGATGGTACCGTACGGACACATCAATTATGAGACACCTCTCAAAGAGGCGATTAAAGGAACGGGCGATGTCGCCAAAGGTGGAAGGGGCTTCCGGGGGGCTCGAACCTGTTTGAAGGGGCAGGCTGGAATTCAAACCTCCTATGATGCCTTCAGGATTCAGCATCCGCTCAAGCGCGTAGGGGAAAGAGGAAGCGGAGTCTGGAAGACGGTTACGTGGGAAGAGGCTTACAAGGAGATTCTCGAAGGTAGCAAGGATTTGAAAACACCTGGTTTGAAAGAAATTTGGGCATATGCACCAGAGGAAGCGGTAATGGCTGATTGGGAAAAGGTGAAGGCTGGTGAAATGGAAAAATCGGCCTTCGACAATAAATATAAGGATGTGTTGATTAATACTGACCATCCAGACTTAGGTCCGAAGGCGAACCAAATCGCAATCATGGCTGGTCATCGCAGAGACTTCATCGAACGTCTGGCGAATAATAGTATTGGAACGGCTAGCTTCTACGATCATGGAGGTTATTGTGGAATCACGAGTGTTATGGGAAATGTCCGCTCTTTTGATTCAACAAAGCAGAAAAAACGGATGATTCCAGACTATGAAAAGGCTGAGTATGTCCTAGTGTGGGGGACCAATCCATTAACAGCCAACCGTGGTCCGACGACATTTGCTCCGCAAATTACTAACGCAATTGATCGTGGAATGAAGATGGTTGTGATTGACCCTCGCTATAGCAAAACTGCTGAAAAGGCCCATATGTGGGTCCCTGTCAAGCCTGGTGGGGACGGTGCACTTGCCATGGCCCTATGCCGTTGGATTATCGAAAATGGGCGCTACGATGAGATGTATTTGCGAAATCCAAATGAGGAAGCAGCTCATGTTGATAATGAACCAACATGGAGTGATGCCACATATCTTGTCAATGTGGGTGATAAGAAGAGACCATTCCTTCGAGCAAAGGATTTAGGTCTAGGAGAGGAAGAATTTGTTGTCCTTGAAAATGGCAACCCGGTGATCCATGCAAAAGCAAGCAATGGGGACCTTGAGGTGGATACAGTTATCAATGGAATTAAGGTTAAATCGACTTTTACCATTTTTAAAGAAAAAGTAATGGAGAAAACGCTGGAGGAATATTCAACGATGTGTGAAGTTCCTATCGAGCAAATCGTTCAAATTGCTAAGGAATTCACTTCACATGGAAAAAAGGTTGGCATTCATGCTTACCGGGGTCCAGCCATGCACACAAATGGGTACTATAGCGGGCGAGCAATAAATCTTCTCAATCATTTGGTTGGCAACCACGATTGGGCAGGTGGAGATACAGCGCTTGGTGCAAAATTCAAAAATACGGAGGGTCGTTACGATCTCATGGGGGTACCTAATGCCAACAAAGCATGGGGGATCCCTGTTACACGGCACAAAACACCTTATGAAAAGACAACCCTTTTTGCTAAAGATGGCTATCCTGCCAAACGGCCTTGGTACCCGTTAGGGAATAAACTGATTAATGATGTATTACCTAGCTCGGCAGAAGGGTATCCATATAAAATTCGAGCAATCATCATGAACCGTACGTCACCAATCATGTCTGGACCACGCTCTGACATGCAGGAGAAATTTTTAAAGGATCCGAAGGTGGTAGAACTCGTTGTTTCTTCGGATATTGTGATCGGTGAATCTAGTAAATATGCAGACTTTATTCTTCCAGACCTATCTTATTTGGAGAGCTGGAATACCGAATCTATTTTCCCGATTATCAAATACAAGTTTGCAAGTATTATTCAGCCAGTAACACGAATTGTGCCGGACGCGAGACCGACTGAGCAAGTGTATATTGATTTACTCAAAGGAATGGGGCTTCCGGGTGTTGGTGATCAAGCCTTTACGGATGGTTCTTCCTGTCATTGTCCAGAAGATTATTATTTGAAGATGGTAGCCAATATTGCCTTTGATGGGAAGAAGCCGGTGAAGGATGCTGATGCGGAGGAGCTAGCCATTTTTGAAAAAGCAAGGAAGAATGCATTGGGCAAATTTTTCGATATAAGTACACTGCAAAATGCTGTAAAGCCAGAGGAATGGAAAAAGGTCGTCTATGTATTAAATCGTGGTGGTAGATATGAGCCACAAGGAGATGAGCATGTTGGTCCACATATTAAATATCAGTGGGCAAATCTGGTTCACTTCTATGATGAGAAGGCAGCAGGTTTCAAAAGTGCTTATACCGGAAAGTTCTTTGAGGGAGTTCCAATTGCTGATGAAATTAGGAAATACAATGGAGAAGTGTACAAGCCAACAAAGCCATTGCAATTTATAAATTGGAAATCGAGAAACATGGGTACGCATCGAACGGAAGGAAATGCTTGGCTTCGAGAGATAAGAGATGAAAACTATTTATGGGTGAATCCAGTTGATGCAAAGGAAAAAGGAATTGTGACTGGGGATGAAGTGTATATCAAATCAACGAGTGCTAAGGAAAAAGCAAGGGTTCTTGTGACTCCAGGAATTAAGCCAGGTGTTGTGGGGGCGAATTTTAGCTTCGGACATTTTGCCTATGGTTCAACGAAGGAAAAGATTGATGGAAAGGTAATGAAGCCTGCAGAGCGATATGGTCATTTGCCATTTGAAATTAATGTACCGATGCATGAAGAATCCGGCTATGCGCGGGGGAGAGGGCAGGGCTTTTCCGTCAATGCTTTAGCAGATAAGGATGACAGCTATTTTGAAGGGTATCTTGCAGATCTTCTAATTGGTGGTCCGGCACAACAGGATGTATTCGTCGATATTAAAAAAATCTAGCAAAAAGGTGATTTAAATGATAGAAACCAATGAACAGCTATACGGTCAGTTAGCATTAACGAATATCCTTGCAAGCGTTTGGCTAGGTGATTGGGATCGCTATGAGGAAATTTTTGCGCAGTTGACTGAAGAAATGAAGGAGCATTTTCAATTTCATAGCCACTATGAACGGGAAGATGTAACTCTATGGCATGAGAACTATTTTAATATTCCAGGAGACTATTTTGTCTCCCCTTATTACTCTTCCTACACAATTAAGAAGGATGGGGGAGAGGAGGGAAAGAGAAATCTTCTTTGTCTCATAGGAATGTACGAAAGACTTGGATTCTATTTTCCTTTGCAGCAGGATCTCTATCCGGATCATATCGGTTGCTTGACCACATTTTTGGCAGCTGTTTTGCAGGAGAAAATCAAGGCTGCAGAGCTTGAGGATCGAGAGCTGTTTGACCAACTAACAAGTTTAGAGAGGGAAATTGTAAAAAAGTACATTATTCCTGTCAGTGTGGGGATGAAGCACTTAGGATCAACAAGAATGCAGAATCCATTTTTTGAACAGTTCCTCCCCTTTTATGTAGATGTCATGAAGGAACTATCTATTTAAATAATTCTAGAAAAACGGAGTGGGTTTGATATGAATAAATTACTAGTATCATCAATCGCCGCTATTGTATTAACCATGGTAGCTGGATTTTCAATTCTGTTCTTTGTGATTGATACGGACAAAAGTACGGTGACTGCACAAAAAGAGTTAGAAACCAAAAAGGATCAAGTGGGGGAGAAAGACCCGCTACATCCATACCCTGCACCAAGTATGGATGAGGTCCCAGATGGGGAAGAAGGAGAATTAATTAAGCTGGGACAAAAATTTCATAATGAAACGGCAACAGCATTGGACGATTATGTAGGAAATACATTAAGTTGTGCTAGCTGTCATGCAGATGGTGGAACAGGGGAGGCCCTTGATTTAATCGGTATTTCCAAGACATACCCACAATATAACCCAAGAGCTGGGAAGGAAGTATCGATAGAGGATCGAATCAACGGATGCTTTAAAAGAAGTATGAATGGAAAGCCACTGCCAAAAGACGGCGAGGAAATGAAAGCAATGGTTGCCTATTATACTTTCATATCCAAGAATGTACCAGATGATATTGATGGAAGAGATTGGGCAAAGTTAAAAAAGGTAGAAGGGGATATTACTAATCTGAATATTAAAGAAGGAGAAGAGCTCTATAAAAAATCATGTATTGCTTGTCACGGGGAGGATGGCTCCGGCGGTTCTACGGGGATTGCTCTATGGGGAGATAATTCCTATAATATTGGAGCAGGTATGGCAAGAGTGAGGACGGCTGCTGGTTTTATTCAAGCCTTCATGCCGGCTGCACCAATGGGTGGATATGAAAAAGGCTCTTTTACAGACGAAGAAGCTTTGAATATCGCAGCTTACATCAATTCGATGGCCAGACCAGATTTTCCTGATAAGATCCATGACTGGCCAAATGGAGATGCTCCAGACGACGCTGCATACGAGACATTGGCAGGTAAAAAAGAATAATCTTTGAGGACTAGGGAGGATAAGCCCTAGTCCTCTTCAATTTTTTAATGAATGATCTTACTTTCCCTTGCCTTATTAACTAATGGAGCCCCAAGCCGATTCACAAGTTTCTTTAATGAAATGCCAATAACTAAGGTAATGACTGCATACACTGCAAGGATAAGGAGATCACGAATGACAATACCCATAATCATTCCGCCTGTTGCTTCTCTCATCAAGCTTATTGCGTAGGTGAAGGGCAAGATCGGATTGATCAGTTGAAAAAAAGCTGGCGTCATTTGGATCGGGAATGTTCCACCAGAACCAGAAATTTGCAGGACAAGAAGGATAATGCTGATCGCCTTGCCCACATTTCCGAACACAGATACCATCGTATAAACAATCAACATGAAAAGGGAGCTAATCAATAATCCAAAAATGACAAACCAGACTTTGTCAACAACATATGTATTGAGGATATACATATCGCCAATGGTGACGATTAGGGACTGAAATAGGGCAATCACCCAGAAGGTCAAAAATCTTCCAAAATAAATATGATAGCTGCGGTAAACGCCTTCACGATTATCAACATGGATCGTTAGCAGGGAAACTAATAATAATGCGCCTACCCATAATGATAAGGTTGTGAAAAAAGGAGACATGGCTGAACCGTAGTTTGGAATTGGAAATAGCTTGTGAGCGTTTAGACGTACTGGCTCAGCAACAAAGTCACTTTCCCGTTTCACGTCGTTAATTAATAAATCAATGATGTCTTCAAGATTTTGTTTCCTTTCAAAGTCCCTAATTTTGTTAGCGATATCCTTCAATTTTGCCTCAAGAAGTGGAAAGTCTTTCTGAATTCTTTTGATTTCTTTTGCCCCATTGGAGATGCCTTTTGAAATAGTAGGAAGCTTTTGTTTAAGTGCTGGGAGATCCTTCTTTGCCTGTTGTAGAACGGCTGATGTATCGGTTAGTACGTCCTGTATCTTTCCAATTTCTGAATGAATAGCAGGAGCAATTTCGTTATTATATTTCCCGATCATCCCATCTAAAATTTGTGCGGCTCGGTTTTTATGTTGTCTAATATTTTGAACGGAAGCAGCCGAAAGCTCGGAGCCATTGTTCAGAGCGGTTATGGTGTCTTGAAGAAGCCTTTTTTGTTGTTCAAACTGGCTTTGTAGTGCACTTAGCTGACTGGATTCATCTGCAAGAAGATGATTGTTGCTCATAGCATCAATGCTTTCAAAGGTTTTGCGGATGCTCTCAGCTAAGGCCATCCCGCTATCAAGACGGTTGATGGAATCCTTTAAGGCACCTTGAAGAATTTGTGGATCGAGATTCTCACTTTCCAATTCGCTGATAGCAGCATCGACCTGATTGGATGTCTGTTTAAGTAAAATTAGATCCTGCTTAATATTGGGTTCAACTTTTTCCAATACAGCTCCAGTTTTTTGTAAAAATGTACTCACATCGCTTGACAGTGCTGCTCCCTTTGAAGCGATCTTCTCTATCGTAGGGAGATCCTTCTCAAGCCTAGCAATTAGTTGAACGGCATCCCCAGCATAGGAAGAGGCTGTATCAATCACCTCTCTTATTTTAGGGAGATCCTGTTCGAGCCGAAAAATAAATTCCTTTGCACGACGGATCGTGGGCAAATCCTTTTGCAATTCAATTCCAATCTCGTTAAAGACGCTAAAAATCGTTTCACTCGCCGTCTTAATAAATTGGTAACTGATCTCCCCAATTAAGCCTGTTGCCCCTGTAGAGGTAATCTTCGGAGCAATCGCATTGATTTTTTCATTTACATAATAGTCAATTGTCGCCTTAACTGGTTCATCTGAAAGGACACTAGCAATATCCATTGAAAAATTCTCGGGAATGATGATGCTTGCATAATATTGTCCTCTTTTTACGCCATGTAGGGATTCCTTCTTGGTGACGAATTTCCATCCAAGCTTATGATTGCCCTTCAGAGATTGAACAATCTCATCTCCCATATTAATTTTCTCCCCATTGATCGTTGCTCCCTGATCAAGATTTGTAATCGCGATCGCTACTCCTTTTGTGTTTCCATAAGGGTCCCAGGAAGCTTCAATATTAAACCAGGCATAGAGGGAGGGGAGGATCATCAATCCAATAATAATGACTGCCGCTGACCAATTGGCCCAAATTCTTTTCATGTCTGTTTGAAAAATAGCCCAAGCCTTTCTCAATCGCTTCACCTTTTTTTCTGTTTTCCTTATTATTAGAGAATAGCTTCTTCATATGCAAAAATAGAGTTATTCTAATTTAATAATTGTTATTCAAATACTCATTAGCTTATAATAGAGCCGTTGCTTTTTAAATTTCACTAATAAATGAGGACAAGTCATGCAAGCTTTATGGAATCTATTAAAATATTTGAGACCTTATTGGATGTTTGCCATTATAGGGCCTCTCTTTATGTGTCTAGAGGTTGCGATGGATCTCATGCAGCCAATGCTCATGCAGCATATCATTGATAATGGCATTGCCACGGGGGATCATTCCTATGTCGTGAAGATGAGCATTCTTTTGCTTGCTGCAGCTCTTATCGGTCTCTTTGGAGGACTTGCCTGCTCGATTTACAGTACGAAAGCAGCAGTGAATTTTGCAACAGATATTCGCCAGGAGCTGTTTGCAAGGATTGAGCAATTCTCAGCTAGAAATACGGATGAAATCAGAACAGGGAAATTAATCACGATCACAACAAATGATGTCTCTTCTGTTCAAATGGCCTTGCTAATGACTTTGAAAGTATTTGTGAGAAGCCCACTTTTATTTATTGGAAGTGTCATTATCGTATTTGTTTCTGCAAGAGATTTCTTTCCGATTCTCATTGTATTGATTCCACTGCTCGCGATCGTCAATTGGTATTTCATGAAACATGCAGGCAGGCTTTTTCGAAAGGTTCAGGAGACAGTTGACCGAATCAATACAAAGCTTCAGGAGAATTTAGCGGGAATTCGCGTCGTGAAGGCGTTTGGCAGACAGGAGTATGAAAAAACAGGCTTTGCTGCGATTAATCACGATTTAACGAATATCAATCGGCGGGCTAATCAAATGATGATGGGACTTATGCCTGTCATGCTTTTTCTTGTGAATATCGGGATTGTTGCTGCATTATGGATGGGCGTCATCAAGGTGGAGCAAGGAACCTCAGAGGTTGGGGTGATCCTAGCCTTTATTAACTACTTGACGATTACACTTAATGCATTAATCAGCAGCAGTCATGTTCTGATGGTGATTTCAAGAGCATTCCCATCTGCTGAGCGCATTAAACAAGTACTTGATACGGTTCCTGATATTCAAGAGTCACAAGAGGCATATCGGCCTGAAAAGATTAAAGGGAATATTGAATTTCGCAATGTTGACTTCAGTTATAGTAAGAATGGTGAATATGTCCTAAAGGAAATCTCATTTAAAGCAAATGGCGGTGAGAAAATCGGGATTATCGGAACCATTGGGAGCGGTAAATCTACTTTAATGAAACTAATTCCTCGTCTATATGATGTGGACAGAGGAGAAATATGTATTGATGGACGGAACATTAAAGAGTATGGTCTTCGTCAGCTAAGGGTGGCGATTGGTTTTATTCCTCAGAAGGCAAGTGTTTTCTCCGGTACTATTATGGACAATTTACAATATGGAAAAGATGATGTCAGTAAGGAGGAGGCTGTATTTGCTTCCTCTGCAGCGAATGCAATGGAATTTATTGAAAAGCTTGATGGAGAGTTTGAACATGTTTTAACACAAGGAGGGAGCAATCTTTCAGGGGGACAGAAGCAAAGATTGTCAATCGCACGCGCACTTGTGCGAAAGCCACCAATTTTAATCTTGGATGATTCAACCTCTGCTGTGGATGCATTATCTGAAAAAGCCATTCTTCATTCTTTGCAGGAGGAGTACAAGGATTCCACAACCTTCATCATTTCCTCGAAAATCTCGTCCGTGATGAAGGCAGATCGCATCATCGTCATGGAGGATGGAAGAATCGTTGGAATGGGGACCCATCGTGAATTAGTAGCAACTAATTCTGTCTATCAAGAGATTTATCGGACCCAAGGTGGAAAGGAGGAGAGCGTTCATGAGTCAGGTCGCTATGAAACATCCTGGCAGTAAGGGGAGATTTGGCGGTCCCGTAGTCAAGGCAAAGGATAGCAAAGGTACGCTAATCCGCATATGGAACTATATGAGAAAGGAAAAAGCGCCCCTCATTCTTGCTATTTTGTTTGTACTCTTGACGACAATCCTTGGGCTAGTGGGTCCTTATTTAATCGGAATCATTATCGATGAATATGTGATTCCAAAGGATATTAGTGGAACGGTACGGATGGGAGCGATTCTAGCAGTAGTTTACCTGGCCCTCTCCTTTTTCACCTGGATTCAATCCTATATCATGATCCGTGTCTCACTTGTTACGATCAAGCAACTTCGTCAGGAATTATTCGATCAGCTGCAGAGCCTGTCATTAAGATTCTTTGATCGGCGCACAACAGGTGATCTTATGAGCCGGGTCACAAATGACATCGATCAATTAAACAATGCCTTAAGTCAAAGCGTGATTCAAATTTTCTCCTCCGTGTTAACGGTTGTGGGTGTGTTAATCGCGATGCTGTATTTGAATTGGATGATGGCACTAGTAACAATCTGTGTCATTCCTATTATGTTTTATACAACAAAGAAAATTATTAAATACAGTAGCAGCAATTTTATTAAAAGACAAAGGGATTTAGGAGAGCTAAATGGAGTGGTTGAGGAGTCTATTTCAGGCTTAGAAATTATCCAGCTATTTGGCCAAGAAGAAAGGGTGTTTGACAGGTTCTCTAAGGTGAATGAGAGATTAAGAACCTCTTCAGCTAATGCAGAAATCGTTTCAGGTTTTATTGGACCAGTCAATAATTTCATTAATAATCTTGGAATGGGTCTGATTATTGCATCAGGTGCCCTGCTGACCCTTCATGGTCTGGCTACGGTTGGAGTGATTGCCGCATTTGTTACCTATTCTAGACAGTTCTTTCGTCCCATCAATCAAATGTCAAGTCTATTAAATACGTTCCAGTCGGCGATTGCTGGGGCTGAAAGAGCCTTTGAAATTATGGATGAAGTTCCTGATTTACAGGATAAAAGGGATGCGATATCGATAGACGTATTGATAGGGGACGTGGAATTCTCCAATGTTTCCTTTGGATACAAAGAAGGGATCCCTATTTTACGGAATATCAGTCTCCAAGCTCGTGCTGGACAAACGATCGCAATCGTTGGACCAACCGGTTCAGGAAAGACGACATTGCTCAATTTGTTGACTCGATTTTATGAGGTAGATTCTGGTGAAGTGAAAATTGATGGACATAATATTAAGGATTATCGAATTAGTGATTTGCGTCGGAATATCGGAATTGTCTTGCAGGATACGTTCCTTTTTTCAGGAAGCATCATGGAGAATATTCGTTATGGGAAGCTGGAAGCCACTGATGAGGAAGTGATCCGTGCTGCAAAAGCAGCATCAGCACATCGCTTTATCAAGCATCTGCCAAACCAATACGATACCATCATCACTTCCGGCGGTAATAATCTGAGTCAAGGTCAGAAGCAGCTTCTGGCCATTGCTCGTGCGATTTTGGCTGATTCTAGACTATTGATTCTCGATGAGGCGACATCAAGCATTGACACAAAAACGGAAATTGAAATTCAATCAGGCCTTAGAAATTTAATGGAGGGCAGAACGAGCTTTGTGATTGCCCACCGTTTAAAGACCATAGAGCATGCTGATCTTATCCTCGTTATTCGTGATGGGGAGCTGACCGAAAAGGGAACCCATGAGGAGCTTATGGCACAAAAGGGCTTTTATTACGAATCCTATAGAAATCAGTTTGAGATGGGCTAAATACGACTAATTTTCGACACTTCCTACGGTAATGTATACAACAATAGGAGAAAACGCTATATTAGAATGAGTATAAATTGTCCATTCTCATTTTTTTAGACTAAAATGAGAATGACTGGGCTGAAAGGTGGAAGTTACTTAATGGTTAGAGAAATAAATGATACATTATTGAGAGCGGCAAGAGGAGAACAGACGTCCCATGTGCCTGTTTGGTACATGCGACAGGCTGGAAGATCACAGCCAGAGTATCGAGCAATCAAAGAGAAATATTCTCTGTTTGAAATCACTCATCAACCTGAGCTTTGTGCTTATGTGACAAGGCTTCCAGTTGAACAATATAATGTCGATGCAGCTATCCTTTATAAGGATATTATGACTCCACTTCCTGCATTGGGTGTAGATGTTGAAATCAAGGCAGGGGTGGGTCCTGTAATCTCTAATCCGATTCGTTCGCTTACGGATGTGGAAAAACTAGGAGAAATTCATCCTGAGGAAGATGTGCCCTATGTACTAGATACGATTAAGCTTTTAACAGAAGAACAGCTATCAGTCCCATTGATTGGCTTTGCTGGGGCACCATTTACTTTGGCAAGCTATATGATTGAAGGCGGACCGTCCAAAAATTACAATAAAACGAAAGCCTTTATGTATGCAGAACCGAAGGCTTGGTTTGCGCTCATGGATAAGCTTGCGGAAACGACGATTACATATGTCAAGTCTCAAATTAAAGCTGGAGCAAAAGCCATCCAAATATTTGATTCTTGGGTCGGTGCTTTAAATGTTGAGGACTATCGTACCTTCATAAAACCAGTGATGAACCGTATTTTTACTGCATTACGTGAGGAAAATGTTCCGCTTATTATGTTTGGGGTTGGAGCAAGTCATCTAGCTCTTGAATGGAATGATTTACCGCTCGATGTTGTTGGCCTTGATTGGCGTCTGCCAATTAGCGAGGCGAGAGCGAAAGGGATCACAAAGACCGTTCAAGGGAATCTTGATCCAGCGATCCTGCTTGCACCTTGGGAAGTGATTGAAGAAAGAGCGAAAGCCATTCTTGATCAAGGAATGGAGCGTCCTGGCTATATTTTTAACCTCGGTCATGGTGTGTTCCCACAGGTAAACCCTGAAACACTTAAGAGACTTACTACTTTTATACATGAGTATTCTGCAACGAAGCTTCGCGGCTAATACGGCAAAGCGTTGGAATAAAGCAAAACAAATTAAGAAAGATGCAACGAGACGTTAAATGAGGTGAATGAAAAAAATGACAAAAAGACAAATGGGTCTACTAGTTATGGCATATGGTACACCTTATAAAGAAGAGGATATTGAACGATATTATACCCATATTCGTCATGGACGTAGGCCATCTGAGGAAATGCTGGAGGATTTAAAGAATCGTTATCAAGCAATTGGTGGCATCTCACCACTTGCTGAGACTACCAATAAACAAGCCCACGCTCTTGTCGAGCATTTAAACAGTATTCAGGATGAGATCGAATTTAAGTTGTATATCGGTTTAAAGCATATTGAGCCATTTATTGAGGATGCTGTGAAACAAATGCATGACGATGGAATCGAAGAGGCAGTTAGTATCGTTTTAGCACCTCATTTCTCTACCTTCAGCATCAAATCCTATAATGGAAGGGCAGTAGAAGAAGCTGAAAAGCTGGGGGGCCCTGTTATTAAATCAGTTGAAAGCTGGTATAAGGAGCCTAAGTTTATTCAATATTGGGTTGAGAAAATAAAAGAAACGGTGGCGCAAATGCCAGAGGAAGAACAAAAAGAAGCTGCCTTAATCGTTTCTGCCCATAGCCTACCGGAGAAAATTCTACAGCTTGGAGACCCATATCCACAGCAATTACAAGAAACTGCTGATTTAATTGCTGCGGGTGCAGGTATTAGTCATTACTATGTAGGCTGGCAAAGTGCTGGTAATACACCAGAGCCCTGGCTTGGACCTGATGTTCAGGATCTAACGAGAGAATTATATAATGAGAAGCATTACAAGGCATTCATCTATACACCTGTTGGCTTTGTTGCAGAGCATTTAGAGGTTTTATACGATAATGATTATGAGTGTAAGGTGATTACAGATGAGTTGGGAGTAAGCTATTATCGACCTGTTATGCCAAACACAGATCCATTATTTATCGATGCCATGGCTTCAGCTATCTCAAAATTGATCTAAATCTGATATGTAAAGAAGGCGATTTACTGTGTCTGAAACAAGTAAAAGGGTTGTAATACTTGGGGGAGGTATTACAGGTCTCACAACTGCTTTCTATCTACAGAAAGAAGCACGGGAGAAGAAGCTTCCAATAGAAGTCATCTTAATTGAAGCAACCCATCGTCTTGGTGGTAAAATCCAAACAGTGGTTCGTGATGGATTTGTGATTGAAAGGGGTCCAGATTCATTTATAGCTCGGAAACAAAGTGCTTCTAGGCTCGCCAAAGAAGTAGGTATTGGGGATCAGTTAGTGAGTAATACAGCAGGAAAATCATATGTCCTTGCAAAAGGAAGGCTCCATCCAATGCCAGGTGGTTCAATTATGGGGATACCCACTCAAATTGGTCCATTCATTACAACCGGACTTTTTTCTCTCGCAGGAAAAATGAGAGCAGGAGCCGATTTTGTACTGCCAAGATCGAATGCCGCTCGGGACCAGTCATTAGGTCATTTCTTTAGGAGAAGATTAGGAGATGAAGTCGTAGAAAATTTAATTGAGCCATTATTATCGGGGATCTATGCTGGTGATATTGATCAAATGAGTTTAATGTCGACGTTCCCACAATTCTATGAGGTAGAGCAAAAGTATCGCAGTCTCGTTATCGGGATGAAAAAAGGGACGCCAGCTCCAAAGAAGAGCCCTGCTGCAAAGGGAAGCAAAAAAGGAATGTTTCTTACCCCAAAGGGTGGTTTGCAATCTTTTGTGGATGCGATTGAGGATAAGCTGGATCCGCATTCCATTCGAAAGGGTCAGCGCGTTGAATATGTAAGGAAAACAGAAAATGGCTATAACATCCGTTTAAATAGTGGTGAAACGCTACAAGCGGATACAGTCGTATCAACTGTATCACATCAGGTATTGCCGGCTATTTTTCCTGATTATGAATTTTTTGAGATATTTGAAGATGTTCCATCCACATCGGTGGCAAACGTTGCTCTCGCATTTCCAAGGGAAGCCATTGCAAAGGATATCGATGGGACGGGATTTGTCGTTTCTCGTAACAGTGACTATACGATTACCGCTTGTACGTGGGGGCATAAAAAATGGCCTCACTCCTGCCCAGAGGATAAGGTTCTGCTTCGCTGTTTCGTTGGCCGTGCTGGGGATGAAACGGTAGTGGACCTATCCGACGATGAAATTATCAAAATTGTACTTGAAGATATGAACAAGACGATGAACATTACGATGGAGCCAGAATTTGCCGTTATTTCAAGATGGAAGAATGCTATGCCACAGTATACGGTCGGACATAAGGAACGGTTAGCACAGGTTCTAGACCATGTAAATCAAGAACTACCGGGAGTGTTCATTGCGGGAAGCTCCTTTGAGGGCTTAGGAATTCCAGATTGTATTGACCAAGGTGAAGCGGCAGTCCAAAAGGTATTAAATTATTTAAAATAGTTTGACTAAGGTGAATCTGAGAATTTCAGTTTCCCTTTTGTTTTTTGGTTGACAATATTTAAGAACAGGATATAATAAACAATGTACTAAATGACCAATTTGGACAATTGGTCATAAGAGGTGACGATATGGCCGTTGATCGAAGGAAGCTCATTGTGGAAGCTGCAACCAAATCCTTTTCCTTATTTGGTTTTAAGGCAACGACAATGGAGCAGGTGGCAAAAATAGCTAACGTGGGCAAAGGGACGATCTACACCTTTTTCAAAACGAAGGAAGAGCTATTTGATGAGATTATCAATCGTTTGATTAAGGAGATGAAGCAAGCTGCAGAAGAAGTGATTAATCCATCCTTTTCCTTTTACGAAAATGTGCATCGAGCCCTGTATAGAATACTAGAGTTCCGTTTGGAGCACCAGCTCACGATTAAGCTGTTTCAGGAAGAAAAGGAAATGGGAACACCGGCTGTGATGGAAGTTATGGTGAAATTAGAGCAGGCCATCTTGAATTATATTAAGGATAAGATTGTTGTGGCCATTGATAAGGGAGAAATCCAGCCATGTGATCCAGAAATCACATCCTTTGTAATGTTGAAGCTCTACATCGCTCTAATTTTTGATTGGGAAAAAAATCATGAGCCATTGGAAAAGGAAGAAATTGCTGAGCTCTTGGAAAAGTACATTTTTGAAGGATTATCTAAGTAGGTAGTCCTTAGCTTTTGGAAAAACATGACCAATTGAACAAAACGGTCAAACATCTCGGAGGTTACGTTTTATGCATCTATTGAAAGAAGAATTACGACATATTTTCACCAATAGGAAAATCCGTGTACCGATTATCGCGCTCCTATTTATCCCGGTACTATATAGTGGAATGTTCCTATGGGCCTTCTGGGACCCTTACGCTCATATGGATGACCTTCCGGTTGTGATTGTAAATGAGGATAAGGGAGCAAGCTTTGAAGGGGAGCATCTTGCACTAGGGGATGAATTGGTCGATAAACTAAAGGATAGTGATAATTTTAAGTTTGATTTCAAATCCAAAAAGGATGCATATAAAGGGCTAAAAAATCAGGATTATTATTTGCTTGTTGAAATTCCTGACAACTTCTCTGAAAATGCAACGACCTTAATGGATGATGAACCGAAAAAATTAGACTTAGTTTATGTGCCGAATGAAAGCTATAACTTCCTAGCTTCACAAATTGGTGAAACAGCAATGGAGAAAATCAAAGCTTCTCTTTCTGAGAAGGTAACAGAAACCTACGCTGATACGATTTTCTCAAAAATCACGGATATGGCTGATGGGATTGGCCAAGCTAGTGATGGTGCTGGTAAGCTCAGCGATGGTTCGAATGAGTTAAAGGATGGAACGGCAACCTTGCATGAGAAGCTAGCAGAACTTGCAAGCAAATCCATCGAGTTTAAAGAGGGAATGTATACAGCAAATAATGGTTCAAAGGAATTGGCCTCTGGACTTAATACTCTTAATCAAGGGTTAGCTGAATTAGGAAAAGGCCATTCAACACTAACATCGTTAACAGGTGATCTTGCCGCAGGAAGTCAAGGACTGGCAGATGGGGTTTCAGCTGCTAAGGCTGGGATTGACCAAATAAATGGAAATATGCCAGCATTGAAGAATGGGGCAGCAAGTGTTGAAGCCGGGGCGAAGAGCCTCTCGGAAAATTTGGCGCAATTTCAGCAAGGGATGCAAAGTGTCAATGCTGGAATGACCCAATTTAAAAATAGTATGAATGATGTCATTGCACAAATGCCACCTGAAAAACAAAAAGAAGTTCTAACATTGTTTGCAAGTCTCGATCAATTATCTAAATCATCTGTCGAACTATCAAATGGCGCCAATAAATTACATGGTGGTGCAGAGCAGCTTAATAAAGGTCAAGAACAGCTGGCAGCTGGTATTGGACAATTAGCTACTCGTACACCAGAACTTGAGGCAGGAGCAGGAAAGCTTGCCAAAGGGGTTAAAGATTTTCAAGCTGGAATGAAGACTTACGACCAGAAGTTCGCCGAAGCACAAAATGGTGCGAATAAGCTTGTTACTGGTGCTGGAACATTATCTGGAGGACTAAATCAGCTGGCTGATGGAACGGATAAAATAACAAGTGGCGCTGGTCAGTTAGAGGAAGGTGCGAAGAAGATTGCTGACGGGACGAAAGAGGTTTCCGACGGCAGTAAGGAATTAGCCGACAAGCTGTCAGAAGGCGCGGATGAAGCAACTTCTGTACACGCTGATGATAAAACATTTAATATGATGGCGAGTCCCGTAAAAGTAAAGAATGAAAAAATCAATGAAGTACCTAACTACGGTACAGGATTTGCACCATACTTCATCTCACTTGGATTATTTGTTGGAGCACTTCTTTTATCCATTGTCTTCCCATTAAAAGAGCCTGCAGCGATCCCAAGAAATGCATGGAACTGGTTTACAAGCAAATTTACGATACTTTCTGCAATTGGAATTGTTCAAGGCTTAATTGCAGCAGCTGTACTAATACTAGGACTAGGTTTAGAGGTAAAAAATATTCCATTGTTCCTATTGTTTGTAATTGCAACAAGCATTACATTTGTTGCTTTAATTCAATTCTTTGTAACAGCATTCGGAGATCCTGGACGTTTCATTGCGATCCTAATATTGATTTTCCAATTAACAACAAGTGCGGGTACATTCCCACTAGAAGTGATTCCAGGCTTTTTACAGCATTTCAATGCCTTTTTACCAATGACCTATACGGTTCAAGGATTCAAGGCAGTGATCTCGAGTGGGGATTATTCAGTCATGTGGCATAATCTATTTATCCTAATAGGATTCATGGCTATCTTCATGATTGGTAGTCTCGGATACTTTAAATTAATGCATAAACGTCAATTTAAGACACTTGTACAAGATTAATAAATTTATTGGTTTTAGCCTTATACTTGTGCGTGAATGGGTTTTATTCGGTACGAATACCTTAATGAACGTACCTGTATAAGGCGGCATGTAGATTGGCACTAAATAGTTTGGAAAAAAAAGGACCCGTTGTCATATGACAACGGGTTTTCAAAATTGGAAGGGATTATGGAACAAAATGCAGGTGCATCATGTACCAGTAAAACATGGAAATATTAAACTACAAAAATAGGTAACCTATAGACTTGTAACACCTTGGCATTGATCACACTTATTGCTGTAGCATTCATGCTGTTCATCGATTGTGCCTCCACACTCACTGCACACTTTTGCTGGTAAATTCCTAAAAAATTCAACGATGTTCTGAATCATCTTAAGGGCCTCCTTGTGTATTAGGTGTTTCAAACAGTTCTAAGATTAATCATATTGTATTATAACAGATGAAGAATTGTCAACGCTGTTTTTTAATTTTTTTGAAAAAAGATTTATAATTAACAGAGAACCATCAAAATTGATAAGTACAGAAGGAGGAGAAAGGATGAAATTAACGATTATTGGCTATTGGGGAGGCTATCCGAAGGCAAATGAAGCAAGTGCTGGCTACCTGTTAGAGGAAAATGGGTTCAAATTATTGATTGATTGTGGGAGCGGGATACTATCAAAGATGCAAAATTTATTACCTCCCGAGGATCTTGATGCGGTGATCATCTCCCATTATCATGCCGATCATATTGCAGATATCGGTGTCCTGCAGCATGCCCGATTGATTCAAGGTTTTCTTGGGAAGAGTATGGAGTCCTTACCGATCTATGGCCATACGTTAGACGAAGCTGAATTTGCCAAACTAACCCATAAGGGTGTTACAGAAGGTGTTGCCTATGATCCGCAAAAAACTTTATCGGTTGGTCCATTTACGGTACAATTTTTAAGGACTGATCATCCTGCACCCTGCTTTGCAATGAGAATTGAAGCGGATGGCAAATCACTCGTTTATACGGGGGATACCTCTTATAAGGATGAGTTCATTCCATTTACCATGCATGCTGATTTGCTTCTCTCAGAATGTAATTTCTATCGTGACCAGGATGGCAAAAGCGCAGGTCATATGAATAGTACAGATGTTGGGAGGCTGGCACAGGCTGCAAAGGTGAAACAAGTTGTACTTACCCATCTACCGCATTTTGGAGAGCTTAAGAACTTGATTACGGAAACAGCGGAGGTTTACGATGGCTCTCTTGAACTTGCGGAATATGGGAAAATAATTGAATGGTAAGGAGTTGCTTGAATGTTATTTATCGACAATAGAGGCATTACGGATCCACGAATCAATTTGGCAATTGAGGAGTATGCCTTAAAAAATTTGAACATCAATGAAACGTATTTGTTATTTTACATAAATGCGCCTTCGATTATTATCGGAAAGAATCAAAATACGATTGAGGAAATCAATACGGAATATGTAGAGGCTCATGACATTAAGGTTGTCCGCAGGCTCTCTGGCGGCGGCGCTGTCTATCATGATTTAGGAAATTTGAATTTTAGCTTTATTACGAAGGATGACGGAGAGTCCTTCCATAATTTCAGGAAGTTCACAGAACCTGTTGTGGAGGCTTTAAGAAAGCTAGGAGTCAATGCAGAGCTAAGTGGGCGAAATGACCTCGTTGTAGAAGGACGAAAAATCTCCGGCAATGCCCAATTTTCCACAAGAGGAAGAATGTTTAGTCATGGAACGCTGATGCTTGATTCCGAAATTGACAATGTCGTCTCAGCTCTTAAGGTAAAAAAGGATAAAATCGAATCAAAAGGAATTAAATCCATTCGAAGCCGAGTTGCGAATATATCGGAATTTCTAGATGAAAAAATTTCTATGGAGGACTTTCGTTCCCTACTTTTAGAAAACATATTTGGTGGGAAGGACAAAATTGAGGAATATGTTCTAACCGATGAAGATTGGCAGAAGATTCATGAGCTCTCAAAGGAGCGTTATCAAAATTGGGATTGGAATTATGGGAAGTCGCCGAAATTTAACTTGCAGCACTCTCACAGGTTCCCAGTGGGGAGTATTGATGTACGCTTAGAGGTGAACAAAGGCATCATCGAAAATTGCAAAATCTTTGGGGACTTCTTCGGTGTTGGGGATGTGTCTGATATTGAGAAAAAGCTAGTCGGCCTCCGATATGAGAAGTCAGAGATTGACCGTGTACTAGAAGATATCGACATCCAACATTATTTTGGGAATATAACAAAAGAGGATTTTGCACAGCTACTATACTAAAGGCGCCTTCGGGCGTTTTTTCTTTTGTGAAAAAATGAAGTCTTTATGTAAACTCGATAAAAACAACTTAGATAGCGACAAAAAATTATATCGAAATTTAATTTTTTAAAAATTCATTTTTGTATGCGTTTTCCCTTGTAACTCTATCCCTTTTTCAATATAATATATCTAGAAAATTATTAAAACTTTGTGAACATTTTCGCAAGGTATAATGTTTCGACACCATAAAGAGATACTCCACCGTATTTTGCGGGAAAAGACTTCACAAATCTAAAGGGGATGGAGTCGATGAATTTATCTTCACAGTTACATGAAACTGCAAAAAGAATTCCAGAAAAACCAGCCTATTACTTTATGGATCAAGCAAGTTCGTATGCTGAGCTGGATGGAGCAATTACGAAATTTGCATCAGGACTGGAGAAGCTAGGCGTCAAAAAAGGGGATCATGTCGCCATGCTTTTAGGAAACTCACCGTTTTTCGTGATTGGGATGTATGGGGCATTGCGATTAGGGGCAACCGTTATCCCGATTAATCCCATCTATACACCAGATGAAATTGGCTACATATTACACAATGGGGATGTTAAGACGATTATTTCACTTGATTTGTTGGTGCCACTAGCTGAGAAAATGCAGCATGCCCTTCCTATGGTTGAGAACTATATCATATGTGAAACACCTCAAGGAAAAGAGGCAAATGTGGATGTCAGCCAATTATCTATTTATCCGAAGCTAAAATCGTTTACGGACGTAGTGGCTTCAGGAGATATAAGCTTTGCGGGCCCTGAATTAGATGAGGAAGATGTCGCAATTATTCTTTATACCTCAGGAACTACGGGCAAGCCAAAGGGTGCGATGTTAACCCATAAAAATCTCTATTCCAATGCGAGGGATGTAGGGACTTATCTACGAATGAATGAGGATGACCGTGTCATTACAACTTTGCCGATGTTCCACGTCTTTTGTTTGACGGTTTCGTTGAATGCGCCACTCCTAAAGGGAGCAACGATTCTAATTGATCCGAAATTTAGTCCAAAGGAAATTTTCCGATTAGCAAAAAAATATCAGCCTACGATTTTTGCAGGCGTACCTACGATGTATAATTTCCTCTATCAATATCCAGATGGCGATCCACAAGACTTGAAGTCTTTAAGACTATGTATTTCTGGTGGGGCTGCCATGCCTGTCGCTCTATTAAAGAGCTTTGAGGAAAAATTTAATGTCATGATTTCAGAGGGCTATGGATTATCGGAGGCTTCTCCTGTGACATGCTTCAACCCACTTGATCGTCCGCGGAAGCCTGGTTCCATTGGACCATCCATTATTCATGTTGAGAATAAGGTTGTCAATGAGCTTGGGGAAGAGGTGCCAGTTGGGGAATCAGGTGAATTAATTGTTCGTGGGCCGAATGTGATGAAGGGCTATTATAAAATGCCTGAAGAGACAGCTGCAACGATTCGCGATGGTTGGTTATATACAGGTGATATGGCAAAGATGGATGAGGATGGCTATTTTTATATCGTGGACCGCAAAAAGGACTTAGTCATTGTCGGTGGGTATAATGTCTATCCACGTGAAGTGGAGGAAGTGCTTTATAATCATCCTGACGTCGTGGAGGTTGCGGTCGTCGGTGTTCCAGATCCAAACCAAGGCGAGGCGGTTAGAGCCTATATTGTCAGCAAGAATCCAAGTTTGACGGAGGAAGCGGTCATTGCCTATTGCCGAGAGCATTTAGCTAAGTACAAGGTTCCTTGTTCGGTAGAGTTCTTAGAGGAACTGCCTAAAAACACAACGGGAAAAATCCTGAGAAGAGCATTGAAGGAGCAGGTTGTGAAGAATTAACTGTATAGCTTTTAAATCGGTGGTTCATTTTTATATAGAAAGCAGGCCAACAACATGGCCTGCTTTCTTCCATTATCCGGTTTGTTCCATTGAATCAATGAATTTTCCTCTTTCGATAAAGAGTATTCGGTCCCCTAGCTTTTGCGCCTCTTCAAGATTATGAGTCACAAGGATAATGGGAATATTCCATTTGCTATGCAAGGACAGAAGCTGTTCATGGCATTGCAATCTTGTTGCCTGATCCAAAGCGGAGAAGGGCTCATCAAGCAGGAGAAGCTGAGGCTTTGTAGCAAGGGCACGGGTTAGTGCCACTCGCTGCTTTTCCCCGCCGGAAATTTGCTTTGGATACTTCGAAAGCAAATGCTCAATTCCAAGTTCTTCTATTATAGAGCGTATCGTTTCAGAATGATCAGCACTATGCTTTTTACCGACGCCATAGTAAATGTTTTTCTCCACGGTCATATGAGGGAAGAGGGCATAGTCCTGAAATAAATAACCAACTCTTCTTTTTTGCACAGGCAGTGGCTTTTGCTTTTTCATGAAGAATATCCGTTTATTCAGTTCGATATGTCCATTATCAGGATGACTAAGCCCTGCAATATTGTTCAGTATGGTTGTTTTACCTGAGCCAGAGGGCCCGAATAACACAACAATCTCATCTTTTACTGAGAACTGTACATCTAGATCGAAATGCTGTAGTCTTTTATGAATTGTTACGGATAACATACCAAATCTCCTAAGCTACTTTTTTTCCTCATATTCAAACCTTCTAACATTGTGCTTCGTCCACCAATTCAACCACATAATCGTACTAAAGCCCAGTGCAACGATAATGGCAACCCAGAAGTAGGCCTTTTCCATTTCTCCATTTTCAACCGCAAAATAAATCACCAATGGAATCGTATCCGTTCTTCCTGGAATGTAGCCTGCGAGCATTAATGTGGCGCCAAACTCTCCGAGTGCTCTTGCAAAGGCTAATACAAGTCCCGAAAGTAGCCCAGGCCAAACCAATGGCAGTGTAACGGTTAGAAAGACACGCCATTTGGATGCTCCCATTGTTAGTGCAGCATTTTCCAATCGTTCGTCGATCGTTTTAAAAGCACCTGAGGCACTTTGGTACATTAGGGGAAAGGAAACAATGATAGAGGCGATCACAGCTCCCTTCCAATCAAAAATCAATTGAATGTCATATTTAAGGAGCCATTGCCCAATAAATCCGTTCTTCCCAAATATTAAGAGCAAACCAAAGCCAACGACGGTTGGTGGTAGAACAAGTGGAAGCAAAAAGAGCGCTTCAATGACATTTTTTCCAAAAAACTCACGACGAGAAAGAAAACGGGCAAGAAATACTCCTGTTATGAAAACAAAAATGATACTTAACCCGGCGATCTTTAATGATAAAAATAATGGAGACAGGTTCTCGTTAATCATTCTCCCACCTATTCATTCGGAGGCTTTCTTAATTGACTAAAAATCCCTTGGCTTCTAGAATGCTTTTACCTTCGTCACTGCCTAGGAAATCTAAATAAAGCTGTGCAGCTTCTTGTGCTTTGGAAGTATTGATGGCAGCAGCTGGATAGATAACAGGTGCATGTAAGCTCTTATCGATTTTTGTTAGGATTTTTACATTTTCTGCTCTTTGGGCATCTGTATTAAATACGATACCGATTTCCGCATTTTGTGTTTCCACATGTGTTAATACTTGGTTCACATCACTCATATAAACCATTTTGCTTTCAATCTTGTCCCAAACACCAAGCGTTTGCAAAGCCTCTTTCCCATAGCGTCCAAGTGGTGTAGCTTCTGTATCGCCCATCACAATATTTTTAACGTCAAGTGTGGCAATATCCTCAAGCTTGGCTAGTTCAAGCTCCTTAGATTTTTCTGTGATCACAACAAGCTCATTGCCAGCAAAATCAAAGCGTGAATCTTCAACAATCAATTTGTTCTCTGCTAGAAAATCCATATCCTTCTTACTTGCTGATAGAAAAATATCGGCTGGTGCACCTTGCTGGATTTGCTGGGACAGCTTTCCTGAGCTTCCAAAGTTATAAGTAACCGTGATATTAGGATTTTTTTCGTTGAATTTTGCCTTAATTTCTTCGGCAACATCTGTAAGGCTTGCTGCGGCTGATACGATGATTTCTACCTGTGGTTCATCCTCTTTTTTCTTTTCCTTTTCCTTTTCCTTTGGTTCAGATGAGGTGTCATTGTTACCACTGCAAGCAGTTAACAATAAAGCAACTAAAACGGCAATGATGGCAAACAAGTTATATTTCTTAAACATTCGTTCATTTCTCCTTTTGTTTGTTTGAATTTGTTAGTTGAAATATGTATCCTGCTGTTTTAGCAGATAATTTATCACAGAAGGATTTTTGTGATGGGGAAGGGCGTCCTCCTACCTGTGCAGTAATTGCAGGACAAGAAATGGCACCAAAGTTTTCCTTGAACCATTGATCAAATGCTTTTAGCTTTTTTTCGCGATCGTTTTGCTCTAACCCGAGTGCCAAAGTAGCTGCTGCATAGGCTGAGCATGTGCCTCCCGCAATCCCACCCTTCCAAGCTGATGTCATTTTGATTAGTTCTGGCATATTTTCAATAACCTCACTGTCCATTAATGCCTGGAGGACAGCTTGTGCGCCGTTCAAACCATTTTGGTGATAACTCAAGGCTATCTTCTCTACATCCTTCATTTGCGCTTTGATATGGTCGTTTTCTGGCATGATATCACCCCCTAAAGTAGTTATTATAATTATTTTCAAAAAATTAATAATCTTGTGCAAAAACACTTGAAATAATAAGGAAGATAATTATATAATTCTAGTTAAATATTATTTAGTGCATAAAAGCGTAAAAGTAGAGAAGCGAAAGGATAAATGAGGGGGAGCATTATGTTAAAAAAATTGAAAGTAGTGGCTACGGTTGGGTTAATGGGTGCCCTTCTACTTAGTGGCTGTGGTGGAAAAGAAAAAACAGAAGGGACGGGTTCAGGCTCTTCTCGTGGGGGAGAAGCTGAAAAGACATATAAGGTTGGGGTTACGCAAATTGTCGAACACCCTTCTCTTGATGCAGCAACCGCAGGTTTTAAGAAGGCACTAGAGGAATCAGGATTAAAAATTGAGTTTGATGAGCAAAACGCTCAGAACGATTTAAATAATGCACAAACGATCGCGAATAATTTTGTTGGTGACAAAGTCGATCTTATCTTTGCGAACGCTACTCCAAGTGCGCAAAGTGCTTTAAATGCAACGACTGATATTCCAATTATTTTCACTTCAGTAACGGATCCAGTTGGGGCCAAACTCATTGATTCCTTTGAAGCACCAGGCGGAAATGTAACGGGGACAAGCGATATGTTCCCTGATGCGATTGCTAAGACAGTGGACTTCATCGTGAAGGATTTTGGGGCAAAGAAGATCGGTACGATCTATAACACAGGAGAACAAAACTCAACTGTACAGGTGGACCAAATTAAGGAAGCGTTAAAAGGAAAGGATGTAGAGCTAGTAGAGCGTTCTGTTTCCACAACAGCAGATGTAAAGCAGGCAGCTGAGTCTCTCATTGGAGAGGTTGACGTCTTCTATATTATTACCGATAACACAGTAGTGTCCGCTCTCGATACAGTTATTGGGGTCGCAAATGAAAATGACATCCCGCTTTTTGCAGGGGAAACCGATTCAGTTGAAAAGGGAGCCTTTGCAGCTTTTGGAATATCCTATGATGCCATTGGTTATGAAGCAGGTCAAATGGCTATTCAAATCCTAAAGGGAGAGAAGAAACCATCGGAGATTCCTTCAAAATATCCAAGTGAGGTTAAGCTTGTTATCAACAAAAAAGCGGCAGCCGAGATGAACGTGGAACTGAAGGAAGAATGGAATGATATCGCTGAGTTTTTAGAGTAAGGTTTTTAAGGGCTTCTACTACCTGAAGTAGATAGCCCTTAAGCTATTTCTCCACTGAGTTTTTTAAGAAAGGAAGATTTTATGTTTACTGCTATCTTTGGTTCCGTGGAAGCCGGTGCGATGTATGCACTAATGGCTCTCGGAGTATACTTGTCATTTCGCATATTAGATTTTCCTGATTTAACGGTGGATGGGAGCTTCGTTACGGGAGCAGCCGTTGCGGCAGTTCTGATCATCGGAGGAACCAGTCCTATTATCGCAACGATTGCTGCTCTATTTGCGGGATTCCTAGCTGGCTGCATCACAGGGCTGCTTCATACAAAGGGAAAAATAAATCCTCTACTTTCGGGGATCTTAATGATGATTGCCTTGTATTCTATCAATCTTCGAATCATGGGCAAATCCAATCTTTCACTGTTAAATGAAGAAACACTTATTTCACAAATCACAGAGTTCTGGAAGGGATTAGGCATTGATGACGGGATTGCGTCTCTGTTCTCTTCCATCGGTCTTTCTAATTATATTCCAAAAACTTGGGCGATTCTTATCATCATGATCTTACTCGCATTAATCATTAAAGTCCTTATTGATCGTTTCTTAAAAACAGATATTGGTTTAGCGATCCGAGCAACCGGTGATAACGAAACGATGATTCGCAGCTTTTCAGCCAACACAGATACTTTGAAGGTATTGGGACTTGGTATTTCGAATGCGTTAGTTGCATTATCTGGTGCTTTGATTGGCCAGTATAGCGGCTTCAGTGATGTTGGTATGGGAATCGGAATGATCGTCATTGGTCTTGCTTCTGTTATTATCGGGGAAGCGGTCTTCGGTGCAAAAAATATCGTCCGAGCGACATTAGCGGTCATCGGTGGAGCGATTTTATACAGAATTATCGTTTCATTAGCCCTGCGGGTAAAGTTTTTGGAAACGGGCGATATGAAGCTGATTACGGCCTTTATTGTTGTCTGCGCATTAGTGATCCCAAAGGCGATCGATTTTCAAAAGGAAAAGCAAAAGAGGCGAAGACGGTTGCTGGCATCCAGTACAAAAGCAAAAGAGAAGAGTGGTGAGAGCCTTGCTGCAATTAAGACAGATTTATAAGGTTTTTAATGAGGGGACACCCGATGAAAAAATAGCATTAGATCATGTAAATTTAGTGCTTGAGCCAGGAGACTTCGTGACCGTTATCGGAAGTAATGGGGCGGGGAAATCCACATTGATGAACATGATTTCTGGAAAGCTCGTGCCTGATGTAGGTGAGGTTAAGATTGATGGATCTGATGTTACCAATGTAAAAGAGCATAAGCGTTCAAGGCTGATTGGTCGTGTCTTCCAGGATCCGATGGCTGGAACGGCCCCATCGATGACCATTGAGGAGAACTTAGCTCTTGCCTATGCAAGAACGAGAGCCCGCGGTCTTAGGCTCGGAGTTTCGAAAAAGAAAAGGGAATTTTTTAAGGAAAAGCTCGAGATTCTACACTTAGGTCTTGAGAATCGCTTGCAGGCAAAGGTCGGACTTCTATCTGGAGGGGAACGCCAGGCCTTGTCCCTTTTGATGGCAACCTTTACTGAGCCAAAAATTTTACTTTTGGATGAGCACACAGCAGCACTGGATCCATCAAGAGCAGAGCTCATCACCCGCTTGACGAAGCAAATTGTCGAGGAATATCAACTAACAACTTTAATGGTCACGCATAATATGCAGCAGGCTTTGGAGCTTGGTAATCGATTGATTATGATGGACAAAGGTCAAATTATTTTTGAAGCGAATGAGGAAGAGAAAAAACAGCTCACCGTTGAAAAGCTCCTCGAGGAATTCCAGCGCATTCGTGGAGAGAAAATGGCGAGCGACCGAGCGGTTTTGATATAATAAACTTGGATCTTTTCCTAAATATTGTTATTATTAAGAATAATAATTTGATAAAACGTTGAAGGGTGCTGCTAGGCTTAGGTCTGCAGCACCTTATTGATGGTTGGATGCCCGTGAGGCAAGAAAAAGTCGCCGACTGGGAACCAAATCATTAGAATCGTACCCGTGAGTCAAGCAATAGTCGCTTCATCACAAAAATATTATACATAGAAGAAATTTGGAGGGAGAATGTATGCCGGATATTGCATTACATAAATCAGGAACGGAATTTAGACGCGGCTCTCAAGCAGGTGTTAGCATTGCAATAGGTTATTTTCCTGTTGCACTGACATTTGGTTTGCTCGCGAAAACAACTGGGTTATCCATTGGGGAAACACTCCTAATGAGCTTGGTCGTGTATGCTGGTGCCGCCCAATATATTTCTTTAAGTCTATTAACCTTAGGAACAGGAGCATTTGAAATTGTCCTAACAACCTTTATCGTCAACATTCGTCATTTTCTCATGTCTGCTTCCCTAAATGAAAAAAGTGAACCGGATCATTCACTGACAAAGGCTGCTTATGCATTCGGAATTACAGACGAGACCTTTTCCGTTGCCGCAGTAAAGGAAGGAACGGTTTCAGCTGGCTATATGTTTGGCCTCAACCTAATCGCTTATTTAAGCTGGGGTGTCTTCTCTGGAATTGGTTATGTCGTGGGTGCCAGCCTGCCGCAAACCCTTCAAGAAAGCATGTCCGTTGCCTTGTATGCAATGTTTGTTGGCCTGTTAGTGCCTTCAATGAAAAAAGGGTTAAAGGTAGTATTTTTAGCTTCTTTAGCAGCCGTTTTTAACACCATATTTACGCTGACAAATGTTTTATCTACCGGCTGGGCCATCGTCATCGCAACTTTGCTTTCAGCCGTTATCGTTGAGCTTATTGAGTTGATAAAGGGTAATAGGAGGGGGAATATGCATGACAAGTGAAATGGTTTGGATGATTATTGGAATGGGGGTTGTCACCTATATCCCACGAATGCTCCCCTTTGTTCTATTCCGCGGCAAGGAGCTGCCTGAGTTTTTGCAGGGAATATTAAAAAATGTTCCCTATGCCACATTAGGAGCACTTATTTTCCCAGGTATCTTTTTTATCCAGGAGGATATTTGGTATGGAGTTCTCGGAGCCGCTGCTGCTTTTCTCATCGCTTATCTCGGTGCGAACGTGATTGTTGTCGTCTTAGGTTCCATAGCTGTATTATCCCTATATTCTTTTATTTTTTAGCTGATTTCGATTAGGAATCAGCTAATTATTTTTTGGAATGCTAATAATGGTTCTAATTATTTTTTTTATAACTAAAATGATATTAGATAGGTTGTACATAATACGAGGGGGAGTGGAATGGCTAGAAAAATTGGTTTATACGGAATGATTGCATATTTTCTCTATGCGTTATTCTTTTACTGGTACTTGTTTTATTTTTCAAATACAAGCCTACCCTTTGAGTATGAAGGAACGCAGGCTGATCCAGCTACATTCCTGAATGCCCGTGAGCTCATGCTTAGTGAAGAATATTCGAAAATCAGGAACTTATTATTTTTCTTGAGCACGCCGTTCGAGTGGCTGTTTTATTTGATCATACTGATCACTGGGTTATCTAATGCTTTCAAAAAATGGGCCGGACAATCCTCCAAATATAAAATGGTTCAAACGGCCATTTATACGATTTGGCTATCTTTTTTTGCTTTTGTGGCCACCTTTCCACTTAGCTATATTAGCTATTCGTTATCAAAATCCTACAATATTTCGACGCAATCCTTTCCTTCGTGGATGAAGGATGAATTAATTGATTTCTGGCTGAGCTTTGGGACGATGTTCATTATTGTGACAGTGGTCTATTGGTTGATGAAAAAGAGTAAAAAAAGATGGTGGCTGTATGCATGGGGCCTGTCTGTACCTTTTACATTATTTATTATGTTCTTGCAGCCCGTCGTCATCGACCCGCTTTATAATGACTTTTATCCGTTGAAGGACAAGCAGCTGGAAGCGAAAATTTTAGAACTAGCCAGCAAGGCGAATATCCCTGCCGAGCATGTATTTGAAGTCAATATGGCGGAAAAGACCAATTCCTTAAATGCCTATGTGACTGGTATTGGTTCGAACTCTCGGATTGTTCTTTGGGATACGACTTTAAATCGGCTAAGTGACGATCAGATTCTTTTTATCATGGCACATGAAATGGCTCATTACGTTGAGAAGCATCTCTATATTGGAATTGCCGGATATTTGCTGCTTTCCCTTGTTGGACTTTATATCACCGCACGTTTGATGGAATGGATTGTGAATAAATGGGGAGAGGCTTTAAAAATCCCTGCCGTCAATGATATTCGTTCCTTTCCTCTGTTCCTAATGATTCTCTCGATGTTAATGTTTGCATCGAGTCCAATCTCGAACTTTGTTTCGCGATACCAGGAATCAAGGGCAGACCATTATGCGATTGAAATGACAAAAAATACGGAGGCTGGGATTACTACTTTTCAAGAATTAAGCAGGGCTGGATTGAGCCAGGTGAACCCTCCTTTATTAGTAAAAATTTTTCGCTATGGACACCCAACAATGCTAGAGCGCATTTCTACGATTGAGGAATATGAACTAAAGACAAGAAGTCAAAAGCAATGAAATATCCCCGTCACAATGACGGGGATTCAAATTTTTTGGGGGTATAAAGTAGGATAATAGCTGAAACTAAGTTCCAAATTTTTTGTTGAGCTCCCTATAGCTCCTTGAAAGCTTTAGAAAAGATCCTTCATCTTGTTCATCAATGGCTTTATCAATTCGTTTTAAGAGCTTTTCCTTTTCAGACTTTAATAATGCCTCTGATAATATCATATCGATGTATAAATTTAACACATAGGCTTCCTTTGCTCTTTTGCGATTCATTGCACCGGATTTCATTAATTCTGTATAAGAGTTTTCTTTCATCGAAATCACCTCTGATGCCTTTTTGATATTATATTGGATTTTTAATGAACAATCAACAGAATTTTTATAAAATTTAGAAAATAGTTCTCAGGTCTTGAAATTATGACTATTTTTCGAATAAATTACAAATTATAGCAAAAATGGAATATTAATTGATATGATGATTTTAACGGCTTTCCGAAAGAAGTCTTCCATCCTCAAGGAATGTGAAGGTGCGAATAGCATTAATGAGTAGGTGGGAGATGAATTATCCAAGTTCATCAATGCCTATAAGAGTGCAAGTTCTCGATTGATCAAGAGAGACTTTCCGCATATCAGAAAAAAATTTGGAAAGAAATGTTTTGGTCAAGAAGTTTCTGCCTACTTACAACAGGCGGTGCTCCAATAGATAGCATCAAAAAATATATTGAAAATCAAGGTCAAAAATGAGGTGATTTGATATGACCAAACAAAACAAAGCTTTCAAATTTCGATTGTTACCAAACAAAGAACAATCCGTATTATTAGCTAAGACATTTGGTTGTGTTCGCTTTGTCTACAATAAGATGTTAGCGGAACGCAAGGAAATTTATGAAAAATTCAAAGACGATAAAGAAATACTTAAAAAACAAAAGTTTCCGACTCCTGCAAAATATAAAGGTGAATTTCCATTCCTAAAGGAAGTAGATTCACTAGCCTTAGCGAACGCACAAATCAACCTTCAAACTGCTTATAAGAACTTCTTTGAGGGAAATGCTGAATTTCCAAAGTTCAAAAACCGTAAAGCAAAACCTCGTTACTATCGTGTCATGTCAGAAAAATTAGCAAAAGCTGGGCGTATTCTATCGAAACGCAAGAAAGGTTCTGCACGTTGGAACAGGCAACGACTAGTAGTGGCTAAGTTACATGAGAAAGTGGCGAACCAACGTATGAATTTCCTTCACCATAAGTCAAAAGAATTAGCTTCTAATTTCGATGCAGTCGTAATTGAGGACTTGGACATGAAAGGAATGTCTCAAGCCCTTCACTTTGGTAAAAGCGTTCACGACAATGGTTGGGGCATGTTCACTACATTCTTATCGTACAAGCTAAAAGAACAAGGGAAACAGCTTGTGAAAATTGATAAATGGTTTCCTTCTACTAAGAAGTGTTCTTGTTGTGGTGCAGAAAAACCTATGAAACTATCTGATCGCACCTACGATTGTTCATGCGGCTATGTTGCAGAACGCGACTATAATTCAGCAATCAATATCAAAAATGAAGGTATACGCCTATTAGCGTTATCATAAGCAACAAAAACTCTTGGAACAAGAGGGTTAGCTCGGTCAGTTTTCGTTGGCTAGTAAAAGCAACGATAAGTCGAGAAGCCCCCACTTCAAGTAGACCGTAAGGTTAACTAAGTGGGGGGTAGTTCACCTCTGTGAATAATAATAAACGTAGTTATTTAATTGAAAAGGAGCTGAAAAAATGGACAATGGAGGAAAGTTAATTAAGGAATATAAAATTAATGCTTCTACAGTTGCTGTGTTACCAATTTTATATGGAAACAGGATTTTCTCAAAAATTTTTGATTTAGGTAAAGGAGCAATTTCCCCATTTAAGCCGATGGATATTGTGAAAGAAAGCTGCATGAACAATGGAAGTACATATGAAGGAAGGAAAATGGCGGCCAGAAGATTTATCGGGACCGTTCATAAAGTCCCTATTGCGATTTCCCCGCTTATCTATCTTTTCCCAACGACATCTCCTGAAAATCCCCACTGCATTTGGATAGCGTATGACCATGTTATCGATTATAAAAAGGGTGAACTTAATTGTATGACAATTGTAGAGTTCAGCAATAATCAACTCATCCCGATCCCCATTTCACCAAGTTCCTTCAAAAATCAGTTAGTCCGCACCATGATGCTCAAAACCAAATTATCAAAGATGACAAGTGTAGAACATTCTAATTCTATTTACACAAGTGAAGCTGGGATACAGCTGTCAGCTGAAAATCAACAGAAATATTACTAGTAATGGGTCCGCCAGAATTCTAAGACGATTCTTTGACATCGATAGGTGAAGGATTGTTCATTCGGTTTAAGTAAAATCCCATTAGTTCCTGTACTTTATTGCGTATCCTTGGATTGAAATAGCTATGGTGCTCCTCATAGCCTTTATAGAGAAATGTGTACATGGTAAATGCTTCGTCCCGCTTCAATTCAAACACCTTAAGATGATTTTTTCTCATATATTGCTTGACCTGCGATAATTCCGCTTGAATGGTTTTCATAGCTTCTTCAACAAGGTTGACATAAGGGTCCTTAAGTTTAAAGGGACTTTGATTAAAAACAGTTAAATCTCTACTAAGAATAGTGAGGACCATTGGCAAATAGATCGCCTTCTCAATGACATCTCGATCTTCCTCAGGGATTCTTGTCATAACCATTCTCCTTTAAAATTTGATTCTATTTAAGTGTGGAGCATAATACCGCCTTCTGTGTATGGGTTCATTTACGTTATTCGTACCGAATAAAACTCATTCACAGCATACACAGAAGGCTATATCAGCATTGAACAATAATATAGTTTAAAAAAGGAACAAACGTTCGTATTTATTTTATTAAAATTATATGTATTTGACAAGTAATTATGCTTCATTAATAAAAAATTTTATTAAAAAGGCAGGAGAAATTATTTCAAGTATCGAAATAATCAAAAGGCTAAAATGAAGGAGGATATATATGACGAAGAGAAACCTAAAAGCGGAGGATTTATATCAACTAAAATCAGTAGCAGACCCTCGGCTAAGCAGCAATGGAAGAGATTTAGTTTATGTGCAAACACATATATCAGAAGAAAAGGATGAGTATGTTTCCAATCTTTTTTACATAAATGTAGAAGATAAAAACACCCCTCAGCAATGGACCTATGGAGAGCATCGCAATCACTCGCCACGCTGGTCTCCAGCTCAGGACGAGCTTGCATTCGTATCGAATCGAAGCGGGAAAAATCAAATCTTTGTCATGAAAGCGAGTGGTGGGGAAGCGAAGCAGGTGACGACCTGTACAAATGGGGCATCTAATCCTGTTTGGTCACCAGATGGGAAGAAAATTGCTTTTAATGTATCGCTTGCGGAAGACGAAGCAATCGAAACAAAGGATAAGAAAGAGGAGAAAAAGCTAGTTCCTCTTGAAGTTGATAAAATGAAGTACAAATCAGATGCTTCAGGCTTCTGGGATGGAAAGTACAGTCAAATTGCCATTGTTGACCTAGAAACAGGTGAAACTAATTTAATTACAGAGGGAAAGGTTGATTACCATCTTCAAGGCTGGTCACCGGATGGCAAGCATTTAGCGGTTTCGGCAGATTTAAGCGAAAATTTGGATTTCTCCTTTGTGAGTGACGTATTTTTGCTCGAGCTAGAGACGAAGAAGCTCGAAAAAATTACAACAGGTTCTGGCTATTTCGGCAGTGTGACCTGGTCTCCAAATGGAAGATACATCGGTCTCATTGGTCATGAAAGAGAGTTTGAAAATGCGACCCTTAGCAAAGTTTGGGTTTACGATACCGTGCAAAAGGAGCTAAATTGCTTAACAGCAGAATCTGATTTATTAATTGGGGACTTTGCCATTGGTGATTTCCAGCAAGGTGCTGTTACGCCGGGGATTCTTTGGACGGAGGACAATGAGAGCTTCTATTTCTTAGCGTCTGATCATGGAAATACAGCTGTCTATTATGGCTCCCTAAAAGGAGAAATGTATCCAGCATTGTTGGAAAGCCAGCATGTATATGGTCTAACAACAGGCGGTGCTTTAAATCGGGCAGTAGTTGCTATTAGCAAGCCGACTGATCCAGGGGAGCTATATCTATTAGATGTGCCAACAGGAAAGCTTGAGGCATTAACAAGTGTAAATAAGTCATATAAAGATGAAGTCAAGCTAGCAGATGTGGAGGAAATAGAATTTAAGGCGAAGGATGGCTGGGATTTACACGGATGGATGATGAAGCCAGCTAACTTTGAGGAAGGCAAAAAATACCCACTTATTCTTGAAATTCATGGTGGGCCACATGCGATGTATGCAAACACCTATTTCCAAGAGTTCCAAATGCTCGCAGCTGAAGGCTATGCCGTTCTCTTTATCAATCCTAGAGGAAGCCACGGATACGGTCAAAAGTTTGTTGACGCAGTTCGCGGTGACTACGGAGGCAGAGACTATGCCGATCTAATGGAGGCTGTCGACTATGCATTAGAAACATTTGATTTCATTGATGAAAATCGTCTTGGAGTAACAGGTGGAAGCTACGGTGGTTTCATGACGAACTGGATTGTTGGCCATACGAATCGTTTCAAGGCCGCTGTAACTCAGCGTTCGATTTCCAACTGGATTAGTTTCTATGGGGTAAGTGACATTGGCTATTATTTCAATGCATGGCAAATCAAGAGTGAGCTCGAGGATGTTGAAACGATGTGGAAGCATTCCCCGCTTGCTTATGTAGGTAATGTCGAGACACCACTTCTCATTCTTCATAGCGAAAAAGACTATCGTTGTCCGATTGAACAGGCCGAGCAGCTATTTATCGCCTTAAAGCATCGGAAAAAAGAAACAAAATTTGTTCGCTTTCCTGAATCAAATCACGAGCTCTCAAGAAGTGGAAAGCCATCATTAAGAATTGCGAGATTAAATTACATTTTAAACTGGTTTAAAGAGTATATTAAATAGTAGGAGTAGCCGCAAAGCTTCATGTTTTGCGGCTTTTGTTTTATAAAAAATAGATAAATCCCACTATTTTTGGTACTCTTAAAATAGCGTAAATTTTATGGGTATGAAACTTCTATGGAGAAAATACGGTCTAATATAAATGGATTATTAAATTTTTCGATCGGAAGGTATTTTTAATGAGATATGAGAGACATAAGAAAAAGAAGAAAAAAAAATGGAAAGCGGTATTGTTCGTTATTCTGCTCTTTATTGTTGGCGGATTCGCCTATAGTTATTTTCAATATAAGCAAGGAGTTTCCCAGTCATTAGAAAAGGCAAAAAATACGGTAGAACAAAAGGAATATAAATTTAATGGTAAGAAGGATCGGTATGGTGGCACAAATGTCCTTCTTCTTGGCAGCGATTCGAGAGGAGAGGAGCATTCACGGGCAGATACGATTATGATTGCCAGATATCATCCTGATAAAAAATCGTATAAATTGATTTCGATTATGAGAGATAGCTACGTTGAAATTCCAGGGCACGGGAAAAATAGAATCAATACCGCATTTGCAAAGGGCGGTCCTGAGCTGCTGCGCGAAACAATCAAGGAAAATTTCGATATTGATATCCAATATTATGCCATCGTTGATTTTGAAGGGTTTGTTCAACTCATCGACGAAGCATTCCCTAAGGGTGTTGAAGTTAACGTAGAAAAGGAAATGTCACATAATATTGATGTAGTAATCAAGCCAGGGTTGCAGTATTTGGATGGAGAGCACTTGCTCGGCTATGTCCGTTTCCGCCATGATAAAGTAGGTGATTTTGGAAGGGTTCAGCGTCAGCAGGAAGTGGTTAAGCAAATCGGCAAACAGCTGACTGGCATACAAACGATTCCAAAGCTCCCTAAGCTTATAGGAGTAGTGACCCCGTTTATTAACACGAATATGGACACAGGTGATATGCTTTATATTGGCAAGGATTTCTTATCAAAGGATAACCGAAATATTGATTCTCTAAGGGTTCCAGTCGATGGGGCATGGGAAGATGCCGATGTAAACGGGGCCGAGGTATTAGCTATCGATGTGGAGAAGAATAAAGAAGCTATTCGAGAATTCTTACAAAAATAGAATAGTGACCTTTTTGTAAGAGTGCAAACTAAAAAGGAGAACGCTTCAAATGGACTTTGACTTACTAAAAGAATGGTTTACACTGGATAATATTATGAAAGTCATTGCGGAATATCGGTCGTTTGGACCGCTCCCGGGTATATTGCTCCCGATGATTGAAGCATTTTTGCCATTTCTGCCGTTGGTGATCTTTGTTATGGCGAATGCGAATGCTTTCGGATTATGGTTTGGCTTTTTATTTTCATGGATAGGGGCATCTGCAGGCGCATATCTTGTTTTTCTACTTGTGCGCAGGTTTGGTCAAAGGAAATTTTTGCGTTTTTTAAAGAGAAACTCGAAGGTACAAAAGCTCATGGCATGGGTGGAGAGACATGGGTTTGGACCGCTCTTCTTGCTGCTATGCTTCCCTTTTACCCCATCTGCCGTTGTCAACATTGTCGCCGGACTCTCTAAAATTAGCATGTTTCAATATATGCTTGCAGTCTTAACTGGAAAAATGGTGATGATTTTTACAATGAGCTTCGTTGGATATGATATTCGCTCGCTTATTACACAGCCATTAAGGACGGCTCTTGTTGGAGTGGTTATCGTTGTTCTCTGGTTGGTTGGTAAACAGATTGAAAAAAGATTTAATCATAATATCGAAATAGAGAGACAAAATGGATAATGATTGTAGAGGTGAAGGGAATTGAAGAAAGGGATCAAAGAAGAAGGAATTGAATGGATCAAAGCGATTGGAATGGGACTAGTCGTAGTTGTGTTTCTACGGACCTTTTTCATTTCAAATTATGTTGTGGTAGGAGAGTCCATGAAGCCAACACTCGAGGAAGGAAATAAGTTGATTATTAATAAAATCGGGTATCAAATTGGCGATTTCAATCGCTTTGATGTGATTGTTTTCCATGCAAATGAAAAAGAAGACTATGTTAAGAGGATTATTGGATTACCTGGGGATAGAATCGAAAATAAGGATGACCAATTGTATATTAATGGCAAGAAGGTGGATGAACCCTACTTAAATAAACAGCTGGGACAAACATTGACACGCAATTTCACAGAAGACTTTACTTTAAAGGAGAAAACAGGTGTGGAAGTGGTTCCCGAGGGGAAACTGTTTGTGATGGGGGATAACCGCTTGAAAAGCGATGATAGTCGGCGATTTGGATTTATTTCGGTTGATCAAGTCGTCGGAAAAGTGAATTTACGCTATTGGCCGCTTGATCATATGGATGTATCATTTTAATGCTGGAAGTTGTTTTAAAATCTTTCTTACTATACATCTCCTCTGCTCTCAACTGACACAATATGAATAGCAAGCCCTATACCATGAATCATATATAATACAAAAATCACTAATCACAAAAAAAGCACTATCTTTACCTTGAGGGGATCCGATATTATAAATCACAGTAGGCAAACCCGATCCATTGAGTTTGCCTACTGTGATGTAATGACTATCAAAGCACATGTTCAAAGCTAATTTTTTGTCTCGATTCTTATCATTATCAATAGAATTTGAAATTAAAGATCAAGCCTAGGGTTTTGTGATATAGCTATTAAATAATCTTCATCAAAAGTTCCTTGGTTAAATACTTCTAAATAGTTTTGATATTTTTTTTCATTTTTCATGTCTTTACTCATGCTTACTAAGTTATAAAGCACAATTTGTTTATATTGGTCAAGGGTCTTATTGTATATATCTTCTAATTGATCAAAGGCAGCGCTCTTGTTAGTCTGATAGAGCACTAAAGAATTAACAAAATTGGCAATATGTTCATTCCTTGTCCGTTTTAATAATTCTTCCATGCTAGTAAAATCACTTAGCTTAAATAGAATATCGGCTAACAAGAAATACCCATATTCTTCATCAGGATAAATATCGATTAAAGCCTCATAAGTTAACTTTGCCTCTTCTAGATTATTTTCCTGCATATCAAGTTTACCCTTCATTATATACACATCTTTATTATAAGTAGGATCAACTTGGATAATCTTATCTAGAGCTTTAATTCTGAGTTTGGGTTCTAGGTAAATTTCTTGACTTAAAAGGAAATAGCGGTCAGCTGGATTCCCATTCCGCATATTATCCAAATACTTATTCTTTATATCGTTCAAATTGGCATAAAACTGATCTTCGAAATCTTTTGATTCTTGAATATTAGAGGCTTCGATTGCCTTTTCAATATGGATTACAAATTCGTTTTCATTCTCCAACAAGAAATAAACTTGTGCAAGATTAGTTAAGGCAACCGGATTATAGTTATTGAACTTTAGAAGTTCTTCCGAGGTACTCTTAGCTTCTTCATACTTGGAAGTGGAGATGTAACTTATGACTAATTGATGCAAGGCCTCTGTATCATTTTTTCTATGATTTAGAACTTCTTTATTTAACCTTATTGCTTCCTCATAGTTTTTATTTGTTAAGTACTCCCAAGCGAGAGCTTTCTTTGCATCAATATCTTCCTCATTATTTGATATATAGTCCACTAAATCAGAAATGTTGTTTTCGCGATTTAAGGCAACGGCCTTGTTTGATTGTTTATCACTAAATTTGTTAATAGTATAGGCTACTCCAAAAAATAAAATGATGCCGACTGAAGTAAATAAGAAGAGTTTTTTCAACTTTTTAGTCTCCTTTTATTGAACAATTTGTTTTCTGAAAAGGAATAAAGAAATAAGGATAAATAATAAAATAAAACCCATAGATGAAAAAGCAATTTGAAAGATGGTAAAATATCTCTCTGGCTGTATGCTAGTTAACCCACTAATTACTGAGGAACCATTTATAAAGGTATAGTTTATAAATCCTGGAGATATAGGCGCCACTTTGAGTAAGATGATTATTGCAAAGGTCATTAAAATCGTTAATATCCTACTTTTTACGAATGTATTTATACACATGGTAATTGAGCCCAATGTTAAGAAATAAATATTTAACATTAGCTGAATGAACACTATTTTTCCGATTGTTTCAAAAAGGTTATATATGATAGTAGTATTAGGAACCATTAAAGTTGTGCTACCGTAAAAATAATAAATATAAATTAAAGACAGTACTAGGGCCGGAATAATCTGTAAGATAAAGGTAATTGTTGCAACAATATATTTAATGATAAATATCTTTTCTTTCGAGAATTTGCTTGAAAATAGTAGTTTCACTGTGTTATTTGAATATTCGTTACTTAAAAAATAGGAAAAATGCAGTATAGTAATAATGGGTAAAGTAAGATAACTATTAAAATGGAATATTTCACGTGCAGTTAATAGAGGTTGTAACTCAATGTCATGTCTTTGGTATAAAAATATAGGCAGAAGATAGCAAACAATTAACGCAAGACTATATCCAAAGTACATTTTACTTTTAAAATACTTGAAAAACTCTATTTTAAATAGTTCCATTTTAATTGCCTCTTTCCATTTTTAATTATATAACCTCAACTCCAGGTCTACTCCTTCTTCATTTGAAATAATCTCTTTTATTTCACCATTGTTAAGCATAAGTACAGTATCACAAAGTTTGGATATTTCGTCTAATGAATGGCTGGAGATAATTACGATACTTCCATTTTCCCTAATTTTCTGTATATAACTCCTTAATTCAAGTATGCTTGAAGGATCCAATGAATTGTGTGGTTCATCTAATAGAACTATCTTGTAGTTCCCAATTGTCGCTGCTAAAATTCCTAATTTTTGAATCATGCCTTGGGAATATGTTTTAATTTTCTTGTGCTTATGTTCATTCATATTTAGGGGCCATTTTTTGTCTAAAAAAGTAGTATCTTTAGGGATCTGCTTATATTTTAGAACTATTGATAAAAACTCATATCCTGTTAGATAAGGATAAAATGGAGTTGTTTCTATATGGAATCCAATTTCTTTTTTTAATTGTATTGAATTTGTGTTTAACTGTTTATCATCTATATTAATCTGACCTTCAAAATTAGAAAGGGTTGCAAGAATTTTTAACAATGTACTTTTACCAGCACCATTATTTCCAATAATACCAAGGATTTCACGGTCCTGGACATGAAATGAAATATTCTTTAAAATGTATTGGCTTTTAATTTTTTTGCTTAGATTAATGACATTAATCCCCATTTGGTAACCCTCCATTTTTAATAAGACCCATGCAGAGAAAATCTCGACATGAGCCCTATTGCCATAGGAAAAATTATCTATTCTCTAGTACCTAACTTTGTCCAAGTGTTGAAACCCACGTATCCATCCTGTGTTATTCCTGCTGCACGTTGAAAGGAAATAACAGCAGATTTTGTCTTTGGCCCCCATTTACCATCAACTGTCCCTGCGTTGAAGTCAATGCTATTTAAAGCTCTTTGTAACAATTGTACGTAATCACTAGCATTGATACAACTATCGCATACATGCGTTCTAGTATCCTTTGCGTTAAATGAATAATATAATACTTTTACGTTAACCGTATCAACGTTATCTTGATCGACCTTACCAGTACCAGTGAATATCTCCCGTATAGCTGCATCTAATCCAGTTGTAATAACAATATCAATGATTTTCCCCCATACTCGTTCCGCAGTTTTGGCCCAAAAGCCTCTAGCTGCAAGTCCTACTATTTGGTCTGCATCTCCTGATTTTAGATACTCCTCAAATTTCGATGCATCCTCTGGGGAAATTTGATATGCGTTTTCTCCATCTAGATTAATTACCTGAACTTCAATATCTTCTGGTAAAGTACTGGCGCTAACACTTGTGATGGTCGTGCTAAGGAGTAGTGCTAGTGTTAATAGTAAAATTAAGTGCTTTTTCATTGCTATCCTCTCTCCTTCTATAATTGATTGGACTGTTTTACCTTTGTTTCCCCAAAAAATAAAACAAAGGTCATTTTACTGAGAAGTAGTAATGGTTATAACCGCAATTTTTCCAAATACGTTTTGGAACATCCTACGTTAGATTTATAGATTTATCCTTATGGAACATCTATAATAGGCATAGAAATACACCTCCCTTCAATAACTAGTAATCTTGAATCGGGAATTATTTGTATATTGCAAAAGTTCAGCTTGTGAAGATAGGAGATGATAGTTTGTTAAGGATTCTTAAATATACTATCTCTAGTATTCTTGCAGTGATTTTAGTTTTTACTTATTGGTACGTTGAAGTAAACGGGACCGATGATGTTAAGTTCAATCATATAGAAATAAATGATATATCCCTCAACTATGAAGATGGGATTGTTACGTCGGATATCATTCCGATTATTGATAATTTAGAAGATGTACCGTCTGCATACTTTGGTGAGCATTTTAAAAAGCATTTACCCCTTAGAATTTACATTTTGAATTCAGAAGAAAGTTATAATAAACTAGTCCATAGAATTCCTAATGCAACTCTAGTAGAAACAGAGGGTATCTATTTTTTAAATAGAATAATACTAAATGGATCCTCTCAATATTTTTCTTTGGACCGACTGTTGCTGCATGAGTATGCTCATTACATGTTAGATGAGGTATGTTTTGAACTTGGAATCCGTGAAGGTAGTTTGCCACAATGGTTCCGGGAAGGATTCTCTGAATATGTTAGTCGTAAGGAGTTAAATGACATTCCTCAAAGTTTATCGAAAGGCATAGAGCTTATAGATTTAGGCAAATTAACCAAGAATGAAAGGTTTCATGAAATAATAAATTCTTATGAGATTTCATACATTTTTCTAAATGATATGATGGTAAGGTTTGGAACAGGTGTAGTTGAAGATATTATGATTGACTTAGCATCTACCAAAAATTTTAACGAGTCCTTTTATAACATAACTAACATTCCATTAGAGCAATATCATGAATCTATTGAATTATCACTATTAGTAACAAAACGTAAATAACTAATGCCTGTCAGGTAAATCAAAAGGCTTTATCTCTGTATGTGAATGGTTAATAGTTAATTCACCTAGTTCGTTGAATGCAATCCCAGCCCATAAAGTAGAGATACAAACAGTCCATACAGTGATTATTTTCATTACTTTTTTCATAGAATTACCCCCTTTTTTCCAATTATATCAATATAAAAAAAATATGTTTTTGCTCTAGTGAGGAATTTCGCCTACTTTTTCCATGTAATCCTATGAATTGCTAATAAATACAATTAAAAACATAATAATATGAATAATTTCGACATAAGCTTACAAATAATGACCTTAATAAATAAAAAAACAATTGGTTTCCCCAATCGCTTCATACTGTAGACAAATTCAATGAAATCAAGTTTGCCTACAGTCTTTTTTGATTTACAATATTTATTAAGAGATATTGCGGATGCGAAAGAAAAGTAAGGTATGCGATGGACAACCTTAAGACGTCTTACTTTTAGTGCCATGAATTTAAAAAAATTGGCAAATTGGACTTTGGTACCTGCTTGAATATGATTCGAACTAGTTGATTGAAGCGGAAGGTGCTTGACTCCTGGGGGATTAGCGTTATAGGCGAGACCCCACAGGAGCGTCAGCAACGAGGAGGCTCGGCGAACGCCCCCCGGAAAGCAAGCGCCTGGAGCGGAAATCAAGGGTTTTTACCGCAATTCCTTTCAAAAATGACAAAAGACATCGAGAAGGAGTGCTCTCGATGACTTTTGTCGACAGTCTGAATTAATTGGTTTCCTCAATTGTTTTATTTTATATAGCTATAATATCTATATTCCTAGTAGTTCTTTACGATATTTCTGTACTTCCGTCACTAGAAAGTGGTTATCCTGAACTAGAAAAATATTAATAGAATGATCAAAGGCTTCTAATGCCTTTTCATGTTCTTGCATTCTTGCGTAATTTGAACCTAATTGATATTGAAGCTCCCCGAACAAATATAAAACCTCAATTTTTTTGCATAGATCAATTCCTTCTTTACAAATAGTAACGGAACGTATAAAGTCTCCCTTATCTGTGAGTAGTTTAGAAAAGCCATACAATAAACGAATTTTGATGATTATATTATAACTAGGGATAAACTTTAGTAGGTGTAAGCATTCTAAAAAAATACTTTCTGCTTGCTCATATAATTTTTGGTCCTTTTTTATAATTGCAATGCTATTTAAAATTTCAATTTCTGTTTCCCTATAAAATTTTGTCACCTCATTTTCCGTTATGGAAAGAGCATCGTAAAGTAAAGTTATAGCTTGGTCGGACTCCTTCTCTATATAATGAAAACATATAGCTTCATGCCAAAGCAAAAATTGTTTGTTTTCTGTGCCTTGAAACAACGGATTCCTCTTCTCACTTTGCACGATATCCCTAAGTCGATGATAGTTTCTTTCTTTTTTACATTCCTCCATTAATTTTTTTACCTCTCGTATATAATCCAATCTAGGAGTCTCGATCAATTCAAAAAAGTAATTCATATCGACTCCTAACTTTTTAGAAAATTTATATAAAACCGTTGCGGAAGGAATTTCCCCCTTTGTCTCAATTTTTGATAATTGTGCCTGCGAACAGATACCTTTGGATAACTCTGTTTGACTCATCCTCGCTAATTTTCGTAAGGATTTAATCGTTTCCCCAATATTCATCTAATTCACCCTTCCTTTTGGAGATAGCTTAATTAAACTTAGTTAAGGTTAGGTACTGACATCTCCCGCTGCCTTAGTGATGAGATTTTCTATTGAAATAGAAAATCTTTTGAAAGAATCAGGCCAGCAATGAATAAAAAAAGTGCGAAATAAGCAGGCAATAAATGGATAAAGGTGGTGTAGCCAATAATAAAGTGAGTTAGTATGCCTGCGCAAAATGCTGGAATACCACCGATCAGAAAGGTGCGCCAAACCCATTTTTCCCCTTGATGAAAGCCCCAAAGGGAGAGCGTGAGAACGAGGAGACCAACACTCAGAAGGGCGCTTCCAAATCCAGCACGATCATGGGCAATGACTGGAACTAACTTTTCCGTTATTCCATATATTTGTTCGGGTGTCATACAAATATAAACAATATCCGTAGGAACAAATACACTTGTGGCGCCAATGCTTGAGATGACAATTCCGCCAAGCATGAAAGAGAATCCGAGTATTGTGAAGCAAAGCTGTCCCCATAAGCCTTTCCTCCATGCAGCATGATTTGTCCGGTTCTTAGATGTAGAGGTATCTCGAGCATCCTTCGACTTTTTCAAGCCAAGATAGAAAAAAGGTAATAAAATGAGCCAAAGTAGGCCATGCAGCCAGTCAAAATAGCCGTAGCCAAGGAAGAGCAGGATTCCCACAAATCCTACGATGCCAGCGATGTTGATGGCTTTTCTTGCCCAGTGAACCCTTAGCCTCACTCCATGCTTTGCCAGCTGCATATAAAGGATTCCGCCCGAAACCATGGTTCCAGCGAGGGTCATCCGGTCATGAGCCATGAACTTAATGATATTCGGATTGAGCGCAATTAGCTGCTCTCGCGTTAATTGCAGAAACGCTTCATCGTAGGGAAGAACAACGATCGTCATACTAAGAATGAGTGTGATGAATCCACTAATGAACATAATTAGCCCAAACAGCCAATACCATTTCCACCCGCTCGTTTCATTGTTTTGTGTTTCCTCTAAATCAAGCAGTCCTTCATTAATCCGTTTCGGAAGCCCAGGACCAGATAGAACGTAGCCACTTGAGAGCATGACGAGGTCAGCCCCGTGGGCAAATAAATCAAGAGCATCCTGGGGTTCCAAAATTCCTCCAGAAATAATCTTAGGTGTCTTCTCGATCCCATGATCCGCTAAGCTTTTGAGTACAGTTTGCAGTTCTGAAGCTTGTCGGCTTGGAAAATACTGATCATTTTCATTCTCGATGGATTGCTCTTCCACTACAATTCCATCAATCAATTGCTTGTTGATGAGTTCCTTGATCATCGGAATATCCTGCTCGATTTGCGTTGGCTGAACGGATAGCAGCAAGGCTTTTGATTGTACATGTCGTTTCAATTCGATCCAGTCAGCTTCAGGGAAGCTTTCCTCAATAATAAAAGCATCGCCATATGGACATAGGGTTTGGATGATCGTAAGGGTATCATCCAAATTTCCGGATTTCCCGATTCGAATAATAAGTGGTTTATGTAGAGATTTCATGGTTTTTAGCTTGGCGGCAATCTCTTTTAGTCCACGTGATTCTAAAGGCAGGGGAAACAGGATTTGTTCTTGCTCCAAGCTGAATGTAGCAGTCCGCTCAGGTTTTGACGGCTGTAATGTAACAGGACCGACTTCGATAAAGCCGAAGCCAAGATTAGCAAAGGCCCTTGTTCCTGTTAAAAGCGGGTCAATTTTCCCACTCAAACCGACGGGATTGGAGAAAGTGAGTCCGAATAATTCTACTTCAAGCCTTGGGGAAGGGCTCATATGACCTGAAAATTCGATGAAGCGCACTCCCCCTGGAAGAGAGGAGATAAGGTTCATCCCCTTGTGAATGAATTCCCTCCCTAATGAACCAGGCAAGCGTGACAGCCAAGGTTTAAAAATCGGATGATAGGACCAATCAGGCAAGGCAATCACTCCTAAATTTTTGTTCTATAAGTCTAGCATACAAGCAACTGCCTACAAAGCTCCCTTTCAACCTGTAGATATGTTGCAGCTGATAATTTTCGAGCAATTATGATAAACTATTAGAATAGAAAAAACTATTTTTTCGGAAAATACAGGATGGGAGGGATTTGATGGAACAGCCAATAGCGGTCATGAAGACAAAATTAATGCCTCCAAAATTTAAGGAGGAGTCGCTAAGACGTGCCAAGCTAACGAGGAAAATGAAAACGATTGCAGAATATCCACTTACACTTATTCATGCTGGAGCTGGCTATGGAAAAAGCACCGCATTAGCCCTATATGTGAGCGATGAAAAAACTCCGTGCTGCTGGTATTCGATTACTTCCACCGATGACGATATATTACCTTTTATGACGTACATCCTGGCAGCCGTTCAATCAGTCATCCCTTCCTTTGGAAAAGAATTAATCCAATATATGGGTCATATCGCTCCCTATACTCGTGAAGAGGAAATCAACCATCTGTGCACATTGTTTGTTAATGAAATGGTGAGCATCGATCATGAGCTAATTATCGTTCTTGATGATTTTCATCAAATCGAGCATTCATACAATGTCAATCGCTGGATTGAAAGGCTCCTGGAGCATATTCCAGACAATCTCCATCTTATTGTCTCAAGCAGAAGCAGACCTTTATGGAAACCATTGCGCAAAATGAAGGTGAGCAATCAGCTGTTAGAAATAACAAAAAGTGATTTGGTTTTAACAAAGGAAGAGGTAGAGCTATTATTATGCGATTTATACGAAATTACCTTAAGCGAAGAACAGCTTGATGAGGTATTTCAATTAACAGAAGGCTGGGTGATTGCGCTTGGAATGATTGCCCAACAGTTTTCCGAGCAGATGCTGCTAGACCAGGTCTTTAAAGACCCGATGCTGTCATTAGATGACTTGTTTCATTATCTAGCCCTTGAGGTTTTTGAAAAGCAGCCACCAATGATTCAGCAATTTTTAGAGCAAACCAGTGTGTTTGAAGTGATCGATGAAGAGATTTGTAATGAAGTATTGGGCATCACTGGTTCGGGTGCTCTGCTCCAGCAAATTCATGAACGAAACCTCTTTATTCAAAAAATCGGGGATGAGGAATATCGCTATCATGCCCTTTTCAAAGAATTTCTGGAGGGACAGCTTCGTCTTCATCAGCCCCATAGCTTCACGACCCTTCATGATCGAAGTGCAAGGTATTTTGAAAGGAGAAAACAGTGGGAAACAGCGATCGTCCATTATGAAAAAATGAATCATATGAAGGCGATGGCAGCCCTTCTCCATGATTATGGCATCAAAATGCTCGAAAGCGGCAAACTAGAGGGGCTTTATGAGAAATTATTGCGAATCCCGAGAGAAGTAAAGGACCAATTCTTTCGGCTATGGTTTTTGCAGGGAGAAGTTGAGCGCTATCGCTCCATGTATATCGAAGCGGAGGCGTCCTATGAACGGGCCATAGATGAGGCGGATAAAAGGGACAATTTGCTAGAAAAGAGCAAGGCGTTAGAGGGAAAGGCGAAAATCTACCTTGATACGATTCAGCCTTATAATGCCGAACGTTTGCTATATGAGGCGATCGAAATTTGCGAGTCTAGCAATTTGAGCTCTGAGGAGGAAACCCATAAGCTTTATCGGTTGCTTGCCGAAAATCTCATTAACTCGGGAAAAGCGATGAAGGCAGAAAAACTATTAAAAAGAGCACAACACTATCGTTCTAGTATTGTGGATGGGAACTTGGAGGCCCGGCTGTATTTGCGGACAGGCCGATTTGATGCAGCGAGGAAAGCATTGTTAACTACGGATAGCCTAGCTGAGATTCCGAAATCAAAACTTCCTCAGTCCCACAGAGAAACTGATTTGTTGTTAGCCTTAATTGAAGCATTTAAAGGAAATGCTGTGGAGTCGAAACGGCTTGCACAGGTTGGCATTCAGCATGGGATTGAGATTGGCTCCCCATTCGTTGAAGCATGTGGCTGGATGCGTATGGGGCACGCCGTTCAGCTTCTTCACAAATATGACAGTACGTTAGGAAAGAAGTGTTATGAAACCGCCCTGGAAATCATGGATCATATCCAGGTGGAAAGGGGAAAAGCCGAGCCATTAATGGGACTTTGCCTGCTATATGGGACAAAAGGAGAATATGAGCGGGCGATTGAAATGGGGGAAGCAGCATTACAGGAAACGGAAAAGGTTCAAGACCTGTGGCTCTCCTCCTTGATCACGATAGCGATGGGAATTTCTGCTGTCCATAATCAAAAATTCGCTCAGGCTTGTGTTTATTTGGAAACCGCCGAGAAGATGTTTGCGGACTGCCATGATGACTACGGTAAGATGCTTACGTATTTTTGGCAAGGGCATGTCTATTTTTTAAATCAGGATGAGGAAGCCTTTAAGGAAAAGATGATGCTGTTCTTAAAGCAGGTTCGTCTAGGAAGCTATGAATTTATTTTTCATAAACGAACAATTTTTGGACCAAGGGACTTACAAGTGTTTGTACCTCTTTTAATAGAAGCCCAAAGAAAAAATATTGCTACCAGCTACGTGAACAAGATCCTTCAGGATATGGGATTTACTGAGCTGGAATCCCACCCTGGTTACACATTGAGAGTCGAAGCATTAGGAAAGTTCAGGGTATGGCTTGGGGAAAAGGAGGTCGAGGAAAAGGACTGGCAAAGAGGAAAGGCGAAGGAGCTTCTTCAGCTCTTTATTACCCAGCTTCATCATATGTTTCCTAAGGAGGAAATCTTTCAAAAAATCTGGCCGAATCAGGATGAGAAAGGGGCGACAAGGGATTTTAAGGTTGCGTTAAATGCACTCCACAGCGCACTTGAGCCCAATCGAAAGGCGAGAGCTACCCCGTTTTTTGTCATTCGAAATGGCACTGCCTATGGAGTGAATCCAGGGGCAAGCGTGGAGCTGGATACGGCCCAATTTGAGGAGTGGGTTAATCTTGGGCTTGAGGAAAGGGATAGCGATCAGGCCATTATGTGTCTAGAAAGAGGCTTGCAAATTTACAAGGGTGATTTTTTACCCGAAAGGCAGTATGATGATTGGTGCTTGAACGAGCGGGAACGGTTATTGGTACTTTTTCTCAGAGGGGCTGAGAAGATCGCGCAAGCCTATGTTGGGAAACAGGAATTTGATAAAGCAATCTACTGGTGTGAAAGAATTCTAGAAAAGGATCGGACGTGGGAAGAAGCGTACCGTTTGCTTATGTTTTGTTATTATCGAAAAAATAATCGCCCCTTTGCGATGAAATGGTACAAGAAATGCTGTGAAATCCTTGAGGAAGAGCTCGGAGTAAGTCCGTTAGAGCCGACACGGCATATGTATGAAATGATTTTGGAAGCGGAGGAAAATATCCATCGTATGTAAGCAGCCCTTTGGGGTTGTTTTTTTATTTGTAACTCCATTGTAACCCCTATTTATTATGATGTGTTCAAAGCTTAGCAGGCTTTTTATACGAACAAATTTAAGGGGGAAGGAAGAACGTGTGGAACTTTAAGCGAGGACTATTTTTTGTACTCTTTTTAGCTTTATTTATGATGCTTGCTGCATGTAGTGAGGATGCTGGCAGTAAAGAAAAGGAAGGGACAAAGGACGAGGACGAACCGAAAGCAACAGAACCGATTAAGATTGGTGTACTCGCTTCTCAAACAGGTGGCTTAGAGGCATACGGAAAGCAAACGCTTCGTGGCTTCGAGCTTGGTTTAGAGTATGCAACTGAAGGAACGATGGAGGTAGCAGGACGCAAAATTGAATTTATCGTAGAAGATACGGAAACAAAACCTGAAGTGGCAGTCCAGAAGGCAACAAAGCTATTAGAGGAAGATGGGGTAGATTTCCTCGTTGGTTCCTCAAGCTCCGGTGACACGTTGGCTGTTCTGCCGCTTGCAGAGGAATACGAGAAAATCATGATTGTAGAACCAGCGGTTGCGGATAGTATTACAGGCTCAGAATACAATGACTATATTTTCCGAACTGCTCGTAACTCATCCCAGGATGCTGTGGCAGGGGCTGCTGCGATTGCGAAGGAAGGCGTCAAAATTGCTACCTTTGCACCGGATTATTCCTTTGGATGGGATGGAGTGGCTGCATTTAAGGAAGCTGCCGAGAAGCTAGGGGCGGAAATTATTCATGAGGAATATGCCGATCCAGCTGCAACAGACTTTACATCAAATATTCAAAAAATCATTGATGCCAAACCAGATTACTTATTTGTTGTATGGGCAGGGGCAAATTCACCTTGGAACCAAATAGCCGATATGAAGGTTCAGGAAAAGGGCATTAAAATTTCAACAGGGGCACCAGATATCGCAGCACTTGCAACGATGGAGCCACTAATTGGAATGGAAGGATTTACGGTTTATTATCATGAGCTGCCAGATAATGAAATCCATGACTGGTTATTAGAAGAGCATAAGAAAAGATTTAATGGGGAAGTTCCAGACCTCTTCACTCCTGGTGGAATGACAGCAGCCATTGCAATTGTAGAAGCTTTGAAGAAAACAGAAGGAAATGCAGATGCCGATACATTAATTGAAACAATGGAAGGGATGAGCTTTGAAACACCTAAAGGTAAGATGACGTTCCGTCCTGAAGACCATCAAGCGCTGCAAACGTTATACGCTATAAAGCTAGAGAAGAAAGAAGGAGTTCCATATCCTGTTCCAGTCTTAATTCGTGAATTAAGCCCAGAAGAAACAGCTCCTCCAATAAGAAATTAACTTTCAATCAGGACGATGAGCTTCGGAATTTTTTGCCGAAGCTCATTATTTCATAGATATGAGGTGATAAACAGATGGAAACCTTAATTGAAACAAAGGATTTAACGATTCGCTTTGGGGGGCATACTGCAGTGGATCATGTCAATCTCGCTGTCATTAAGAACCAATTCAAGTCGATCATTGGTCCAAATGGGGCAGGAAAGACTACTTTTTTCAATTTATTAAGTGGTCAGCTTTCTCCAACAGAAGGGGAGATATTTTTTAATGGAGAGAATATCACGAAGCTTTCCCCAACGATACGGACCCGGAAAGGAATTGGTCGTTCCTTTCAAATTACGAATGTCTTCCCCAATTTAACTGTGCTAGAAAATGTTCGTCTGGCCGTTCAATCTCAGGCAGGAATTCGTTATCAAATGCTTGGCCATTTTAAAAAATATAAGAATCTAGAAGAAAAAGCAGTTGAATGGCTAGAAATGGTGATGCTTGACGACAAGAAGGATACCATTGCTAGTAATCTCGCCCATGGAGAAAAACGGAAATTAGAGATTGCCATGCTGCTAGCATTAAATACGGAGGTGCTTCTGTTAGATGAGCCAACAGCAGGGATGTCGCTTGAGGAGGTACCAGCGATATTAGATGTGATTCGTCGCATCAAAGAAAAGGGCGACCGGACGATCCTTTTAATCGAACACAAGATGGATATGATCCTAGATTTATCTGATTCGGTTATGGTGCTCTTCAACGGGAGGTTACTAGCAGATGGTACACCAGAGGAAATCATGAAAAATGAAACCGTTCAGTCTGCTTATCTAGGGGGTCTGCACTCGTGAGCATACAATTAAAGCTCGAAAATGTTGAAACCTATATTGGTCAATTTCATATTTTGCAAGGGATTTCCTTTGAGGTGCGTAAAGGAGAGGTAACGGTTCTGCTTGGGAGGAATGGAGCGGGAAAAACGACGACCTTACGAACGATTATGGGCTTAAACCCAGCTTCAAAAGGGAGCATTCTCTTCAATGGCAAGGAAATAAAGGCTGATCCCACGTACACCATTGCCCAAAAAGGAATTGGGTATGTTCCAGAGGATCAAGGGATTTTCGCCCAATTGACCGTGGAAGAGAATATGAAGGTAGCCATGAAGGATGAGAAGGACAAAACAAAGGAAAGTCTTGAATATATTTTGAATCTGTTTCCTGATTTAAAGAGGTTTTGGAAGAAGCATGGTGGCCTCTTAAGTGGGGGGCAAAAGCAAATGCTTGCCATTGCAAGAGCTTATGTCAATGACAATGAACTGCTTCTGATTGACGAGCCAAGTAAGGGCTTAGCACCGATTGTTGTTGAAAAAGTGATGGAATCGATCATGGAAATGAAGGATAAAACAACGATTGTGCTCGTGGAGCAAAACTTCATGATGGCAAGTACAGTCGGAGATTGCTTCTATATTATCGATGATGGGCGGACCGTCAAAAATGGTTCGATGGAGATTTTACGAGAAGATGATGAGATGAGAAGGAAGTTTTTAGGAATTGCCTAGGGAGGAGGAATTCGCTTGGATGTATTTTTGAATCTTACGTTGAACGGGCTTGCAACCGGGATGCTGATATTCCTGCTGGCGGCAGGGTTAACCCTTATTTTCGGGTTGATGGATGTGCTTAATTTTGCCCATGGTGGATTGTTTGCCTGGGGCGCCTATAGCGGTACATGGATTTATGCAACGACGGGCAATTTTTTTATTGGAATTATTGGGGCAGTTGCAACGGGTCTTATTCTCGGTCTTCTCACCGAAAGGTTCATTATTAAACCAGTGTATGGAAATCATGTGCAACAAATTTTAATTACTTTGGGTCTCATGATTGTTTTATCTGAATTGCTGAAGGTGTTTTGGGGACCCAATCAAATATCAGCTACGGCTCCAGATTTCTTAAAGGGCAGCTGGGAAATTGGTGGCATCATTATTATTAAATATCGTGTATTCATTATTACCGTTGGACTGCTCGTTTTTCTGGCGGTGCAATATGTCCTTAAGAATACAAAGATTGGATTGGTGGTACGTGCCGGAGTTATGAATAAGGAAATGGTGCAAGCGCTAGGGATCAACATCAAAAGGGTATTCATGCTCGTGTTTATGATTGGGGCAGGGATGGCAGCCCTTGGCGGAGTGCTTCTTGGTCCATATTCTGGGGTCATTCATGCGGAAATGGGGATGGAATTTGCTATTCTCGCATTTATTGTTGTTGTCATTGGCGGGATGGGCAGTTTTCCAGGCTCAATTCTAGCTGCAATCCTGGTCGGCTTGTCGGGCTCCTTTATGGCTTACTATGTACCAGATTTGGCTTTAGCAGCAAATATGATTCTAATGGCTGTGGTCCTTATCTTTAGGCCGCAGGGATTATTCGGGTTAAAGGGGTGAAGGTCGTGAAGACATTTATTTTGCAGCGGAAAAATATCGCTTATGTTGTAGTGGCACTTTTACTCCTTCTATTTCCATTTATTAATGATTCTCGCTCGATGATCATTCTGTTTACTCAGGTTTTCATCTTTGCCATTTTAGCGATGAGCTATGATCTGTTGCTTGGATTTACAGGCATTGTTTCATTCGGACATGCGATGTTCTTTGGGATTGGAGCGTATACCGTCGGAATTGTGATGAAGCAATTTGAGCCAACGGTTCCCTATTTTTTATTGGCAGTAGCGATAACTTTTGTCATAACAGCAATTTTAAGCTATGTGGTGGGATTGTTGACGCTGCGCTTAAAGAGCCATTTTTATGCCATGCTTACCTTAGCATTTGCGAGCCTCTTTTTAGTACTAGCGGAAAAATGGAGAACACTCACCCACGGAAATGACGGCTTTACATTTAGGACGCCTGAAATCTTCCGGGACCGACTTGATTTTTATTTAATTTGCCTTGTCTCCATGATTGTCGTGTTTCTGCTCCTCACTCGCTTTACCAATTCGCCAGCAGGAAAGGTTCTGCAGGCGATTCGGGAAAATGAACAAAGGACAGAGTCGTTAGGGTATAGCGTTCTTCAATATAAAATTATCGCAAGTGTGATTTCAGGGGTGTTAGCTGGCTTTGCTGGAATCCTCTATTCCATCTCCCTTCGATTTGTCAATACGAGCGTTTTTACGATGGATATTACCCTTGATGCGCTATTGATGACGATTATTGGTGGAGTAGGCACATTGGTGGGGGCGATTATCGGTGCGGGCTTAATCGAATTTGCCCATCACTGGTTAACAGAGCTAGCGAAGGTGCATTGGATCTTTGAACGTTGGCTCATCTTCTTTGGAATTATTTATATCCTTGCCGTCATGTTCTTCCCACGCGGGATTGTTGGGACTTTACAAATGATGAAATTTAAATCGAAAAAGAAAAAGACCAAAAAGGTTGAGAAACAAAAAGCAGCAGGCTGAGGGGGAATGGAGTTGGAACAAAATCAAATTGCCTCTTTTATCGTTCGCTTCCATTTAGCTGACATCGATATGGAGTCGAACAGAAAAAGCTGGAGAATCAAGGTGACTCATGTTCAAAAGGATGAAGAGACGCTCTTCGAATCGATTGAGGAAGCAACGGTTTTTATGAAGAAGGTTATCGGGGAAATTTAGAACTCGAGGTGAAGGATTTGAATATTGGCATACGTAGCGTTGCAACCTATCTTCCGGATCATTTTTTAACGGGGGAAGAAATTGCGAATAAAGCAGGGATTCCCCCAAAAATTGTAGAAGAAAAAATGGGAATAAAAAGAAAACTGATTCCAGGACCAGAGGATCATACCTGTGAAATGGGAGTTCGAGCTGCCAAAAAGGCCATCGCAAGGGCAGGAATCGATCCATTAGATATTGACCTCGTGATTTATATCGGCGAGGAGCATAAGGAATACCCTTTGTGGACCGCAGGAATCAAGCTTCAGGAGGAAGTTGGAGCAAACAATGCTTGGGCATTTGATGTCGCTTTGCGATGTGGGACGACCATTATGGCATTGAAGGTCGCAAAGGATATGATGATAGCGGATTCAACTATTAATACCGTTCTCCTTGCAGGCGGCTATCGAAATGTCGATTTTATCGATTATGAGAATACGAGAACAAGATTCATGTTCAATTTAGGGGCAGGGGGAGGAGCCATTTTACTGCAAAAAGGGCATCAAGAAAATATTCTTCTTGAGTCCCATTTGATGACCGATGGTTCATTCTCTGAGGATGTAGTTGTTGTCGCAGGGGGAACGAGAAATCCATTAACAAAGGAAAACCTTCATCTTCAACAACTGGATGTACTTGATCCAGAAGGGATGAAGATCCGATTAGAACAGAAATCGATGGCCAACTTCCTTAAGGTTATTCGGGAGTCGCTTCGTAAAAGCGGCTATTCAGAAGCGGATATTGACTATTTGGCCATTCTTCATATGAAAAAATCAGCCCATGATTATGTTTTAAGGGAACTGGGATTATCGGCTGACCATTCTATTTATCTTGAAAACTATGGACATATCGGTCAGATTGATCAAATTCTATCCTTAGAGCTTGCCACCAGTGAGGGGAAGCTGAAGGATGGAGATGTCGTCGTGTTAGTGAGTGCTGGAATCGGTTATGCATGGGGTGCAACAACAATACGCTGGGGAAAGGGTGACTGAAATGGAACTGAGTGTAGAGGTTGTGTTGAAAAAAGTTGAATTACCGAATGGGGAAACACTTGCTTATCGTGAACGAGAAGGCGGAGAAAAGAAGCTATTACTCATCCATGGAAATATGACTTCTTCAAAGCATTGGGATTTGGTTCTGGAGTCGATGGATCCGAGCTTTAAAATTTATGCCGTTGATATGCGTGGCTTCGGTGAGTCGACCTATCATCAGCCCATTCGTACAATTAAGGATTTCTCAGATGACATCAAGCTGTTTGTGGAGGCGATTCAGTTAACGGATTTCTCCATTGTTGGCTGGTCTACAGGAGGATGTGTTGCCATGCAGTTTGTTGCAGATTATCCGGGGATTTGTGATAGGCTTGTCCTCCTAGCATCAGGCTCAACGAGGGGCTACCCTTTTTATGGACTGACAGAGGATGGGCAGGTTGATGTAAATAATCGCTTGCAAACCATCGAGGATGTGAGAAAGGACAGTAAGACACTAACGATTCAGGGTGCCTACGATTCTGGCAATCGTGAGGTATTGAAAGCAACATGGAATATGCTTATTTATACGAAAAATCAACCAAGTCCTGACCGATATGAGGAGTACGTCGATGATATGCTGACTCAAAGGAATTTAGCAGAGGTGTATCATGCTTTGAACACGTTCAATATTAGCTCCGTCCATAATGGTCTCACGGATGGGACGAATCAGGCGAAGGATATTACGATTCCAACCCTCGTTTTACGAGGAGACCGTGACTATGTTGTGTTAGAAAATATGGCAACAGAAATTATGGAAGACCTAGGTGAACATGCGAGATTTGTAGAGTTGAAGGATTGTGGGCATTCGCCACTTGTAGATGATCTGGAACAGCTACTTAAAGAAATGACCGATTTTTTAGCATAATGGAGGATGGATGATGAGATTAGCAGGTAAGGTTGCAATCATTACTGGTGGTGCAGGAGGAATTGGCTTTGCAGCGGCAGAAACCTTTGCTCGCGAAGGAGCAAAAGTGGCAATTGCTGATTACGATACTGGTGTGGGAGAGGCAAAAGTAAGTGAATTACAGAATAAAAACTTTGAGGTAGCTTTTTTACAAGTGGATGTCTCGGATCGTAATAGTGTAGATACGATGGTTCAAAGGGTACTCGACTATTTTGGAGATATCGATATTTTAGTCAATAATGCGGGCATCACAAGGGATGCGATGCTTTCTAAAATGTCTGTAGATGATTTTCAAAAAGTGTTGGATGTGAATCTTTCAGGCGTGTTCCATTGTACCCAAGCGGTTCTTCCGACGCTTGTGGCAAAGGGGAGTGGCAGGATCATTAATACTTCCTCCGTTTCCGGTGTGTATGGCAATATCGGTCAAACGAATTATGCCGCAACGAAAGCAGGTGTTGTCGGAATGACGAAAACATGGGCGAAGGAGCTCGGTCGTAAGGGAATTACCGTAAACGCAGTGGCTCCTGGATTTATTGCAACCGGGATGACGGCGAAGGTTCCAGAAAAGGTGCTCGAGCAAATGAAGAAGATGGTTCCGCTAGGGTCTCTTGGCGAACCGGCAGATATCGCAAATGCCTATCTTTTCCTCGCATCCAATGAAGCAAAATATGTCAATGGCACTACATTACATGTTGATGGCGGAATTATGATGTAATCGATCAAATCAGAAATCCTGTGTAACTCTCTTGTAACCCCGAAACCATACAATGAGCCTATCAAGAAAGAGGGAGAGATTATGGTGTGGGAGCTGGATTGGCTAGAGGGGAGAATGAGAATAGCCCCCAATAAACAAGCAATTATTGATGCGGAACAAGAGAAGGATTGGACATTTGCCAAGCTCCACGATCTATGTGTAGCTACAGCAAATTGGCTATACGAACAAGGAGTGAGAAAGGGAGACCGTGTCGCCCTTCTCTCACCTAATGATATTAGCTATTTTCAACTACTCATTGCATGCGGGAAAATCGGTGCGATTTTTGTTCCGATAAACTGGAGATTGTCCTTCCCTGAAATCGAATATATTTTACAGGATTGCACACCGAAGCTAGTTGGATATCATTCTAGTTTTTCTGAGAATATCCGTAACGAAATATTCTCAGACTATCAAATTTTTCAAGTGGACAAAGAGAACAATATTATCGATGGAAAACCATTTTTCGTTGACAATCTTGATGAAAAAGATCCATTAGCTATCATCTATACAGGCGGGACAACAGGTAAACCAAAGGGAGTGGTTCTTTCCCATCAATCGATAATTTGGAATGCGATGAACACAATTATCAGCTGGAATTTAACGAATGATGATACGACGATAACCTACATGCCCTTATTCCATACAGGGGGAATCAATGCACTCTCCCTTCCGATATTGATTGCAGGTGGAACAGTGGTGATTGCTCGAGATTTCAAACCTGAAAAAGCAATTTACTATCTGAACAAGTATCAATGCACAACCGTTCTATTGGTCCCAACGATGTATCAAATGTTGATTGAGACGGACGAATTCAAGAGGAATCCCTTTCAGTCAATGAAGGTTTTTTTATCAGGAGGTGCTCCGTGCCCGCTCGATATTTATGAGGCATTCAAAAGGAAGGGGATTCTATTCAAGGAAGGCTACGGGCTAACGGAAGCAGGGCCGAATAACTTCTTCATTGACCCAGTCGATGCCTTAAGGAAGCCGGGGTCTGTCGGAAAACCGATGATGTTCAATCTAATTAAGCTGATGAAAAAAAATGGGGAAGAAACAGCTGTTGATGAGGTCGGTGAGGTCCTCATTAAAGGCAAGCATTCCTTCGAATACTATTGGAAAAATGAAGAGGCGACCAAGGAAACGATGAAGGATGGTTGGATTCATACAGGTGACTTAGCGAAAAAGGATGAGGAAGGCTATTACTATATTGTGGGCAGGAAAAAGGATATGATTATCACCGGTGGGGAGAATGTATATCCATTAGAGGTAGAGCATTGGCTTTGTGCCCATCCACAAATTGAGGAAGTGGCAGTTATCGGGATTCCCGATAAAAAATGGGGCGAGAAGGTGGTGGCATTCATTGTCGCAAAAAATCACCAACCCCTCACAGATGAAGAATTAAAATCCTATTGTTCTCACAAGCTCGGAAAATACAAGATCCCTAAAGTTTTTCACTTTATTGAACAACTGCCAACCACTCCAGTTGGAAAAATTGACAAAAAACTTCTAAAAGAAATGAGCATGAAAATAGTCAGTGAATAAATCAATTTTTGGTGAAGGAGGAAACCAGATTGACCTCCATTAATGACCGCTTGAAGAATCGTGCTTCAAGTGGTTTTTTAGATCCCGTAGCACCATGTTCATATAGGTCATAGATGGGAAATGTTGTATAATGGAAATATAGAAATGGACTGTATACGTATGAAAGGAGTTATTATTAATGGCATTGCCACAAGGAAAGAATCCCTTAACATATGCTGAATACTTGAAATTGGATGAGGATATTCAATATGAGGTGATTGATGGGCAAATCTATAATATGTCCCCTTCACCAAATGTAAAACACCAATCGATTGCAATGGAGCTTTCAACAGAATTTAATTTATTTTTGAGAAACAGGTCATGTAGAGTGTTAGGAGAAATAGATGTTTGTCTTAGCGATGAAGATGATCATTCCAAAATAAACGAATGGGTGAAACCAGATATTGTCATCGTTTGTGATATGAATAAAATCCGCACAAATCATATTGCGGGTGCACCAGACTTAATTGTAGAAATCCTTTCAAAATCTACTGCAAAAGTGGATAAGATGATTAAATTCAACCGGTATCAAAGAGCGGGTGTAAAAGAATATTGGATCGTTGATCCAATTCATGAAGTTATTGATGTATTTGTATTGAAAAATGGACTGTACAAGCATGAAGGAACATTTGCCCAGAATGAGGTTATTGAAGTAAAGATGTTTGAGGGATTATCTATAAATTTAAGGAATGTCTTTCGGGAAGAATTTTAGTATTTGAAAAATGAGGAGGAAGGGATGAATCATGCATCAGTATTGTAAGGAGCCAATATCAATCGAAGAATTCTTTCAAATTCGTGAAAATAGCGAGGCTTTACTGGAATATATCGACGGATTTGTTTATATGTCCCCATCTCCATCAACAAAGCATCAGCGTGTGTCGAATCGTCTTGAATCAAACTTCCGAGCTTATTTACAAGGAAAGCCATGTGAGTTATTTCATGCACCGTATGACATTGAATTAAAGAGTCAGGACATACAGGGAACAAAAATAGTCATTCCTGATATTAGCATCATCTGTGACAAAAGTGGTTTTACAGATGCTAGATATGTAGGCGTTCCAGAACTAATCATTGAGATTTTAAGCCCTTCAAACCAGTCCCATGATTTGATTACAAAACTTAATCTCTATATGAATTATGGGGTTAACGAATATTGGATCGTCAACCCGATGTTAAATTCCGTCACGGTTTATACTTTAAACAAAGAAAAAATGTATGAACAATATGATATGAAAACGGAAATAGGCTTCATTAAGTCGAAACATTTTAATGGATTTTCCGTTGATGTAGCAAATTTATTTAAGGATTAGGAAAAAGAGGAACTTTTATGATGGAAGCAATCATTCACGGATTTATTTTAGCGTTTGGTTTAATACTTCCCTTAGGGGTGCAAAATGTCTTCGTCTTTAATCAAGGGGCGATGCAGCCGAAGCTTTCTCGCGCTATTCCTGTCGTTTTGACTGCTTCGCTTTGTGACACACTATTAATCTCTTTAGCGGTGCTAGGAGTTTCCGTTGTTGTCCTTAGCTCCTATTGGATAAAAACGCTATTATTTATCGCAGGAATTCTTTTTCTTATTTACATGGGTGTGGTCGTTTGGAGAAGCAAACCAGCGCAGGTCGATGATGAACAAACTTCGTTTTCACCGAAAAAACAAATTCTTTTCGCAATGAGCGTGTCGCTCCTTAATCCGCATGCGATTCTTGATACAGTTGGCGTCATTGGAACAAGCTCCATCAAATATATCGGTACAGAAAAGATAGCCTTTGCCCTCGCCTGTATTACCACCTCTTGGCTTTGGTTTGTGGGCCTCGCACTAGCTGGAAGATTGGTAGGGAATCTTAATCAATCGGGTAGCTTCCTAAACCTATTAAATAAAGTGTCAGCCATTATCATGTGGGGAACGGCTATTTATATTGGTATGTCATTATTTTCGTAAAGGATACTTCAGTCGACCTATGGTCTGAGGCATCCTTTTTCATTGAGAAAAACAATTGTCAGTTGGTATGCCTGAACGAGTCTTTGCTCCTGCCTTTTGGAGCAACAACGAAGAGAAGGTGTGCCAACTGACGATTCTTATACCATGTTGGGAGTATCGCTCATTTCTATGCTATTTTTACTAGAAAGGTCCTACATTGGTAGGAAAGGACAAACCCATACCAAACATGAAAAAAGTGTTAAATTCGTTGTATGAAAAATTGCCCTTCTCATATGGTAAACTGTTAAAGGAAGAAATATAGCTCTCCAAATGAGGAGGTTCGATATGTCTATTAGACTATTGATTGGCAGATCCGGTACGGGAAAGACAACCTTCTGCATGAAAGAAATCGTGAAAAAAATGCAGCAGGCTCCAGAGGGAGACCCAATCATTTATTTAGTTCCTGATCAAATGACATTTTTGTCTGAATATAAATTGATTCAAACTCCAAATTTAGGTGGAATGATCCGCACGCAAGTATTTAGCTTTTCGCGCCTTGCCTGGAGAGTTTTGCAGGAAACAGGCGGGATTAGCCGTTACCATGTCAACAATGTCGGGATTAGCATGCTGATCCGAAAGATTTTGGAAGATAAGAAGGATGAACTGCGTTTATTTGAGCGGGCTGCGGAGAAGAATGGCTTTGTCCAGCAAATGGAGACAATTTTGACAGAGTTCAAGCGTTACCTCGTTCGCCCCGAGGAATTAATAGAAAAGCAGAATGTCCTGGATGGCTCCACACAGGATAAAATTCTCCAGGACAAGCTTCATGATTTAGAGATCATTTATCAGGCGTTTGAGGATGCCCTTTTTGACAAATATATCGATTCTGAGGATTACTTACGATTACTTGGGGAGCAAATTGCAGGTTCGTCTTACTTAAAAGCTGCGACCATATATGTAGATGGGTTTCATAGCTTCACTCCCCAGGAATATCAAATTTTGGCGCAGCTCATGAAGCATGCGAAACAGGTAACGATTGCCCTTACGTTAGATCAGCCTTTTTATGAGGAAGGACCGGATGAACTCCATCTCTTTCGAATGACAGGGGAAACATGTCAGACTATTTACGAGATGGCAAAAGTGGAAGGCTTGGACGTGGAGGAGTTACATTTTCACGAGCAATTGCGGCTTGCCCATGACTCACTCCAGCATTTAGAGGGAAATTTGGACAAGCGTCCAGCCGTTTCTTATAAGGGAGTACCACTTATTCAAATAGCTCAGGCAGCCAATCGCCGTACGGAAGTGGAAGGTGTGGCCCGCAAAATTCGTAAGCTCGTCCAGGAAGAAGGATATCGCTATCACGATATCGCTCTCCTCGTGCGAAACGGACAGGAATACACCGACTTAATTGAAAATATTTTTAAGGACTATGAGGTGCCTGTCTTCATTGACCAAAAAAGAACGATGCTCAATCATCCATTAATAGAGCTGGTGCGTTCAAGTCTTGAGGTGATTACAGGGTTTTGGAGGTATGAACCAGTTTTTCGCGCGGTCAAAACCGAGCTCTTATTTCCAGTGAAGCAAAACCCGCAAAAGCTCCGGGCCAAGATGGACCAATTAGAGAACTATGTGCTTGAACATGGCATTCAAGGAGCAAAATGGACGAAAAAGGAACGCTGGAAATATCGTAGGTTTAGAGGGCTAGAGCTGGAGAATATGGTGCAAACCGATGCTGAGAAAGAGCGAGAAGATGAATTAAATGATTTGAAAAATATGATCACCACACCGATCATGAAGCTCGCCAGGCGGCTTAAGAAGGCCGAGATAGGAAGAGAGCTTGCTGAGGCCCTTTATTTATATCTGGAGGAGCTCGAAATTCCAACGAAGCTAGAAGTATGGAAATTGGAAGAGGAGGAGAAAGGAAATCTCATTGCCGCGAGAGAGCATGATCAAGCGTGGAATGGGATCATTGATCTACTTGATCAATTTGTTGAAATGCTCGGGAATGAGCAAATATCGACCAAGAAATTTGTGAGCATCCTCGATTCAGGGCTTGAGTCCTTACGCTTTGCTCTCGTACCACCTGCTATCGATCAAGTTTTGGTAGCTGATTTGGAGAAATCACGTCTTTCCGATGTGAGAATTGCCTTTGTCATCGGCTTGAACGAAGGGGTTCTTCCAGCCAAAATGTCCGAGGAGGGTCTTCTTGCTGATGAAGACAGAGAGCGGCTTCTCACAAGGGGGTTAACCATTGCTCCAAGCAGTCGCAGGAGATTGCTAGATGAAGAGTTTCTCGCCTACAGTGCCTTTACGACTGCCTCTGATCGGCTTTTTATTAGCTATCCGCTGGCAAATGATGAAGGAAAGGCACTTATGCCATCCTCTTATATTCATAGATTAGAAGAGATGTTCCCAGACATTCAGGTGCAACACTATGGCACAAAGGTTTCAGAGCTTCCCGAACAGGAACAATTGGATTATATCTCCCACGAACAGACGGCACTCTCCTTTTTAACAACGCAATTACAGCAGAAAAAAAGGAATTATCCGATCTATGAAATGTGGTGGGATGTGTACAACTATTATGTTACTCATCCAATCCTAAGTAAAACAGCTAAAATGGTGTTTCGGAGCTTGGACTTCAAGAATGAAACTAGGCCGTTGACCGAGGAGACAAGCAAGGAGCTATACACCGATGTGATTCAGGGAAGTGTCTCCAGAATGGAGCTGTTTTCTGCTTGTCCATTTTCGCATTTTGCAAGGCATGGCTTGAAGCTGAAGGAGCGTCAAATCTTTCGTTTAGAGGCACCAGATATCGGCGAACTGTTTCACGGAGCCTTGAAATATATTGTTGAAACGGTGATGGTTGGTGAACGTTCGTGGGATCATATGACAAAGGAAGAAATAGAACGACTTGCTAGGGAAGCAGTTGAACTATTGGCACCGAAGCTTGCGTCAGAAATCCTATTAAGTTCCAATCGCCATCATTATATAAAAAGAAAGCTTGAGCAAATTATTAAAAGGGCTTCGCTTATTTTACAGGAGCATGCAAAGGCAAGCGGCTTTGCTCCCATCGGGTTAGAGCTTGGTTTTGGTCCAAAGCAAGAGCTGCCGCCGATGAAGTTCTCTCTCCATAATGGGACAAAGATGGAGCTCGTCGGCCGCATTGATCGTGTTGATAAAGCTGAGGATGAGAATGGCGTCTATTTAAGAGTCATTGATTATAAATCTAGCACCAAGGATGTCAATATCAATGAAGTCTACTATGGTCTTGCCCTACAGATGCTGACGTACTTGGATATTATCTTGTTAAATTCAGAGAAGCTGATCGGTAGTGGCGCGAACCCAGCGGGGGTTCTCTATTTTCATGTTCATAACCCAATGGTGAACACGACGAAAATGCTTTCACTAGAAGAGCTTGAAGAGGAGCTAATGAAGAAATTCAAGATGAATGGACTCCTCCTTGGAGAGGAAAATGTCATTCGCATGATGGATCAAACATTAGATACAGGCGACTCACAAATCATTGCTGCCGGTATCAAGAAGGACGGCAATCTCACAAAGCGTTCTAAAGTGGCTAGCAGAGAGGAATTTGATGTTTTACGCCGATATGTACGGAATCATTATGTGAAGACCGGCAATGCGATAACGGACGGAAATGTGGAGATTTCCCCTTATAAAATGAAGGACCGGACTCCATGTACCTTCTGTTCCTTCAAGGCCGTTTGTCAGTTTGATGAGTCAATGGAGGCTAATGAATATCGCAGTCTGAAGTCTCATCCAAAGGAAGAAATTCTACAAATCATGAGGGAGGAGGCCGATGATGAAGATTCCAACAAAGCCTAAAAACGTCACATGGACAGATGATCAATGGAAGGCAATCTGGGCAAGCGGTCAGGATATTCTTGTCGCAGCCGCTGCTGGTTCAGGAAAGACAGCTGTGCTCGTGGAAAGAATCATTCAAAAAATTATCTCGACCGAAGATCCGATTGATGTCGATGAACTATTGGTGGTGACCTTTACGAATGCGTCAGCAGCAGAAATGAGACATCGTATTGGTGAGGCGTTAGAAAAAGCAATTAATGAAAACCCAACCTCGAAGCACTTAAGAAAGCAGCTAAGTTTGTTAAATCGAGCCTCCATTTCGACCCTTCATTCTTTTTGCTTAGAAGTGATTCGAAAATTCTATTATCAAATTGATTTGGATCCAGGCTTTCGCATAGCGGATGAGACAGAAGCGCAGCTGATTCGTGATGAGGTACTGGAGGAATTGTTTGAGGAGGAATATGGGAAGGAAGGGAATGAATCCTTTTTCGCACTTGTTGATACATTCTCAAGTGATCGCAGTGATATTGCACTCCAGGATTTAATTAGAGAAATCTATGATTTCTCCCAAGCAAATCCCTCACCGAATCAATATTTACAGTCGATGAAGGAGCTGTATCATGTCAAGGAGAGCGCGACGATTGATGAGCTTCCATTTGTTGGAGTCCTTCTGTTTGATCTTGAACTCCAGCTTCAAGGAGCAAGAGGGCTTCTTGAAAAAGGGCTTGAATTAACGAAATTGCCAGGAGGGCCGGCCCCACGAGCGGAGAACTTTATCGATGATATTCAGCTTGTGGACGCCCTGCTCGAAGCGAGGAATCAATCATGGCAGGAGCTTTACCTTCGAATGCAGGCGACCTCCTTTACCCGTGCGAAGGTCTGCCGAGGGGATGCGTTTGATAAGGACTTAGTTGAACAGGCGCAAAAGCTTCGTGACCAAGCAAAGAAAATCGTCGAGACCCTGAAGGAGGAGCTGTTTGCAAGAAAGCCAGAAAGCTTTATCCGTGATATGCGGGAAATGGCTCCACATATTGAACGGTTAGCCCAGCTTGTAGAAGAGTTTGCGAAACGGTTTGATGCAGCGAAGAAGGAAAAAGGGCTCGTTGATTTTTCTGATCTTGAGCACAATTGTCTGCAAATTTTAAAAGCTGAAGAGGGTACTCTTCTTCCATCCGAAGTCGCACTCACTTATCGAAACCACTTTAAAGAGGTATTCGTGGATGAATATCAGGATACGAACATGGTGCAGGAGGCCATTCTGAAGCTTGTCACAAAGGATAGTGAGGAATGTGGCAATTTATTCATGGTGGGGGATGTGAAGCAATCGATTTACCGCTTTCGTCTTGCTGAGCCGAATTTATTTTTGGGCAAATATCTTCGCTTTACAAAGGATGGCGAGGGTACCGGTTTGAAAATTGATCTGGCAAGGAATTTCCGCAGTCGCAAGGAAGTGCTGGACGGCACGAACTATCTCTTTAAACAGCTAATGGGGACAAGTGTCGGTGAGATTGAGTATGACGAGGCAGCCGAGCTTGTGAAAGGGGCTGACTATCCAGATAGCGCCCATCCGATTGAGCTGGTATTGATCGAGCAGGCGGGCAAGGATGAGGAGCAGAATGAGGAAGAAGTAAGCTTGCAGTTTGATGCATCCGAGCTTGAAGCATCCCAGCTAGAGGCAAGACTGATGGCGGAGAAGATTAAGAGCCTCGTTGCCGAGCGGAAGGAAGTATATCATGCGAAGTCCAAGTCTACCCGTCCGATCATGTATCGCGACATTGTCATCCTCCTCCGTTCGATGACGTGGGCACCACAAATTATGGAGGAATTTAAGGAACAGGGTATTCCCATTTATGCGAATCTCTCAACGGGTTATTTTGAAGCGACAGAGGTATCGATTATGATGTCTCTCTTGAAGATCATCGACAACCCGTATCAGGATATTCCGTTAGCGGCCGTTCTTCGTTCACCAATAGTAGGTCTTAATGAAGAAGAGTTGGCAATGGTCCGCATTCATCAGCGTCAAGGTTCCTTTTATGATGCGCTTATTGCTTTTTGTAAAAACATACAAAATGATAAAACAGGAGAGCTTCAGGAAAAACTAAAGAGGTTCCTAAGCAGCTTAGCAGGCTGGCGCAAAAGAGCAAGGCAAGGCTCCCTTGCTGAGTTAATCTGGCAGCTGTACCGGGAGACGAAGTTTTACGATTTTGTCGGTGGCTTACCAGGGGGCAAGCAGCGGCAAGCGAACCTTCGAGCACTCTATGATCGAGCGAGACAATATGAAAGCACTTCTTTTCGAGGGTTGTTCCGTTTCTTGCGCTTTATCGAGCGAATGCAGGATCGCGGGGATGATTTAGGGGCTGCACGTGCGCTTGGGGAGCAAGAGGATGTCGTTCGGATTATGACGATCCATAGCAGCAAGGGCTTGGAGTTCCCTGTTGTCTTTATTGCAGGTACAGCCCGAACCTTTAACATGATGGATATTAGAAAGCCACAGATGCTCGATAAGGAGTTTGGCTTGGCGACGAAATATGTAAATGCTGAAAAACGAATTTCCTATCCTTCCTTACCTCAGCTTGCCTTTAAGCGCAAAAAGAAGCTAGAAATGCTTGCGGAAGAAATGCGCGTTCTATATGTGGCACTAACGAGGGCAAAGGAAAAGTTATATTTACTTGCTTCGGTTAAGGAATTGGATAAAAAAATAGCGGGCTGGCTTACACAACTCTCCCATCCGTCATGGCTTTTAAAGGAATATGATCGAGCCTCCGCTAAAAGCTATTTGGATTGGATTGGCCCAGCACTTGTGAGACACAAAGATAGCGATCTACTAAGGTCGGGTGAGGAAATAGCGTCTCTTGTTCCAACAGAAATCACGAATCATCCATCTTCTTGGAGGTTTGAATTTGTACAAGCAAGTGATCTTGTGGCAAGTGTGAAGGAGCAGGTGGAAGAGGATCATTTGCTTGACTACGTGTATCAGGGAAAACCTATCAAGGTGGAATCTGAGTGGAAAGAAGTTATTCACAATCGTTTAAGCTGGAAATATCCTTTTCACGATGCCTCTCAATTCCGTTCGAAACAATCTGTTTCTGAAATGAAGCGACAGCGGGAAATCATTGATGAGGCTAGTGGGAAGGAATTAGTCTCATTTACAAGGCCGTTATTTAATCGACCTCGCTTCATGCAGGAAAAAACAATGACACCTGCAGAACGAGGAACCGCCATGCATATGGTGATGCAGCATGTTGATTTGACAAAGCCTGTGACCGCTCCTGTGATAGAGGAGCTGCTCGAGAAAATGGTGAAGAAGGAATTGATCACCGAGGAGCAGAAGCAGGTGATTTCGGTTGATGAGATTGTGAAGTTCTTTGAAACGGAACTAGGTGCAAGGATGTTAAGAGCGTCAAATCTAAAGCGGGAGGTCCCATTTAGTGCCGCCTTTCCAGTGCATTTGGCCTACCCAAATTGGCAGGGCGAGCCTGAACCTATTTTAGTACAGGGTGTCATTGACTGTGTATTTGAGGACAGTCCTGGTGGATTGGTCCTGGTCGATTATAAGACCGACGCTATTCACGATCGATATAAGGGGGGCTTTGAACAGGCAAGGCCCATCCTAGAAGAACGTTACCGCATACAAATCGATCTCTATACACAGGCCCTAGAACAAATATTGAAGAAAAAAGTGGTTGAAAGGTATCTCTTCTTTTTTGATGGGGGGCACATCCTTCAGCTGTGAAGATAGGATCAGCAATGAAATTGGGAAAACTGTCCTCATGGAAGTCGCTATGAGGACAGTTTTCGATTAAAAGTGAGATTCACTAAAGGAGGCTTTATCGAATGAAAAAGAAGATTGGCTTCATAGGGTGCGGAAAAATGGCCCAAGCGATGATAAAAGGATTAATATCATCAGGAACGATTTCCCCGAAGCAAATTATGGTTAGTGCAAAAACACATACTACCCTAGAGCTTGTTAAAGAAAAGTATTCGATCCAAACGGCAAATGATAATCGTGTTGTTGCGGGATGGTCTGATATTCTATTCCTAGCTGTGAAACCAGAAATACATAAGGAAGTCATCCAGGAAATCAAACAAGAGATTGCGGAGCATACGGTGATAATCACTGTTGCGGCAGGGATTACAATAGGATTCCTCGAAAAAGAATTTGACAAGCAAATAAAGGCAGTACGTTCTATGCCAAATACTCCATCATTTGTTGGTGAGGGAATGAGTGCTCTATGCATAAACGAAGAAGTAAGTAAAGAGGATATGGATGATGTACTGAAGATTTTCCGCTCTTTTGGTCAGGTGGAAGTCATTAAGGAGCAACTGATGGATAGTATTCCTGCAATAAGCGGCTCCTCCCCAGCTTATGTCTATTTGTTCATTGAGGCGCTTGCAGATGGGGGTGTAAGAAATGGGATCCCTCGGGAGCAGGCCTATCGCTTTGCGTCCCAAGCTGTGTTAGGTGCAGCGAAAATGGTTTTAGAGACAGGTATTCATCCAGGTGAATTAAAGGATCAGGTTTGTACTCCAGGTGGAGCAACGATCGAAGCTGTAGCCGCTCTTGAAGAAAATGGTTTTCGAGCAGCAGTCCTTCAAGCGATGGATAAATGTACGGAAAAGACGAAAAAACTATAAATGGTGGGTGATTTAAATTGCAAAAGGTGAAACTTGCAGAAGATTTATCATTTTCAAGAATAATACATGGATTATGGAGATTAAATAGCTGGAACTTCAATAAGGACGAAATCCTACGACTCATTGAAGAATGCATGGAGCTCGGAATCACCACTTTTGATCATGCAGATATTTATGGGAATTATCAAAATGAAGCATTATTTGGCAAGGCCCTAGCTCTTAAGCCGTCCCTTAGAGAAAAAATGGAACTGGTCACCAAATGCGGGATCAAGCTCGTATCTGATCAACGCCCAGAGCATGAAATCCAGTATTACGATACAAGTAAAGAGCATATCTTGAAAAGTGCAGAGAATTCATTGAAGAATCTTCAGACCGACTTTATCGATGTTCTTCTTATTCACCGCCCAGATCCAGACATGGACCCAGAAGAGGTAGCTGAGGCATTCACCATGCTTAAGGAACAAGGTAAGGTAAGACATTTTGGAGTTTCGAACTTCACCCCAGCTCAAGTAGAAATGTTAAGCAGCTATTTACCATTTCCTCTCGTTACCAATCAGGTTGAAATTTCCGTTTCTCATCTTCACGCTTTTCAAGATGGAACGATCGAACACTGTCTACAAAAAAGAATCCCACCGATGGCATGGTCACCCCTTGCTGGAGGAAGAATTTTTACTGATTCTGATGAAAAAACACTCCGACTTCAAAAAACACTGCAGGAAGTTGGAGAGGAACTCGCTTTAACAAAAATAGATAGTGTTATGTACGCATGGCTTCTGCATCACCCAGCTAAGATCATGCCGATCGTCGGATCTGGAAAGCTGGAAAGAATTAAAATGGCAACGGAAGCCTTAAATGTAAAAATGACACGTCAGCAATGGTTCAAAATTTGGATTGCCTCAACAGGAGAAGATGTGGCTTAAATACCAAACTAGTCAAAAGAATAATGCAATCGTAACAGGCTCAGAGTATAGGCACTCTGAGCCTGTTCTTATGAAAGAAACTATTCTTTTCTATTGAGAATCAGGAAGGAGAGTCTATTTATTTCTCCTTTGACTATCCAAAGCTCGAATATGCAGAAATATTTGAAGCAATTGGAACTCTTAAGCTAAAAGGGATGAAGCCATATGAACATCCAGAAATGCTCTATGTGAATCATGGCTATGGGAGAATGTTTTTTCCAGTAGGCATCCAACCAATTAACATCGGAGAGGATAAAGAAATCTATCTTTGGGAAGAAGTGACAGATGAAATCTTTGCTATCTACTTGAGCAAACTAGAGGAGCTCCTTCCCTCCTGGACTAGGGATGGTACTACTTTTACATCCCATGAAGGATCTGAGACGGTGAAAATTTCTTTAGAAGGAAAAAAGCTAATCTATGAGTTTTGGTACCAAGAACAAGAGGAATAGTCATGAGAAAAAGTAGTCCTCCCAATTCGTCGAGAGGACTACTTTTGTTAATTATTCCCCGCAACAGGCTGGTCGATTAAATTCGTGTTTAAGGCATTGCTTGAGCTGAAGAAATTATTGTTAACGATAAAACCACCTGTATTGGCGGAACCAGAGCCTGAATTGGTTTTTGAAGCACTTTTAGGAGAGATAAAGAGAGAGTCTCCGAAATGTACAACTCCCCCACCAATATTGTTAACTTGCACAGGTCCTACGATTGCAGGCATCTAAAACACCCTTTTCCGCTCTAGACACGGGATTCGGTGCATAGCCAGATTTCTTTGAGCTGGACCATATGCTTACCTTTCCCGCGGCTCGAGTTGTCTAATATGCTTAATCCTCGCCTCCATGTTCACCGATTTTGTATTACCAATATGTGCGACAGAAGAAGTGGAAATGGCGTTAATCGTAATATTATTAACTTTAATAAAAGGACTTAAGACTTCCCTTTCATAAGTTAATGGCTCCGTAACAGCTTCTAGTAAAATAGGCTTATTGAAGAGACCATAACCTAAAAAATTTCCTTCATTCCCAAAAAAAAGCTCTTTTTCACGCTGCACGGCAAGTGCTCGAGTGGTCCCGTGAATGTGGGCAGAATCACCGATCTCTAGAGTTGAGACGATGGTGATAACATTAACGGATAGGCTATTGACAATTGAGGTTCTTTTCTGGTACATAGCTTTATCCCTGTGGATTTAGTGGAACAAAGGGACCGATTATCAAGGATTCTGGTGGGGTATCGAAAATAGATGCTAATTGGATCGTTTCCGTATCCCCGACTAATAAGATGGAGGAGCTGGAGATGCTGCCAATTTTCATATTCCCTACGCATAAATCCCTATTATAAACTTGAAAAATCATGGATTCTCATCCTTTCTCATGTCAGGAAGATTTTTTATAAAAGCAAGTACAGCATTTTCGATATCCTTCTTGATCTGCTTTTCGATTTGCTCATTGATGTCCTGCAGCTCTTCAGGTGAACGCTTATTAACCGGTATTTGCTTTAGATAATATTCTATGCGAGAAGGGATCTGTTTTCTTATATCATCCTTCATAAAATTGATATATGGGGCGTCCACTTTTATATTGAGCTCTTCTTCGTACCTATGAACAAGGGGCTCTAAATCAGTTTCTAAATATAGATGGATTCCGTCCTCAAGCTCCATAGATCTTTTCATCATCATCTTTGGTGATAAGGGGGCTTCCGGTTGCTTCCCATCTACCTGTAATTCCTCGATATTTTCTAAATCGGAGGGATTTAATCCGATATTCAATGTTCCTTCCAGTGTTTCCACTTTTAATTGATCAAACTTGTATTCAATGGTGCCTACGTGAACAGGAGGACGTGCTTTGAATTCTTTCAGCTCCTGAGATAAATCCCTAAGCTGCTTCTCAAGTCCTTGTATTCTCTTTTCCTGCAATTGTATAAAATGATGCATTCTTTGGAGATAAGAGTATAGTTCTAGACTCAATGAACGTCACCCCTTCGTTCGTAGTTGATAAGAAATCCATTATGAAAGGCTTAATGGAACAGATGGCTGCGTTAGCATGCTTTCAGGTTCAATACCCAATTCTGTAGGAGGTGTTCCTGGTTTTTGTGCCGCAGGAGCCGGCCCTGTAAATCCTCCCGTGTTATATAGATTGGAGACATCCTTAATGACCCCTGCACTTCCAATTTGCAGGACGGATGAGTTGGATACTGCCCCAACCTTCAAAATATTAATGTGTATCGACTGTTGGACAAAAATATTCATCGTATCACCCTTATATATGACGAATGAATCGTATCGATCAACTCATTAAGTGGTAAAAGAAATTGGCTGATCCACACCATCCTGGTCATACGTATTCGTTGAGCTAATATGGTTGTAAACTTCTATCGCATCTCCAGTGTTAAATGACCCCGCACCTGCGAAGGTTTTAACAGTGGCCATAGGCATGATTTTGTAGACATCCCCGATATTAAATACGGAGCTTGTTCCGATGGAATTGACTTGAACGATTCCGACGATGGCAGGCATAATTTGACACCCTTTTTAAAGAGATTCCTTCATTATCGTATGTACGTTCAGGTCAAATGTGATTAAAACGCCTATGGAAAGAATTTCCCGATATCTAAAATATGGTTGTTCACAAAATTGTTATGTAACAGGTGGAAAAATGATTTCAAAAATAATACTGGAACATGATAAAATAAAATTAATTTAGAATTTTTTAAAAATAGTCAGGAGAGATGTTGATGAATGTACCATTAGTGTTGACTCAGTTTTTGGATCGTGCCGTTTCATTATATGGGGATAAAGAAGCGATCATTTGTGAGGAAAGAGTATTTACATATAAGGAACTAAATCATCGAGTCAACCGCTTATCACATGGTTTAAGAGGGTTTGGTGTACAAAAGGGGGATCGAGTCGCCTATTTAGCGCCAAATTCAGTGGAAATGCTTGAGGGTTTTTATGGCGTATTTCAGCTAGGTGGGGTCATGGTCCCATTGAATATTCGGCTCAAGCCAGATGATTACTTATTTATTCTAAATCACAGTGAATCAAAGGTATTATTTGTGGATCAGGATTTATATCATTTAATTGCCCCGATCAAAAATAAATTGGAAACCGTTGAACAGATTGTGATCCATTATAAAAATCCTGAAACGAATGAAATTGGCTATGATGAATGGCTCGGGGAACAGAGTGAGACAGCTTTTAGCAGAGCTGACGTTGATGAGAATGATGTTTGCAGCCTTCTTTACACGAGTGGGACAACCGGAAATCCGAAGGGGGTCATGTTAACCCATCGTAATAACTATTTACATGCGATGAGCTCAATGCATCATCTGCGTGTTTGCGATGAGGATGTCCTCCTGCATGTTCTGCCGATGTTTCATGTGAATGGCTGGGGCTCTCCTTTTTACTATACAGCAAACGGGGCAACACAAATCTGCTCACGGAAGACGACACCTGCGTTAATATTTGATGCCATTACGAAACACCAAGTCAGCATTATGCATATGGCTCCAACAGTACTGAACTCTCTTCTACAATATTATGAACAAAATACACCTACCTTTGACCAGTCCATTCGGGTAGTCATTGCCGGTTCGGCTCCTCCTCCGGCTTTTGTAACAAGAGTGGAACAAGAGTTAGGCTGGGAATTCATTCAAGTCTATGGCATGACAGAGTCAGCTCCTCTAAGCTTAGTATCTGTCATTCGTTCACAATTAAAGGACCTGCCCATGGACGACCAATATCGTTTGAAAGCAAAGGCAGGGATCTCGATGATTGGTTGTGAGGTCAAGGTCGTCTCTGAGCAGGGGGATGAAGTCACTCATAATGGAAAAGAAATTGGTGAGGTGATTGTACGAAGTCACGGGGTGATGCTAGGCTACTGGAAGAACGAAGAGGCGACGATGGAAGCGATAAGAAATGGCTGGCTTCACACTGGGGATATGGCAACAGTTGATGAACATGGACATATTGATATTGTTGATCGCAAGAAGGATGTCATTATTAGTGGTGGTGAGAACATTTCATCGATAGAAGTGGAAGGGGTCTTATACGACCATCCAGATGTATTAGAAGCAGCTGTCATTGCGGTGCCACATGAGAAATGGGGGGAAACCCCGCATGCGTTTATCGTGCTTAGGGAGGGGAGGACTACGACGGAGCAGGAATTGATTACCTTTTCCAGAGAACGATTGGCACATTTCAAAGCAATTACTGGTGTGACCTTTGTTAAGGAGCTGCCTAAGACAGCCTCAGGTAAAATTCAAAAGATTGTTCTTCGCAATGACTACTGGGAATCTGCAGGAAAGGGCGGAAAATTTGTGAACTAAGGGCTTAAGGATATTCCATGACCACCATCCGTGCGAAAATAGAAATAATTGAATCGGTTATATCGGCCAAATGCGAAATGCGTTTGGTCTTTCTTTTTGACTGAGTGATATGTATTCAGGACTTCAGTGCCGAAGACTCCCGCAGAAGGCTTTGTTTAATAATTGCCACGATATCAACCTTCCGTCTATAATCTGTAATACAGGCTAGTAATCTACGAAAGGAGCTCGCCTATTAATGAATTCTTTTGGAAAAAATCGAATCATCTCCTTAGATATGATGAGAGGGTTTGCGATACTTGGAATTTTTCTTGTGAACATGCTCTCCTTTCATTCTCCCATTCTGTATATAGATCCATTGTCTTGGTGGGAAAATCCGTTGGATAAAGTCATCTATTCAGTAATTGATGTGGTTGCACAGGGGAGCTTTTACCCGCTTTTTTCATTGCTGTTTGGCTACGGCTTAGTTCTGCTTCACCAAACAACAACGAAGAGAGGAGAATCCTTTTACCTCATTGCATCGAGGCGACTAGCCATGCTGCTAGCCATTGGGATGATTCATGCAGTCTTTATTTGGCATGGAGATATCTTAATCAATTATGCTTTATTAGGCTTTCTGTTTCTCCTTTTTTTGAGGCTTTCTGGTAAAACCATGCTCATTACTGGAGGGCTTCTATGGTTGATTCCGAATATTGTTCTATCACTGTTATTCTTCGCTCTCACACTCCTCGTGCCAGGTGAGGAAATGTCAATCTATGATCCAGTGATGGCCAAGCAGTCGGTGGAAATCTATCAGCAAGGAAGCTATATGGAGATTTTGAAGCAACGACTAACGGATTGGTATGCTGTCAACAATCTCGACAATTCCTTTCTGATGCTCTTTTCGATCTTTCCATTTTTCTTAATAGGTGGAGGGATGGCCAAGCTGCGCTGGTTTGAGAGAGTGAAAGAATTAAGAAAGTCGATGTTAACGGCCTTTTCGCTTTTTTTCACCCTTGGGCTTCTGATAAAAATTAGCCCATACGTGATTGGTCATCATCTCGCATTTGAATATATCCAGGATTCCTTCGGGGGACCCATGCTCGCTTTCGCTTTTGCCTTTGGGGTAGCCCTGTGGGCTGAGAAGTCCCCAGATAACAAGCTATTAGGGGCCTTAGCGCCAGTTGGCAAAACATCTATAAGTAACTATCTGCTGCAATCGGTAGTTTCCGTTTTGTTATTTTATGCCTTTGGATTTGGGCTCTACAACAAGGTGTCTGTATTAACTGGAACGGTATTCGTATTCATCATTTATGGGTTACAAATCCTATTAAGCTCATATTGGCTAAAGCACCATCCTTATGGTCCTGTTGAGTGGGTTTGGAGGAGCGTTACATACAATCACAAACAGCCTTGGAAGAGAGAATAATAGGTAATTGACTTATCTACTGTTCTAAACAAGCTAATGTTTGGGGATTAGTACTAACATATGGTAAGATAGTCAAGAGATATGATGAGGAGGAAAAAAGGATGACTGCGTCAACACATCTACATATTACAACATGGGTGATCACGCTGATCCTGTTTTTTGTAGCAGTAGGGTTACAAAAAAGCGGGAATTTGAAGGCTCAAAAAATTGTACATATGATTTTGCGTTTATTTTATTTACTAACCTTTGCAACAGGAGGAATGCTTGTTCATTTAATGTTCTCTTCCTACCCAGTTCAGTATGTCTTGAAAGTGATATTTGGAATCCTAGTGATTGGTTTTATGGAAATGGTACTAGCTCGAATGAAAAAGGAAAAGAAATCCTCAATCATATGGATTCTATTTATTGTCTCTTTAGTCATCGTTCTTTATCTAGGATTTTATCTTCCATTAGGATTTAGAATTTAGTGTTTGGGAAGAGGGTTTCATAATAAGTTGAAAAATCGACAATATATGAAAAAAGCTGCCGAAAAAGGTAGCTTTTTCTTTTTTTTAATTTATCCCTGCTCGTAAATGTGTTATTTTAGAATTAACTATTAAAAGCCGATTTTATTCAAGAATTACGAATTAAACCTCTCAGGTGGTTACGATGATAAAGACAATTTCTTATGTATACGAAAATACAGATGACCTTCTTCATTTTATAGAAGAGAACGACCTATGTGAATATCCCAATATATTAATTCAAGTTTTTTCCGGAGTTTTGGATCGAAACGTTCTTCATTCTATTCAAAGCAGTATTAAGAATTCACTTCCATTGGCTCAAGTAATCGGGTGCTCTGCTTTTGGCGGGATCCATAATGGACAGATTACTAGTGATGAAATCGGGATCACTTTTACCATTTTTGAAAAAACTGAAATCAAATCAGGCCTGTTTCAACTTGAAGACTATGCTGATGGCCATGATTTGGGAAAAAATATTGTTTCGAGCTTATGTGACTTTGATACAAAAGCCCTAATTCTGTTTACAACGAATTATGGAATTGACGTTCAGGCGCTGCTTGATAGCATCTATGAAGAGAATCCAGAGATTGTCCTTGCAGGGGGAGTCGCCGGTGGAGATGACATCTTTAGGGATGGACTTGTATTCAATCAGGAGAAAATCTCTAATCAAGGAGTTATGGCTGTTGCCCTTACAAGCTCTCAATTAAGAGTGAGAGCATTTTCTAACTATAAGCATCAGGAGGTTGGGAAGACCTTTACGATTACAAAGGCTAAGGGAACGGCAATATACTCGATCGACCACAAGAAGCCTATTCAATTGCTAGAAGCATATCTTGGTCAAGACTTTATTAGCAATCTGCAACAGATGAGAGCAGAATTTCCATTTATTTATGAATCACAAGCAAAGCGTACATCCATTCGGATCAATAAACTCTTAGATAACGGGGCAATTGAGGTCAGTCACAACGTGGATGAGGGCGATAGCATTGTATTCGCCTATGCACAACTGCGAACCATTATAGATAATAGTTTAAGGGAAATGAAAAGGCTCTCCAAACTAAATATGGAGACCATCTTTGTCTATAATTGTGTGGTAAGAAAGAATTTGCTGCATGATTTTGCTGACAAAGAGGTCGAAATGCTAGAATCGGTTGCACCAACTAATGGCTTCTTTTTAAATGGGGAGATTTCATCTGGAGCAGGCAGACGGCCAGAAATTGTCGGTAATTCTTTATCTTATTTAGCCCTATCGGAAAATCAGCAGACACAGTCAAAAGGAAAACAAAATTTCCAATATAAGATTCCAGAGAAATTACAAACGATTATTGCGTTAACTCATTTGATGAAGGCTTCACAGGAAGATATTCATATTTTGAACAACAATATCCAAATTTCGGAACAATATTATCGTTCTTTGTTTGATAATAACACAGATATTGTTTATTCAACCGATCTCCAGGGGAATTTTACAAGCGTAAATCCCGCTTTTTTAAGAATGTTTGGGTATAAGAAAGAGGAGTTAATTGGGAAGTCCGCTTTAAAATATGTCAATCAAGATGACTTAGCGAGAGTTCGAATGCATTTTTTTCGGGCCATAAAAGGAAAAGAGCAGTATTATACCATTGAACTTTTATCAAAAACTGGAGAGAAGAATATATTTCAACTAAAAAATATTCCCATTACCGTGAATGGAGAATGTGTTGGAATTTATGGAATTGGTCGGAATATTACAGAACAAAAAATGATAGAAGATCGTATGATTCAGCTTGCCTATTTTGATCAAGATACGGGTCTACCCAATCGGATTAAATTTACGGAAATACTAGGGCAGCAACTGGCGAGGGCAAAGAAGAAAAAAAGAATACTTGCGGTCATGGTGATTGATATGGACCGCTTCAAAATTATCAACGATAGCTTAGGTCATGAGGCAGGAGACGAGATCCTGAGGGAAATAAGTGAGCGAATTCAACAGGCGCTTCCAACGGGCTCCTATTTAGGTCGGTTCAGTGGAGATAAATTCAATCTAGTTCTTTCCAAGAATGTGGATGTCGAAGAAGTTGTAAAGATTGCAAAATCAATTTTGCGCCAAGTGTCCACTCCAATTATTCATTCAGGACAGGAGTTTTATGTGACGGCTAGCATTGGCGTCAGCTTTTACCCAAATGATGGGAAGGACGAAATTTCGTTATTGAAAAATGCGGATATTGCGATGAATCGTTCAAAGTATCCAGGTGGAGATCGTATCACCCTGTATTCAAATGAGATGAATGAGGAAGCAATGAAGAGACTGGAGCTTGAAAGCTATTTGAGAAAGGCTTTGCAAAAGGAAGAATTCTTTATTTGCTACCAACCTCTCATTGATTTGAATACTGGCAAGGTGTTTGGAAGTGAAGCGTTAATTCGTTGGAATCATCCAAGGCTGGGGCTTGTTTCACCTGGAGATTTTATTCCTTTAGCCGAGGAAACGGGATTGATTGAGGAAATCGGGAGCTGGGTGCTGCGAACGGCTTGTAAGCAAAACAAGAAATGGCAACAAATGGGCTTGAAGGATTTAAGTGTTTCCGTGAATGTCTCCGCCAATCAGTTTGGACAAGCCAAATTTGTGAAGGAAGTGAAAAGGGCTTTAAAGGAATCGGGAATGGCTCCTGAATTCCTGACGCTCGAATTAACGGAAAGCACCATGCTCCGAAATATTGACCATAGCATCGAGGTTATGAGAGCTCTACAAAAATTAGGAGTGCGAGTTTCTATCGATGATTTTGGTACCGGTTATTCTTCCTTAAGTTATCTTAAGGATTTACCAATTAACACGTTAAAAATTGACCGGACCTTTATCAATAATTTGCATCTTGACACGACGGATATTGCCATTGTAAAAGCAATTATCACCATGGGACATGGTCTATCCATGAAGGTCGTAGCGGAAGGGGTCGAGACAGAGGCGCAAATTGAGCTTTTGAAGGAGTTAAAATGTCACTATGCTCAGGGCTTCTACCTCCATCGTCCTCTTACAACGGATGATTTTGAGAAAGCCATGTTTACCGAAAAATATGCCTAACAACAAAAAGTCTGCCATGATTGGCAGGCTTTTTATGTGGGAATGATTAATGGACACTGGTATGCCGGAATGAGTCTTGCACTTTAACGGAGGACTCCACGGTGAAGCCTATCGTTTTATAGGAAAATCCATTATTGACCAACTGCATCTAGCTCTGATACGGTATTCTTATCAAATTATCGATAGGGTGAATGTTACTTGCTTCCATTTTATGTTCGGACTATCCTGTTTATTTCCATCTGGGTCCTTGTTTTTCTTTCACAGGTGACACAAAGTGGTGCTCTATTAATATTTTTCTGTGCCTTTTCTTTAGCCATTTATTTTTTTATTCCTATTTTTAAGAGGAAGCTAATTCCTATTGTTTTCTTGGAAGCAATCACTCTGCTTTATTGTTTCCTTTTCGAAGAGCATTTGACTGCCATGTTTCTTTTGCTCATTTTATTATATTGTTTCGATTCTACCTTTTATCTGAAACCATTCAGCTACCGAATCAAGCTTATTCCAATATCTTTTATTCTTCTCATGTATCTCTTTTTTGTTCAAAATTTGCCATACATAGATGCCTTTAATTATGCTATTCTCATCCTTCTGCTCTTGCTCGTTCTCTTGGTTTGCAATGCTTTATATTATCGTTCCTCTGAACAGAAGAATCTCTATGAAGAGCTATTGGATGAGTATCGTAAGATTAAAAGAAGTGTGTTAAGGAATGAGAAGGCTACAAGAATAGAGGAGCGAGCCCGTATCGCTAGAGAAATGCATGATTCAGTAGGACATAAATTAACAGCACTTAGTATGCAAATTGAAATGCTACTCATGAAGGAAGAAAATGAAATGCTTCGGTCTATGAAGAACACGGTCAATGAAAGCCTAGAAGAAACGAGAAAAGCAGTGCGATCCTTAACGATGGAGGATTTTGAAGGAATTTCCTCCGTCATTCAATTGATCAGGAAGCTCGAATCTGAAAGCCAGCTGCGCATTCATTTTACGACCAAGCAGGGGACGTTAAGCCTGGGACTATCCAATCAAACAAATATTGTTCTCTACCGTGTTCTCCAGGAATCCTTAACAAATGCGATGAAGTATGGAAGCTCACGTGAAGTTTATGTCACACTAGGGGTTTCTTCTATTGGACAGCTAACCTTTGAAATTAAGAATAAATTTGATAGCACAAGGCCTGTTCATGAAGGATTCGGTTTACGAAATATGAGAAAAAGAGTGGAGGAAATTGGAGGCAGTCTTTCAATCTACCAACTAGAAGGATTTTTTATATTGGAAGGGGTTATTCCCGTCGAGGAGGAAAAGAGTTGATTCATGTCTTAATTGTGGAGGATCAAGGTATTGTTAGACAAGGTCTAAAAATGATTGTCGAACAGAATTCAGAAATAAAGGTAGTGGGTGAGGCGGAAAATGGACTAGATGCTATTAAGTTCCTGGAATCACATATGGTCGATGTCGTGCTGATGGATATTCGCATGCCGATCATGAATGGAATTGAAGCGTCTCATAAAATGAAGGAACGGTGGCCCCAAATCAAAATTCTCATTCTTACTACCTTTAATGATGAGGAATACGCCCTTCAAGCATTAAGAGAAGGGGTAAATGGGTTTCTCTTAAAAACATCTGATGGGCCAAAGCTGATTAATGCGATTAAGAGCTGCCTTGACGGTGGAATGTCACTGCATGAACAAGTAGCGGCTAAGGTCATGCCGAGATTGCTGGAAAAATCAATGGAAGAAAAGGTAGAGCTAGATTTAACGCCAAGAGAGTTAGAGATTTTGAGAAGGGTTGGCCGTGGCCATACAAACAAGGAAATTGCGAGTGAGCTATATTTATCGATTGGTACGGTAAAAAATCATATCACACAAATCCTACATAAGCTTGATTTAAGGGATCGAACGCAATTGGCTATTTTTGCGGTGAAAAATGATTTAATTTAATACGAGAGAACGGTTATGTCTTTGGGCATAGCCTTTTTCAATATGGGTGGAAAAAATCCCCCTTCTGATAATTCCATGACGGAGGTCATGGGTGACATCGCTATTTTGTGACTACGGATAGGTCAAAAATATTGGCTTCACTCCTATAATGAGGGCAAGGAGGGAATAAGAATGTTAGAAGTGTTCGAGCTGACAAAGCGTTTTAAGAATAAAGAAGCGGTAAAGGGAATTAATTTTTACATGGAAAAAGGAGAGATAGTTGGTTTGCTTGGACCCAATGGTGCTGGAAAATCGACGACGATTTCCATGATTTCTTCGTTGGTTCTGCCAACAACTGGTGATGTTCGTTTAAGAAATGAAAGTGTCTTAAAGAAACCTGAAAAAATCAGAAAGGTACTCGGTGTCGTTCCACAGGATATTGCCTTGTATATGGACTTAACTGCGAGAGAAAATTTAGAGTTCTTTGGAAGGATACACAAAATTAAGAAAAACGATTTGAAAAAAAGGATTGAGGAAGTACTAGAGATTATTGGTCTTAAGGACAGGGAAAAGGATCTCGTCAAGACCTTCTCAGGTGGGATGAAGCGACGTTTGAATATTGGTGTTGCTTTATTGCATGAGCCGGAGCTAATCATCATGGATGAGCCTACGGTGGGCATTGACCCACAATCAAGAAACTATATTCTTGAAACGGTTAAAAGGCTTAATGAGGAAAAGCAAATTACCGTTTTGTACACGAGTCATTATATGGAGGAAGTAGAGTATCTTTGCGACCGTATTTACATTATGGATCATGGGGAAGTCATCGCTTCCGGTACAAAAGACGAAATAAAAAGTATTCTTTCCCAGGAGCAGACCCTTGTCATTCAAGTAGAGATTCTGAAGGGTGAGTTTCTGAAAGGGTTGGAAGCACTCCCGAATATTAAGAATATTTCGGTCAACGACCCAATTTTAAAAATCATCGTACCGAAGAAGGTAAATATTTTGAACGAAATATTTGTATTGGCTGGAGAAACGAATACAAATATTTCGTCTGTCCAAATTGAAACACCGACACTTGAGGATGTTTTCCTTCATTTGACGGGAAGACAGCTAAGGGATTAGGTGGTGGGAAAATGATTCTACACATGATAAAGAAAGAATTGTTATTGTACCTACGCCGCCCACGAGAGCTCGTCATCCTTTTGCTCATGCCATTTGTTCTCATTACCATTCTGGGTTTTGCATTGGAATCAATAAACGGTCAAGAAACTCCGAACCTTGATATTAAGCTAGCATTCATTCAAAAGGATGATATCGAGGCTGCTGAAACAAATGTGATTGCCAGAATCGAAGGACTCCCAATGTCGGAGGAAGAAAAGCAAGCAGCCATTGCAGGAATAAAAAGTGCAAATCCAGTTCGTATTTTGAAGGAGGATGTACTTGATAGCCCTGAATTAAGGAAGATGATCGATGTTAATTATGTTGATAGCTTAAGTGAAAAAGAAATGGATCGATATAGTGGAATCGTAGAAATTCCAGCTCAATTTACCGAACAATATTTCCAGCATGTTTTTTTCGGAGGAAATGAGCCACCAGAAATGAAGCTGAAAATCAATGAAACCAATTCGATACAGGGCTCGATTACAAAGGATATCTTTACTAGCTTTCAAGAGGAGGTTACCTTTTGGACAACTGCTCAGTCTTTAGGTATCAATGCGGATCAGCTGCGTAATAAAATGACATCCAATATCGGTTTAACACAGCCTGTTTCTGAGAAAAAGACCATTAGCGCAGTAGGCTATTATGCAATCGGAATGAGCGTTATGTTCATGTTTTTTGTGGCGGGGAATGTTGCGACACTAGCCTTTGAAGAAAAAAGCAATCATATTTTTGACAGGATCTTATTAGCCAACATGCCGATCCCAGTCTTTTTCTCTGGAATATTTGTTTCTAGCTTTGTTGTTTCTTTTTGTCAGATTAATATTCTTTATGGATTATCAGCACTTATTCATGACGTGACTTGGCCAAACCTGATTCACTATTTGACTTTGTCGGTTATGCTCAGTGCAATGGTTGGGGCTTTTGCTATTCTTGTTTCGGCAATTAGCTACCGCCTCAATTCAAATGCAGCTGTACAGGTATTCTCCAGTGTTGTGATTCCGATGATTGCTTTTATCGGGGGGAGCTTTGTCCCGGTAGCCCAGCTCGGAGGTGTTTTTGAGGAAATTTCTAAATATACCCCAGCTGGAGCAGGAGTATCGGCATACTACAAGATTATGCAGGGCTATTCATTAGCAGATGTATCTACCCAATTAATCGTGATATTGGTTATTACCGTTATTCTAATTATGATTACATTCGTTATACAACCGAAGAGAGGTGAGAACTTTTGATAGGAATCCTATGGGGGAAAATTCGGTTATTGTTTAGAAAACCAGGTTCGTTTATTGTAACGACTATTATTTGTATGGTGTTTGCCTTTTTCTTGGGTAAGTCTACATATTCTGAGGTGAAGGTTCCGGTCTATAGTTCACTTCCAGATGCTGAGGTGGAGGATTTTGTGAACGAGCTCAACAAAAGCGAATCCTTCAAGTATGTGATAGAGACGGAAGAGACCGTGAAAAACAAGGTGGCTGATGGCACTGTTGAGGCTGGAATTGAGCTCAAAGCGGAATCCTATACCTTATATCAAGTAGGCAAAACAGGAAATTATCATCTCATTAACGAGCAATTGAATAGCTTTTATTCGGAAAAAATTAGAGATAATGCAGTTCGGGAACAGGTCGGGGACAGTAGTGACGTGATGGAGACCTTGAAGAAGGCGAAGGCTAATCCCCTTTTTGAATTATCAGTATCGTCCTTTTCCGATCAAAATAAGTGGGTGCATGATCCAAGTTTGCAATCCCTATTTGGATTCGCCTTATTCTTCTCAATTTATACGGTTGCTTTCAGTGTGGTTGAGATTCTAAGGGAAAAGCAGGAGGGCATTTGGGATCGATTGATTCTGTCACCTATCTCCAAATTTGGAATGTATGCGGGGAATTTGCTCTATTCCCTAATCTTGGGTTATGTCCAAATTGCGTTAATTTTCCTCGTATTTAAATATGGAGCGGGTGTTGATTTCCATGGTGGCTTTGGAAAGACCTTGATTCTAATTATCCCGTATCTGTTTACGATTATCGCGATGTCTATTTTTATTGCGGGGCTTGTCAAAACCATTGGTCAATTTAATGCCCTTATCCCATTAATCAGTGTGAGTTTTGCGATGCTTGGGGGAGCTTATTGGCCGATTGAGATTGTCACATCGGATATATTATTGACTATTTCAAAAGGTATTCCAATTACCTATGGGATGGAAATTTTAAAGGGAGTGACGGTTTCGGGCCTATCTTATAGCGATGTATTGTTGCCGATCTCGATTTTGCTTTTAATGGGAGTTGCCTTGATGGGGGTTGGTATACGCCTGATGGAGAGCAGACATGTATAGAACAAAGGGTTGAGAAAAGCGCCTCTTCTTAGGGCGCTTTCTTCATGTGGTTAATTTCTCAATAATCGTTCTTTTGCCGTTATTGATTGTAAATTCAAAACGATCCGTTTTCTTCTCATAGTACCAGAAGTGATGCTGAATATTGCAGATATCCTCCTGATTGTCAAAGATGAAGAAATTGACCCCTTCCTTTCTTTCTTCCGTGTTTAAAAAGGTGAGATGGTTATAGCAATAGATGCAGTCAAAAATGGAAAATTTCAAGGAATTTAGATGGGTGATGAACTGATAGAATGCATCATCCGAAATTTCCTCTAAAAGTCGCTCCAAAGAATAGATAAGGGTTTTGCGAATTCGAATGGTATCGTTATTTTTCAGATGAATGCGTTCGTGATCAGTACTCACCTGCCCATCTTCACATAAGACTCCCTTCCGCCACCGACCATGTCGGTACACCTCGAGCTCCTGGTGAAGATACTCTTCTAGCAAGGAGGCTTCTTCTGTTTCCGCCTCGAAAAAGACCCATTGCTCATTAATATATTCAACCGATCCCTCAAAAAAGGCTCTGTTTTGGTATTCAATTAGTTTTGCACGCTGCTGTCTTCTCATCATTACCCTCCATAACTGAACACAAGTTGTAGAAATACTTCTTCTATGGATTTTAACAATATCGATGCCTTCACAATTCTTTGTAGACATTTCTATATGAATTTAAACTCAAAAGGATAAATTAGGACAATTAACCATTTTTTATTGCCGAGCATAATGTAGCAATATGAATATTCGGGGATTCCCTGTTTTAAGGGGAATGTTGCTAATAAAAGAATATTCGCTTTGTCGTTATTCGGACACTATTGAGTCAAATGTGTGCGAGGTTATTGATGTATATTCTTTTTTCTTTTGAAAATGTGAGCAAAGGGTGAATGGCGACAAGTTCGAGAGAGAAGTAGGCCGAGTTGTCGTCATAGCGGCTGAATGACGACAGTTTCGTGTAAGAGGAGGGTAAAGTTGTCGTCATAGGGGGTGAATGCCGACAGAATCGAGAGAGAAGTGATCCAAGTTGTCGTCATAGCAGCTAAATGACGACAGTTTCATGAGAGAAAAAATCAAAACTGTCGCCATAGCAAGTGAATGCCCACAGATTCGTATCAGAAGAGAGAAATCTGTGCTCATAACAGTTAAACAAAGACAGCTTCATGTATAAGTACATAGAGCCTGTTGATTAATCTGTATAGTAGGCGGATCTACCATGTCCTTTAAGTTCAAAATTTTTCGCTAATATTCTTTGGATGGTTCTTATACCGATGATTCCGTTACACCAGTCATTAATCACCGTAGAAGTGATTTTTTTATCTGGAAAAAGCAATTTTAACTCACGGAACGACCTAAGAATCACAGCCTGATTGCTCTCTTTGTAATGACAATGGGGGCAGACGAATTTGCTTTGCTCTGCCGTACGCACTTCTATTAAACTTTGACATTTTATACAGACGCTTCCTTTAGCAAGTTCATTGTATTCATAAGAAGGAAGCAAACTGTTTGGATAGGAAGGATGGTGCGCTGAAATTAATATCTCCGCTAATTTTTTCTGTTTATGACCGTTATTTACAATGACGGATTGTAGTTTCTTGAAAAAAGTTTCGATTTGGGTTGGCAAAACAATACAAGGATCTAGAGGGGCGTTATACAGGGTGAAGTGAGGATGAATAAAGATTAAAAATGGTTTAATTTTCATAGTGAACCCATGTTCTTGGAGGAAACGTCTTAGTAAGGTTTCACAGCGCTGCAATTGATGGAGCGGATTCTTAATCTCAAGTCCAGTAGTGGTTTGCCAGACATCATCTTTTATCACATAATCCCCCTCATAATTCTTAACGTCAAACAGGTAAAGTTCATTCTGTGTAACTCCTATACTATCCAATTGAAAAAAAGAATTTCTATGTTCTAGCAAAAGGTCATTTATAAACGTCCATTCCTCTAAAAAAGTATTCGACCAATCATCGAATTTCTTTTCACCTATAAATCCTTTTTCTAGACTTAAGTAGTGCTGATAGGCTTTTTCCGAGAGGTCTGTTCGGGAGGATAAGATTCTGAAGATTAGGAGTTCAGGGGATTCAATACGAGGCTTAATAATCAATATACTCAACCTTTCTATTCGAAATTAAAGTGGGACTAACTCTAATAAACAAACTATGAACTAAGTATATCATGTTATACCCAAGTTAATAGTTTTCATCATAAAGATTGACGACGTCATGTCGAAAAGGATAATCTTATAGGCGAATACTATTGTTTGGGGGAACATGGATGAAAAAAGGTTTGTGCTTATTGAGCCTATTGCTTCTTTTTTTTAGCTCTTCGAATGTGGTGGGGGCAGAAGAAGAAAGAAGCTGGCAGGATGAAACGATTTACTACATTACGATTGACCGATTTAATAACAGCGATTTTACGAATGATTTTGAGGTCGATGCCAAGGATCCGAATAAATTTCATGGCGGTGATTTTCAAGGCATCATCGATCGCCTCGATTACATAAAAGAAATGGGATTTTCCGTGATTGCCCTCTCACCGATTTTTGAGGTTGATGGCTATAAAAATTCCAAAATTAAGGATTATTTCAAGACAGCAGCAAATTTCGGTTCGATGAAGAAGCTGCAGGAATTAGTCGATCTAGCCCATCAAAAAAAGATGAAGGTGATCCTTGATTTTCCGATTATGGAAGGGATGGATCAAAATACACTCATCGATGTGGCGAAATGGTGGATCGATGAAGCAAAAGTCGATGGATACATATTAGACTTAGGTCAGGGAGTTTCTCCAAAGCTTCTGCAGAGTCTTTCAAGGGAAGCGAAGGGGGTCAAAGAGGACTTCATCGTGCTGGCGGATTTCCAGACAGGAGAGCAGGTAGAAGGAATTGACGGTTTTTTTGACTATTCCTTTAATGAAAATTTACGGGCGGCATTTTCTAAGTCTAACCAATCACTCCAGGCGGTGGCTACAAATGTAGAAAATATTGAGCCTGTACACTTTCTTGATAATCAGCATACACAGCGATTTACGAGAGATATCATCAATCTCAATGAACATCCAGGCCCACGTTGGAAGTTAGCCTTGACCTATCTATATACGACACCAGGAATCCCATTTGTCTTTTATGGCAGTGAGATCGCCTTAGATGGTGGGGAAGAGCCTGATAATCAGCGGCAGATGGATTTCAGAACGGATAAGGATTTAATTGACTATCTCACAAATATTGCCGCAGTACGTGAGAAGCTACCAGCGCTTAGAAGGGGGAGCTTCGAACTTCTTTATGAAAATCAAGGTATGGTCGTGTACAAGCGAGAATACAAAGGAGAAACGGCTGTTGTAGCGATCAATAACACAACGAAATCTCAAGCAGTTACCCTAACCTCAGAGCTTGAAGATGGCAAAGAACTACGTGGACTTTTAAATGGAGACCTGGTCAAGAGTGAGGATGGTGCATACAAACTGATCGTCGATCGTGATGAGGCAGAGATCTATGTTCTTGCCGAAAAATCAGGCCTTAATATCCCACTGATTTCGACATCCGCTGCTGTGGTGATTCTATTTTTAGGCTTCTTGTTTTTAGTGAAGAAAAGATCGAGAAATGCGTAGAAAAAGAGACAGGTCTGAATTTCAGACCTGTCTTATGATGTTTTTGGAGCAATTTTGTAATACTTGGTCGATAAATTTCTTGCAGCGTGGAAAATCCTCTATTTGCGGGGAGAGTTCAATTTTTAACGTGCCAGCAAGGGATGTTGTTGGCATGAGTCTTTCGCTTAACTCATCAACGGCTCCACAAAACTTTGGATAGAAGCTGTCTCCTGTTCCAAAGATTCCCGTTACGAGCTTCTTCCGCTCTACCCGAACTAATTCCCGTAAGAGAGGTAGCATTTCTATGGGAATTTCTCCGTTACCCCACGTATATGTTCCGATTACCAAGTGATCCAGTTGAGAGAGCTGCTCCATTTGAAAATCCTCTACTCGAAAAACATCAGCTTGATGCCCTTCCAAGGCAAACTGTTGGGTTAAAAGCTGTGCTGCTTCTTCTGTGTTTCCACTAATGGAGCAATAAACGATCGCCGTCTTCATAGCTCATCAAACCCATTGGATTTGGATACCTTTGTATATGTTCGTGATTTCTGTTCAAAGAAGTCTGATTTTGTCTCATTCATCATTTCATCGCTGAATACGTGAATCCACGGCATTGGATTCTCACGCCCTTTATAACGATTTGGCAGTCCTAATTGGCGGAAGCGCTTGTTCGCTAAGTATTCGACATAGCCTTCGAATTCCTCCAGATCAATCCCCTCGATATCCTTTAAGATATAGCGAGCCCATTCCTTTTCAAGCTGAACTGCTTTGTCGATAGATGAGTAGACATATTCGCTATTTTCATCCGTGTTGAGCTCAGGGTTTTCCGTTAGCAATATACGGATAAATTGGGCGATGAAATAGGCATGCTGCATCTCATCGCGTTGAATATAGCTAATCATTGTGCTTGTCTTCATCATTTTCTGCTGTCTGGCCAAATGATAGAAAAAGGCAAAGCCCGCATAAAAGTATATTCCCTCCAAATTGATAGAATGGACTCCAAGCTCGAACAAATGCTGTGGTGTTGGTGTTTGGCGGAACTTCTCATACGCCTCGAGAATGATCTCATTTCTTTTTCTTACGATCGGGTCATCCTTTGCTTGATTAAATCTTTCTATTTGCTCACTCAATGGGATAAGAGAGCTCAAAATATAGGAATAGGACTCGTTATGAACAGCCTCCTGCTGAGAAATGACAGCAAAGATCGCTTTGAAGCTAGGGTCTGTAACATAATCCATCACGCTTGTCATTGTAGGGGTTTGGAGGCTATCAAGTGATGCGAGCTGCGTGTTCACCCTTAAGAAAATATCCTTTTCCACTTCGGTTAAGGAATCCCATTGTTTAATGTCATCCTGCATATTGATCTCCTGCGCCTTCCAGAAGTTTCCGAGCAGGGTATGATAGATTCGATACATTTGCGGATAGGCGATATCATTCCAATTAAGAATTCCTGACGCCTGTCCGTTAATGATGCCTGTTGACTTATTGGGATATTCGGGGTTTAACAGTTTGATTTTTTTTAAGAGTGTATTCACTATTTTGTTCTCCTTCCTTAGCTCTGACAAGCCTCACATTCTTCAATTTCTGTTTGGGAAGTGCTGCGCACATAATAGGTCGATTTCAGCTTATTTCGCCAAGCCTCGAGATGAAGCTCTAACAGTTCCTTCGCTTTAATATCATGTTTGACATAGAGGTTAAAGCTGACCCCTTGGTCAATATGGCGCTGTCTAGCGGCATTCTGTTTAATGCTCCAGCTTTGGTTCAACTGGTGTCGCACCTTCTGATAAAAAAAGTACGTATGATGATTGAGATCAGGTGCTGTGACCTTAAATTTGAAATTCTTCTTTTCCTCTGCGTATTCGAGTGCATAAATAGGATCGATTCCATCGGTAGAGCCGCCTATTTTTGCGGTCGAAGAATTAGGAGCGACGGCTAACATCCAGCCATTGCGGACGCCAGCTTGGCGAATCTCTGCTTGAAGGCTTGTCCATTTTTCAGAGGTATAGCCTTTTCTTTGAAAATATTCTCCGGTATGCCATTCCGAGCCTTCGAACTTCGGGTATGCCCCTTTTTCTTTTGCTAACAGCATTGAAGCTCTAATCGTGTAATAAGCAATCTCTTCATAAAGCTCATCAGCGTACCGAACAGCCTCATCTGATTCCCAAAGAATATTTTTGAGGGCTAGGAGATGATGCCACCCGAAAGTGCCTAGACCAACAGCACGGTAATTCTCATTTGTTTTCCGAGCTTGTCCGACCGTGAGCTGATTGATATCGATGACGTTATCGAGCATTCTCATTTGAATCCTTATGAGGCGCTCAAGAACATTCGCACGTACAGCATTTGGAAGATGGATGGAAGAAAGATTGCAGACAACAAAATCTCCAGGCTTTCGCACGATGACGATATTTCCGTTCTCATCGATATACTCCTGTTGGATCGTGGTCGGCGACATATTCTGCATAATTTCCGTACATAGATTGCTAGAATAGATTGACGTTCTTCCGAGGCCCCTTACATGCTTATTCGGGTTTTGACGGTTCACCTCATCCCGATAGAACATATAGGGTGTTCCTGTTTCGAGTTGAGCGACCATGATGCGGATCATGATATCCATTGCCCGATATGTCTTTCTTGGGAGAAGCGGATTTCGAACGGCTTCTTCGTATTTTTCGGTGAAAAATTTCTTATCCTTCTCATCATAGAAGTCCTCTAATCCGAGCGGATTTCCCTGCTCATCCTTCCAGCCCATTATTTGCTTTACTTGATGAGGGCAGAAGGTATGCCATTCTCCAATACTTCTTCCAGTTTCGTCAACCTCCTCAATTTTTTTCATAAATAAATCGGGGATGCTGACACCGGTAAAAATATCATGGGCTTTTCTCCGTTCGTCTCCATTATTTGTCTTTAAATCAAGAAAGCCATTCATGATGTCCTTGTGGAATACATCCAAATAAACGGCTACTGCTCCTTGTCGCTGGCCTAGCTGATCCACACTCACCGCCGTATCATTAATCAGGCGTATCCACGGAACAATTCCTGAGGAATTCCCTTTGAAACTTTTAATATCAGAGCCTAGTGCTCTCACTTTTCCAAAATAAAGACCGATGCCACCGCCATCCTTGCTTAATCTAGCCGTATCCCAATTGGATAAATAGATTCCATCCAGCGAGTCATCAACCGTATCAATGAAACAGGAGGAAAGCTGCCCATAGCTTTTTCCCGCATTGGCAAGGGTTGGAGTAGCGACGGTCATATAGTGATGGCTGAGCGCCCAGTACGCTTCTTTCACATAGGACAAACGGTTTTCCTTTGCTTCATTTTTCATTAAAGTCATGGCAATGATCATGAATCGTTCCTGTGGGAGCTCGTACACATGATGATTATAGTCATGTGCTAAATATCGGTCCGCAAGCAAGAACAAACCCATATAGGTAAAAAGCTGATCCTTATCAGGATCGATGATTTTCGCTAATTCATGAATTTCGTTCTTGCTGTAGGATTGCAGAAGTTCCTTTGTATAAATGCCTATGTCTGTTAGTTTTTGAATCAGATCGTAGAAATCACCGTATTTTTGAACTGGGTCAAACCCGCGAACTTGTCCAGCCTTTTCATAGAGTTCAAGAAGAAGCATATGAGCAGCTAAGTACGTCCAGTTAGGCTCATTCATTTCAATTCGATTTAAGGCATAATGGAGAATATCTTCTCTCTTTTTGGTCAAAATCTCGCTCACATCCAGCTTGTATTTTTGAGCGGTGAGCTTGACCATATCCATTAGATTTTCATTTTTTACTGCGAATTCTGTCCCCATCAAACTTTCTCCTTTTCCCCACTTATACAGTTCTTCATAGGGAAGGCAAATTAAAAACCCATCTCAAGTTTCGAGATGGGTAAAAAACGTTGATATTCAGACAGAAAGGAATTCCCTTTTAGCTAAAATACCTGCGCTCTTTACCTTCCCAGCTCCCGAAGAAGATATGACGTATAAAAAAGGCAGGTCTCCTGACTTGTGTTTCATCCTACTCTAAGCCCTTCCCATCAGAAAGATAGTGGTTATGCTTATTTCGTCACACTTACAGTTGCGGGTACAGTTCTGGATTCGCACCAGATTCCCTATTAAGTCGTAATGACACCTAATTTATCGGTATAACACTGTATATAGTATTGTTATTTGTAATTACATACTAGATATGTACTTTGATTATTATAAGCGAACCTATTGGAAAAGACAACCACTTAACGATAATTCACAAACTGCACATCGATGGAAAGGTCAGCACCCTTCACAGCAGCAATGACGCTCTGTAAGTCATCACGGCTTTTTGCCGTCACACGAATTTGATCATCCTGAACCTGACTCTTCACCTTTAAGCCGCTATTTTTAATCAGTGTATTGATTTTCTTCGCATTGTCCTTGTCGATCCCTTGAACAAGCTTGGCTCGCTGACGAACAGTACCGCCAGAAGCACCTTCAATTTTTCCATAATCAAGATTTTTAATCGGAACGCCTCGTTTAATCAGCTTGCCAAGGAGGACATCCTTCAGCTGTCCGAGCTTATATTCATCATCGGAAACGAGCACAAGCTCCTCTTTATCGAGTGTAACATTGCTCTTGCTTCCTTTAAAATCATAGCGAGTGGAGATTTCCTTCATCGTAATATTAATCGCATTCGTCACTTCTGAAAAATCTACCTTTGACACAATATCAAAAGAACTTTCTTTCGCCATCATGAACCCTCCTTTAAAAATTTCCCATTCTGGCTACAATTATAGTAAAATTAAGCAGTTCAAACAACTTTAGGGATAAAAAAGCGAAGGCTTTATAAAAGAATAGGAGTGTTTTTTTATGGCTTTACAAGAACATATTGGACAAGTCATCACATTGACAGTGGCTCGGATTGCAGAATTTGGCTATTTTCTCACGGATGGGGAGGAGGATGTACTCCTTCATGAAAATGATACCGATCTTACGTTAGGGGAAGAGGAAGAGGTTGACGTATTTCTTTATACGGACTCCCACGGACGGATCGCAGCAACGACGACGATTCCTGACATACGGATCGGGGAATACGGCTGGGCAAAGGTGAGTGATACAAAGCCAGGGCTCGGAGTTTTCCTCGATATTGGCATCAACAAAGATATGCTCCTTGGCGAGGAGGATCTTCCAACGAAACGGTCTGTTTGGCCCGTAGTGGGAGACCTTTTATACATTACGTTAAGGGTCAATCGAAATAACCGCATTTATGTGAAGCTCGCTACGGATCCGATCATTGATGAAAAAAGAATCCAGGCGACAAGACAGGATTTTAATAAGAATATTCAAGGCTATATTTACCGCACGGCGAAAGTAGGGAGCTGGATTTATACGGCAGAGGGCTTCAAAGGCTTCATTCATGAATCACAACGCCGTGAGGAGCCTCGTCTCGGTGAGAAGGTAGAAGGACGCATCATTGATGTGAAGGAGGATGGGACGATCAATGTTTCTCTCGCTCCACGAAAACAGGAGGCGTTAGGTGAGGATGCGGAGAAAGTATATGCATATCTGATGTCACGAAACGGTGCCATGCCTTACTGGGATAAGAGCATGCCAGAAGATATTGAAGAGCGCTTTGGTATGAGCAAGGGTGCATTCAAACGAGCGCTTGGAAAGCTAATGAAGGATGGCCTTGTTTATCAGGAAGCGGGCTGGACGTACGTGAAGAATGAGGGCTGATAATTTCGGTTTCGCTGATATTTTCAAATGAACGCAGATATAGTCAAAAAAGAGCTGCTCTCACGATTGAGAACAGCTCTTTTCCTACTGGATAAGTAAGTATAAATTTCGACTTTGAGAATTGTCTAGCTCCAGCGCCTATTGCCTATCAAACTTCAGGTCTCCTCCCTACGATAAGTCATCATCGAATCGCTATCGCTCTTCGTGATTCCTTTATCTCAGTCGAAGCCCCTCCAGTTTGTACGGCGATGAGCAAGGCGCTTGCGCTTTTCTTATAAATGATCGGTCTTTTTTGAGTATTGATGCTTACCGGCCTTACGATTTTTTTCTTTTAACAGGTTTTTCTCATGGTTCAACGCATTATGGTCCTGTGCTTTCTTGTCATTATCTGAAGTATGTGGCATAACAAATACTCCTTTCTAAAAGGGTTTCGCTTTATTGTCTGTCATTTTAAAAAGGAGTATGTAAAGGATTCAATATAAATAAGATTATTCCACTTTTAAAAAATGCCTACTTCGTTGGAAGCTCATTTAGGAAAAAGAATGAAATCGTTCCAGGACCTGTATGGGAGCCGATCGCTGCGCCAATATCAGAAATGATGATGTTCTCCACATTCAGTTCATTCTTAATCGTTTCTTTCATTTCTTGTGCTAGTTCAAAGCAGTCCGCATGGCTAATCCCCACAGTTTGCTGCGGTAAGTCCTGTCCACGCTCTTTCATCATTTCGATAATCCGGCGCAAAAGCTTCTTCTGTCCTCGGTGCTTTTCAATTGGGACAAGCTTTCCGTCATCCATATTCAAGAGGGGTTTAATGTTCAGGAGCCCTCCCATGAAAGCAGATGCCTTTGACAGCCGCCCACCCTTCGCCAAATGGTTCAGATCATCCACCGTGAACAAATGCTCCATATGCTCACAGCGGAACTGGATATCCTTAAGTATCTCTTCCTTGGATGCTCCGCCCTTCGCTAATTTCGCCGCTTCCATGACGACTAGGCCACAGCCTAAAGAAGCGCATTTACTATCAATAACGGTTAAGTCAAAATCGGGGTATTCTTCCTTTACCTGCTCCCGGATCATGACAGCTGTTTGATACGTACCAGAGAGCTCTGAAGAAAAGGCAACATAAATTCCTGTTTCATTGCTCCTTGCCATTTCTCGAAAAACCTCTTCAAATCTTGATGGAGATGCCTGGGATGTTTTTGGCATCTGACCAGAGCGGATTGCTTCATAAACTGTTGATGGTTCAATCGTTAATAGGTCATCATACTCCTTCTCCCCAAGGTGAACCTTCAATGGAAAAAGCGTGACGCCATTCTCCCCAAAAAAACTTAATGGCAAATCACTTGCGCTATCGGCTAGGATTTTTACAGACATAGACCATTCACCTGCTTTCTATTTATTTCCTTTAAGTTTATAGAATTTAAGCGTAAAACTCAATTAATAGTATCTAGGAGTTCTAATCAAGTCATAATAAGGCAAAGGAGGTGATGAACATTCTACTGCAAGTAAAAAAAATGGTTGTCGTCATCATCGGGGCTCTCTTAAATGCGCTGGCGATGAATCTATTTTTAATCCCAGCAAATGTCTACTCTAGCGGATTCACGGGTACGGCACAGCTATTATCCAGTATATTTGGCGGGAATGTTTCTACCGGCATCCTTCTTTTTCTCTTAAATGTTCCAGTGACGCTCCTTGGCTGGTTTAAAGTAGGAAGGACCTTTACCGTTTATAGCTTCATTAGTGTAGCGTTAATGTCGTTATTTTTAAGCATTATTCCAATTTATGCACTATCAGAGGATATTCTCTTAAATGCTGTTTTTGGCGGTGTTATTTCCGCGATCGGTGTGGGAATTACATTAAAATGGGGAGCCTCAACAGGTGGAATGGATATCATCGCCATGGTATTGTCACGGATAAATGGTCGCCCTATTGGCACTTATTACTTTATTTTGAATGGAGTCATTATTATCACGGCTGGTTTCTTATTCGGTTGGGAGAAGGCCCTTTACACCCTTGTGACCCTATATGCATCGACTAGAGTTATTGACACGATACATACGAGTCATGTGAAACTGACAGCTATGATTGTGACCAAAAAAGGAGAAGAATTAAAAAAAGCGATCCATTCCAAGCTCCTAAGAGGAATTACAACGATACCTGCCAAAGGGGCGTTTACAAACGAGGCAAAGGAAATGATGATGATCGTCATTACACGCTATGAATTATTCGATTTGGAACGGATCATTAAAGAGGTGGATCCCCAGGCCTTCACAAATATTGTGAAAACGGAATGGATCTTTGGATTGTTTCGCAAGGAATAGAAAAATGAAGAGAAGCCGACACAACCAGTGTCGGCCTCTCTTGCGTTAAGGCTTACGTTAATTCATCAAGCTCATTTTGCAGTTGACTTAATTGTCTTCGCTCGGCCATTGTTGAATTAGCGAATGCGGACGAAAGAGCATTTTTAGCTTTTTCGATGGCATCATATTGCCCGCTTCCAGTGGCATTCTTAGCTAACTCGACAAAATTTTTGGCTTCAATAAAGAGTCGATTTCCCATTTAGATTCCTCCAAGCGAGGAGTCTTTGACATTTCTCATCTTCTCTGCTTCTGCTTCTGCATAGGTGGTATGATATGGAATGCGTTCAGCATGCTTTGTTACAGAGTCAACACCACGTTGGACAAAGCGTCTTGATCCTTTACCCATTGCCATCCCTCCAGCCTTGAGCTTGTGAAGCAAATCTTGCTTCAATCATTAGTATGTTCTAACTAGATTTCATTACTATGGGTACATAATGGATAAGGATGAATTAAATGTACTTATGTGATCCAATAGCCAGCTTTAGGACCACAGTTTATAAAAAAGCAATCCACACTTTAATTAAAGTGCCTTTAAATTGAGGAGCTCATTTAAGTAAATGGCAACCCCATCCTCTTCATTCGTTTGAGTTATGTCATTTGCCAGAGTTTTTAGTTCATCGATGGCATTTCCCATAGCAATGCCATGACCGGCGTACTCAATCATTTCCAGATCATTGTCCTCATCTCCAAAAGCAATAATTCTTTCCTTTGGGATATTAACGTAATCGGCTACTTTTTGAATGCCAACCGCTTTATTAAGCCCATGTCTGATGATTTCAATCACATGCCAAGGAGCTGCCCAGCTCCGATGATCAATGAGTTCGGCATGCACTTCAGACAAATGGGAGCGTATCGTTTTCAAATGCTGTTCCTCTGTATGGATGAGCATGCTCGTTGGAGAATCAGTAAGGAATTTTCGCAAATCCCCAGTTGTAATATGTGGATTCCCCATAGAGAAAACATCGAGCAGCTTTTGATCGTGGTAGTGGAAATAAACATCGTCCATTACCTCGGCGATAATATTATGAAATTGATAGCTCTGGCAAGCCTCTACCACATCTTTAGCCACACTAATATCCAGCGGTGCATGATGGAGTCCCCAGCTTTTTTGACGAGGGTGGTGGACAAAGGCACCATTGAAATTCACAATCGGTGTATTTAATCCTAGCTCGTTGTAATATACCTCACTTGAACGAAAGGGTCTTCCAGTCGCAATCATCACGACATGCCCATTCTCTTGAGCTTTCTTTAGCACTTTTTTTGTGGTTGGCGAGATTTTTTTATCATCAGTTAACAAAGTACCATCTAAATCAAGAGCAATTAAATGTTTTTCTCCCATAATTTCTCCTTTCGACCTCTGAAAATAGGTACAATCATAAGCAGTTTTAGCGTAAAGCTTTAGGAATTTGTCTGTCTACATGATAAACTAAATATCATAAAAAGTTTACAAAACAATCATATTTGGATTAATTATTATCATAGTACCAATTATGTTGATTGTAAAAGATTCTGTTTTTGGGCTTTGGAGGGAATACGATGATTAATATTGAAAAATCGCATGTTGGGGAAATTCCATTTTTACATATAGTAAGAAATGACTTAAATGAAGAGCAACTCCCCTTTGTTATTTTTGTCCATGGTTTTGAAAGTGCGATGGAAAATAATCTTCACTATGCCTATCTCTTGGCGGGTAAAGGCTTCAGAGTTGTACTGCCTGAGGCCATTAACCATGGGGAAAGGAATCCTGGTCTTAGTACACAAGAGATGAATATTCGTTTTTGGGAGACAGTGACAACAACGATTGACGAGCTTTCAATCATCAAGGAGCATTTCAAAAATAGGATTGACCCTAATCGAATCGGTCTTGCTGGGACATCCATGGGCGGAATTGTTACGCTCGGAGCCTTAACTCAATATCCTTGGATTAAAGCGGCTGTAAGTTTGATGGGCATGCCCTATTATGAACAGTTTTCCCAAGTTCAATTGGAACAATTAGAAAAAAACGGTGTCATGATTCCACTTTCAGATAAGGAAAAAGAAAAGGTTTTCGAGCATTTGCGCCATTATGATTTAAGCTTGCAGCCAGAAAAATTAGCTGGGCGACCGCTTCTTTTTTGGCATGGAATGAAGGATCCTGTCGTTCCCTTTGCCTTTTCCCACAAGTTTTATGAAAGCATTCAGCCTTTATATGAAAAGGAACCTGAAAAAATCAAATTTATCGCAGATGAGAAAGCCGATCACAAAGTGAGCAGGGAGGGCGTATTGCAGCTAGTCGATTGGTTTGAGAAGTATCTAGGATAGGTATGATGCAAGTCACTATCCTTAAAATGAATTAGTCATACAATGATGGTATTATTTGAAATCAATACAATGATTATCTAATATAGATGATATAGATGGATAAGGAGTGAATAGAATGGATCAAGAATTAAAAGACAGCATTATGGGCGCACTGGAGCTTGTAGTCGATCCAGAGCTAGGAATAGATATCGTGAACCTGGGTTTAGTATATGATCTAGAAATGGATGAAGAAGGAAAGGTCACTGTAGAGATGACGCTAACTTCAATGGGATGTCCTTTGGCTGGCACTATCGTTGAACAGGTCAAAGCTGCATTAGCTGAGATTCCAGAGGTAAAGAGCACAGATGTGAACATTGTTTGGAATCCGCCATGGAGTAAGGATAGAATGTCACGTTATGCAAAAATTGCACTCGGGATCCGCTAAGGAGGAAAGTTATGAACAATAAAGTGATCCTCGTTAGCTCAAACCAACTCGGAAAGGGCCCTGAAGAGCTAGGAGAAGGGATTTTAGAAACCTTTTTCACCCTTCTTAAGCAAAGGGAAGACCTTCCGGCAGCAATATTTTTTATGAATAGCGGAGTACTTACGCTTACAAAGGATTCGTTAGCTTCCGTTCATTTAATGGAGCTTGAGGAGAAGGGCGTTGAGGTGTTAGCCTGCAAAACCTGTGTCGATTTCTTCGATGTGGAAAACAAATTGACCGCAGGAAAAATCAGCAGCATGGCCCAATTTATCGATTTAGCAGCAAAATATGAAGTCATCACATTATGTTAAGCTTTAAAAGCGGGGGAAACCCTGCTTTTTTTGTGGGTTTTTCACGATTCCGTGAAAATTCTTTCCGATTTTGTGAGATATTTCACTTTGTCCTGGCAAAAGAACCTCTATAATACGGATATTGAAACTTATACATTCATGAGAATACGGACCTACAAATAAAAGTATCCTTTGTGAAATATCCTTGGGAGGCGAAGTTAATGGTATTTAGCAGAGATTTTAATAAAGACCCTTTTATCGTAATTTGGGAGCTTACAAGGGCCTGCCAACTAAAATGCTTACACTGTCGTGCTGAGGCACAATATAAACGTGACCCCAGAGAATTGACCTTTGAAGAGGGTAAAAAGCTAATTGATCAAATTTATGAAATGAATAATCCAATGCTGGTGTTTACAGGTGGAGACCCACTTATGCGACCTGATGTGTTTGATATTGCCGAATATGCAGTGAAGAAGGGTGTCAGAGTATCAATGACCCCAAGTGCAACTCCAAATGTGACAAAGGAAGCAATTGAGAAGGCAAAGGAAGTCGGACTATCCCGCTGGGCATTCAGCTTAGATGGACATAATGCGGAAATTCACGATCATTTTCGTGGAACAGCTGGTTCCTTTGATTTGACGATGGAAAGAATTAAATATTTGCATGAGCTTGAGATTCCAATCCAAATTAATACGGTTATTTCTCGCTATAATGTGGATTATTTAGAGGAAATGGCCAAGCTTGTGGAAGATTTGGAATGCGTGTTATGGAGTGTCTTTTTCCTTGTTCCGACGGGCCGTGGACAGGAAAGCGATATGATCTCACCGGTTGAGCATGAAAAAGTATTCCGCTGGCTTCATGATTTAAGCAAGCGCGTGAAATTTGATATTAAGACAACTGCTGCCCAGCATTATCGCCGTGTATTTATCCAACAGAAGATGAGAGAAGCGAAGGGGCAGGTTGATGAGATTCGCTATTTAGATGCGCTTACAGAGCAAGGATTAACAGGCTCCATTGATGGTCTGGGGAGAGCTCCTAAAGGAGTCAACGATGGCAATGGCTTTGTCTTTATCTCACATATCGGCGACGTCTATCCAAGTGGATTACTTCCAATAAAGGCGGGCAATGTTCGTGAACAGCCTTTGGCAGAAATTTACCGGGAATCACCCATCTTCAAGGATTTACGTAATCCAGACAAGTACAAGGGAAAATGCGGTGTTTGTGAGTTTAGATATGTTTGTGGAGGTTCACGCTCTCGTGCCTATGCAATGACCGGAGATTATTTAGAAAGTGAACCATTCTGTGTTTACATCCCAAAAGCATTAAGACAAAAAGAACAAAAAAAAAAAAAAGGCCTAAATAAATGGAGTGCTTCTATTGGAGCACTCCATTATATGTTCTATTAAGCGCCTTAACGATTTGCGCTCGCAAATCTTTCGAAACAAACAAGACCCGTTCACGAACGAGAAGTCAACACGGTACGTCACTATTCAATATTGCAATAGACGGCTGGACAGTTTTCACAACCGATTTCATCCTTTAAGTATTGTAAATCATGGATAATGATTCTGCCCCTTTGAGTGGAGATGATGCCTTCTCTTTTAAGCTCATTCAAAAGTCGGTTTGTGCTTTCACGAGACGTACCGCAAAAGTTAGCTAGCTCCTGATTCGTTAACGGCAAATCAATTAGAATGCCATCTTTCTTTTGAACCCCATAGCTATTTGACATCCGGATAAGGGTTGAAAGCAGGGCACCTTTCTTTCCGTTCAGTACAAGATCGCGGAATTTTGTTTGGGTTTTGCGAAAATGATCGCTCATCCATTTCATAAATTCAAAGGCTAAAGCGCTATTATGAAAAATTTCGTTTTCAATGGCATCCTTTTTTACTGCTGCAATTTCTGCATCTTCGAGAACGATCGCACTTAGCAAGTATTTAGGTGAGCTTGTAAAAAGGGTTAATTCTCCACAAATATCATTTTCCCCACAGATACGCAGAGATAACTCTCTTCCGTCCGCAGTTATCTTACTGATTTGAACCTTTCCAGAAAGGATGATATAAAGCTCATTTGCCTCCATCCCCTCCTGAAACAAAAAGGTATTTTTTTTAACTTTAAAATGTCTATCCGAAAGGGAAAGTAATTCCTTTATTTCAACTGATTGGGTTTCTTTTAATTGTCTAGGCATCTGAATCGCCCCTTTGTCATCAAAATGAATATAACTATGCCTAAGAATGCATGATTGAAGTAATGCTGTCAATAACTTTGGGTATCATTTAACAATATGTTCATGTTTTAAATAAGGAAAACGGACAAAAAATAATGGATTGAATATTCTGAATAATATATACTAAATCAATAGAACGTGTTAAAATAGTAATTAATAACAAGAACGTGACAAGTTCATGACAATTACTTCATTTTGTAACTGTTGTCATGGGATTTATGATGTAATAGCAATAGACTCTTTTTTCAAATATCCCTCCAAACCAACGGATAAGAGGGAAGGATAAATTTTCATTAAGTGAGATAGTTAACAGTAATCGATTTCTTGTGTTGCTAATATACTAATAAGAATACTCTATAATTGGAGTTGAAATAGATGGGAAAAATATTTGTTAAAGATAAATTAAATCGCCCACTTCGCGATTTGCGAATTTCTGTCATTGATCGATGTAATTTTCGCTGTCAATACTGTATGCCAGCTGAAATATATGGCCCTGATTTCGCTTTTTTACCCAAAAGTGAATTGTTATCCTATGAGGAAATTGAAAGGGTTGCGAAAATTTTTGTCGAGCTCGGTGTCGAAAAAATTCGGCTAACAGGAGGAGAGCCATTATTAAGGAAGGATCTCCCATACCTTGTGGAATTGCTTTCACAAATTGATCAATTAAAGGATATCGGTTTGACGACGAATGGTGTTTTGCTTCCGAAATATGCAAGAGACTTAAAGAAGGCAGGCCTTAAACGGGTCAATGTTAGTCTTGACAGCTTGAAGGATGAATTATTCGGCCAAATTAATGGGCGAAATGTAGGTGTTGGTCCTGTCCTTAAAGGGATTAAAGCTGCACAGGAGGCAGGTCTAGGAGTAAAAATCAATATGGTTGTTAAGAAGGGCTTAAACGATACAGAGATTATCCCGATGGCTGAATATTGTAAGGAAAATGGCTTACAGCTACGTTATATTGAATATATGGATGTTGGAAGCTCAAACGGCTGGAAAATGGATGATGTCGTCACGAAAAAAGAAATTTATACTCGATTAAGTGAACACTATGATTTAGAGCCTGTTGATCCCGATTATTTTGGTGAGGTTGCCAAGCGATATCGCTATAAAGGTACGAATATTGATGTCGGCTTTATCACTTCAGTGTCAGAATCCTTCTGTTCTAGTTGTACGCGTTCAAGGTTGTCAGCAGATGGAAAAATTTACACATGCCTGTTTAATGGAAATGGGCATGACATCCGAGATTTCATGCGAACAGGCGTGAGCGATCAACAAATTGCTGATCGGATTTGTGAAATTTGGGGCGGCAGAAAAGATCGCTATTCAGATGAAAGAACGGCTGAAACGGTTGCCAATCGTAAGAAAATTGAAATGTCCTATATTGGCGGGTAAGGCCTTTCTCCATCAATTAGAAGTGGAAAGAAATCTCTCTCATGGCTTTGAAAAAAGCGAGTGAGAGAGTTTTTTTTTGTCCATCAAATTCTCTATGAAAAGCCCATTCTTTGTTAAAAAGTTTCACAATTTAATAGAAAAAAGGAAAAGAAACTGTGACTTCACTCACGTATAATAGAAAATAGGCTTGATATATTCGAGGAAAAGAATGGGAGATGGCATATGTTTAAGAACAAAATGGTAGAAAAGCTATTAGAGGAAAATAGAGCTCTCACAGGGGAGCTAGATAAGATAAAGAAAGAAATGAACCATCGAGAGCAGGACTTGACTCGATTTATGAATGATTTCCAGGAGGAACTGCTTACAACGATTAAACAGCATGAAGCTGTAAATGAGCAGCATGGATTGCTTGGGGGATTGGTTGAAAAAATCAAAGGACATTTTGAAATCGCCAGCGACTTAATCCATCAATCTAATCAATGCGCCAACCTATTAAATGAAACTGGCGAAGCGCTGCATGAATCTGCGAATATTTTGAAGGAAAAGGGAGTAGAAGGACAAGAGACAGTCAAGAATTTAGAAGCTCTTATGCGGGACTTAGGCACAGAAATTAAGACCAATATGGACTCGATTATGACGGTCGGTGACCGATCAAGGGAAATCGATGATATCGTCTTCCTAATTAAAGGGATTGCCGAGCAAACGAACCTTTTAGCCTTAAATGCCTCGATAGAAGCGGCGAGAGCTGGAGAATATGGAAAAGGATTTTCCGTAGTAGCTGAGGAAGTCCGAAAATTAGCGGAAGAGACGGCAACAAGCTCCCATAATATTATGGAATTAACGAAGAGCTTTCAAGGTGATATTGAAAAAGCGGTTGCCAATACAAAGGAATGTTTTGATTTAGTTAATACTGGTGTGAATTTGAGTGAAAAGACAACGATCAAGATCAGCGAGGTAAGCAGCATTATTGAGAATGTTTCGAACAAGGTTAAGGACGCTCAAAACATCATTCAAAATCAAAATAATTATTGTGAGAGTTCACTGGAGGAAATGAATTTAACGAAGGATATTTTTGCCCAGGTGAATGATTTGATTATGCAGCATATAGAGGATGCACAGGTCGTGGACGAGAAGCTAGATAGAGGTGTCAACCACCTAAAGAGCAATGCTTATGTGTAATGCTCTTTTCTCCAACAGGGTTGCTTTTGTATAAAAAGGATAAAGATACTCGTAAGAGAAAAGGAAAGATTGTTAATGAATTGTTCAAGAAGTTGAATAGAATTGTGATATTTGTCATGTAGGACAATATTAGATAGGCTTATACTTAGTAAATACGGTGAATATAGATAATAAACCCTAGCCTACTATTGTATAGATGGAGTGATCGTAATGTTTGAATTTAGGAAACCAATTCCAATCGGTGAAGCAGTTTCTCGAATCATGGCAAATGAAGTAAATGGAAAAACGGAGTACATTTCGATAAATGAAAGCAATGGACGGTTCTTGTCTGAGGATTTACTTGCAACAGAGGATGTCCCTCACTTCGATCGGGCTCCCTATGATGGCTTTGCAGTCCGATCCATTGATACGGCACTTGCTAATCGTGACAATCCAATCGAATTTGAAGTCATTGATCATATTGGTGCAGGAGCGGTTTCCAACAAAACAGTTGGTCCATTTCAGGCCGTTCGAATTATGACGGGTGCACAAATGCCAGAGAATTGTGATGCCGTTGTTATGCTTGAGCTTGCCCAAGATTTTGAACGGGATGGTAAGACTTTTATGTCTACCAAAAGAATGCATAAACCAGGGGATAATGTTTCACGTCGCGGGGAGGATGCCAAAAAAGGTGAAGTCCTTGTAAATAAGGGTACGAAAATTAACCCAGGGATCCAAGCGATGCTTGCTACATTTGGCTATGCAAAGGTTCCTGTTGCAAAAAAGCCAAGGGTAGGATTATTTGCAACGGGTACGGAGCTACTAGGTGTTGATGAACCGTTAGAGCCAGGAAAAATCAGAAACAGCAATTCTTATATGATTAGTGCACAAACCGAGAGGGTTGGAGCTGAGGTCGAGTATTTTGGCACCTTACCTGATGATTTTGATACTTGCTTTGAAGCGGTGAAGGCGGCCATTGAAAAAGTTGATATGCTCATTACAACTGGTGGAGTCTCCGTTGGTGACTTTGATTATTTACCAGAGATTTATGCAAAGCTTGGGGCAGAAGTGTTATTCAATAAAGTCAGCATGCGTCCGGGAAGTGTCACAACGGTTGCCCATTACAATGGCAAAATCTTGTTCGGACTATCTGGTAATCCGTCCGCTTGCTATGTAGGGTTTGAGCTTTTTGCACGACCTGTCATTCGAAAAATGCTATTTTCACCAAAGCCTCATTTAAGGAAGGAACAAGCCGTTCTTACTGTGGACTTTCCGAAGGCAAATCCATTTACTCGTTTTGTTCGCAGCAGCCTATCCTTTTCCAATGGCAAAATTGTCGTTGCTCCAAGTGGACTAGATAAGTCTAACATTGTGATGAGTTTGGCCGGAGCCAATTCCCTAGCGATTCTACCAGGAGGAACTCGCGGATTTAAAGCAGGAGATGAAGTTGAGGTACTTCTCTTAGAGGATCATGAGGGCAGTGAATGGCCTTGGTGAGCCCTGTCATTTTTCAAATTGTAGGGTATCAAGATAGCGGCAAAACAAGCTTTATCAAAAAGTTGGTTAGTGAATTAGAGAATCAGCATATAACAACAGCTACGATTAAGCATCATGGACATGGTGGGAAGCCTTTTTTTTACGAGGAAAAGGATTCCTACCAGCATTTGAAGGCAGGGGCTGTTGCTTCTATTGTTGAAGGGGAAGGCCATCTAATCCTTCAATCTGAAAAAATAGTTTGGACACTAGAAGAAAAAATGAAGCTTCTTTCTTTTTTCAATCCTGATGTGATCCTGATTGAAGGCCATAAAAAAGAGCCCTATCCAAAGGCTGTTATCATTCGGAGACAAGAAGACCTTGAATTGCTTGAGAAGCTGGAGAACATTAAAGTGGTCTTCTATTGGCAAGAGATAGAAGTGAATTCAAAGCTTCCATACCCAGCATTTTCAATCAATGATGAAAAAGGTGTACAGTGGTTAATAGAATTTTTGCAGGAATTAACAGAATGATAAGGGATTTTCAATCCTTTTTGTGAGTTGTTCAAAAAAAAGTCGAAAAATGTTAAAAAATTTGTCAAAAGTGTAACTTTTATCACTGTGTCCACCCATCCTCCCCATTAATATGTTTGTAAGGGGATTCATGTTTATACATAGAGATGGGGGGAGAGAGAAAGATGGGGTTGCTTCAAATGATGCTTTGGCTCGTTTATCCTTATGCCGTCATTGCGGTACTAGGGATGGGACTAATCTGGCAGGTTCACCCACGATTAGAGCAAGAGGAGGTTCGTTCCATTCAAAGATTTGATAAATTCTTGAATAGAACGACAATCGCCCTAATGCTCTTAAGCTTTTTAACCGGGATTGGTGTAGTGTTGTTTAACCGAATATCAGACGACCCGGAAAAGTTATATCATTGGGTAAAAAGCTTGATGCACTTGGAACCAGATACAGCATTGATTGAAGATATATCCCTTCTTTCTCGTACACATTTCATCCTGTTGTTAACGTTTTTATTTATCTTGCCTTTTTCAAAATATATCCGCTATTTATGGATACCAGGTTTTTTTTCTAAGGAAAAATGGTCCAATGATTCCACAAATATGAACTAATAATATGGAAATACTGTGACAAATATAACAAGTGTGATGCCTTTCACTCCTTTTGATTTTCCTATTCCGCTATAGTAGAGGGAGGAAGAAAGAGGAGTGATTTTTTTATGAAATTATTCTTGCCGAAGCAGCACGGGGCATGGGCCATGTTAATTATCCCATTTTGGTTAGGAGTTGCTGCCTCACATTTTATGTGGCAGCATATTCCCTTTTTTATCGGTTGGCTGCTATTATACTTATCGACCTATCCTATGCTGTTTCTTTTTAAAGGGAAAAAAATCCCTTTCTATCGCAAATGGACATTAATCTATTTCATACCAGCTCTTGTTCTACTGATGATTCCGTTATGGACAAGACCGAGCATCATCATCTTTGGTTTAGCAATGATTCCTTTTTTTGCAATTAATGCTTATTTTTCTAGTCAAAAAAATGATCGAGCTGTATTGAATGATTTTAGCGCGATTTTCGCTTTTTGTATTGCTGGAGCGGCTAGTGGCTATTTACCGAACGGAACCATCAATTCGGAAATGATTCTCGGCTTTTTTGCTTCTGCATTGTTTTTCATCGGTGCCACCTTTTATGTGAAGACAATGATTAGAGAAAAGAAGAATAAGGTCTACAAGTGGATTTCTTGGATTTACCATCTGCTTGTTCCGATTTTGTTTTTGGTCATGGGAAATTGGGTGGTGGCCATTGCTTTTGTCCCTAGTTTAATAAGAGCTATCTATTATTATGGTAAGCCTTTGCCAATAATGAAAATTGGGATTATGGAAATCGTGAATTCAGCCATCTTCTTTATTATCATGATATTTGCGATTGTTTAAAAAGAAAAAACTCGGGAAATGAAATCCCGAGTTTTTACTATTCTATATTACAAATCTCAATTGGACAGTTTTCACAATCGATTTCTACCTTCAAATAATCTAAATCATGTATGGTAATAATTCCTTTATCGATGCTAATGATTTCATTTCTTCTCAATTCACTTAACAAACGGTTCACTACCTCCCGTGATGTCCCACAGAAGTTAGCCAACTCTTGATTAGTTAAGGGAGTATCAATAACAATCCCATTATCAGCGGCTACACCATAGCTGTTGGAGAGTCGAATTAAAGTCGAGTACAAAGCTCCCTTCTTCCCGTGCAGGACAAGGTCACGAAACTTTGTTTGTGTCTTGCGATGCTCATTGCTCATCCATTTCATGAACTCTATAGCCATCCCATGATCATCGCCTAGTCTTTTTTCCAATTCATTTTTAAAAATAACTGCGACTTCCCCGCTCTCAATGACTTTGGCATTCTGCATATGGTTTTGAGCGGAGCAGTAGAGAGAAAGCTCACCAATCAAATCTCCTTCAGAAGCCATCCTTAGGGTAAGCTCACGACCGTCAGGAATCATTTTGCTCATTTGAATTTTTCCACTGATTATAATATATAACTCATTCGCTTTCGTTCCTTCCTGAAAAAGAAAAGAACCTTTTTGGATCTTGCGAATGTGATGTACTGTTTCTAATAGTGATTGGAGTTCAGTTGAAATGTCTGTGAAAGCTTGCATGCTATAACCACCTTTTATGAGACAATACCTGCCCTAATATCAGTTTAGGAATAATTGAATAGATAGTCAACAAAATAAGACAAAATTCGAAAGCGATAGGCTGGAAATCATTTTTTCAGGTTTCATTTTTTTGACTTTTTTGAAAACAACTATTGATTTTTACGATGTAAATTCATATAATGAAAACCATATAAATTTATAAAAATAACTTCTGTTGGTTATTTATACATCAATATAAAAGGATGGAGAGGGAGATGAAGGTATCCATAATTGGGACGACAGGATATGGGGGAGTTGAGTTGCTTCGCATCCTGAATCAGCATCCTGTATTTCAAATACATTCTATTCATTCTACAAGGGGTGAAATCCCGATATGGGAGGAATATCCACATTTATACGGGATTCTAAATGAAAGGATTCAGGTGATCGATTTTGACCAAATAGGTGAGGAAAGTGACCTTGTATTCCTTGCTACTCCTTCAGGTGTTTCTCGTAAGCTAGTGAAGGAACTGGCGAATAAAGATGTAAAGATCATTGATCTTTCAGGTGATCATCGCCTGCAAAATTCATTGGATTATTCACAATGGTACAAATTAGAGCCAGCTGAAGACGTCGTTGTCGATCAGGCTGTCTATGGTCTCAGTGAATGGAACGAACATGATATAGAGTCTGCATCACTCATTGCAAATCCTGGATGCTATGCAACAGCTGCATTATTAGGTCTGGGACCCGTTGCAAAGGAAGAGTTGATTGAGCCTGATACGATTATTATTGATGGCAAATCGGGAACCTCTGGAGCAGGAAAATCATTGACAAAAGGGTCCTTGTACGCCGAGGTGAATGAAAATTTTAAAATCTATAAGGTTAATGAGCATCAGCATACCCCTGAGATTGAACAGCAGCTGCGGAGCTGGAATAAGCATACAAAGCCAATCACTTTTAGCACCCATCTTCTACCGATAACTCGAGGAATCATGACAACAATATATGCGAGACTAAAGACCAACTGGTCAACAGAGCAACTTCTAGAGCTCTATCGGGAGACATATAACAAGCATCCATTCATTCGAATTCGTCCTCTAGGAAATTTTCCAGCGGTTAAAGAGGTTGCTGGTTCAAACTATTGTGACATCGGCCTTCATGTGGATGAAAGAACGGGAAGAGTCACAATCGTATCCGTGATCGACAATTTAATGAAAGGGGCCGCGGGTCAAGCGGTTCAGAATGCCAATATTTTATACGGGTTAGACCAAACTTCAGGTCTGGATTTTATGCCGCTTTATCCGTGAAAAGTCATGTACAAGGAGGAAAATGAGTGGGAACACTAACGAAAGCTTCAAAAATACAAGAATTAGAGAATGGTAGCATCCTTTCTCCTAAGGGATTTAAGGCAGGTGGAATTCATGCGGGTCTTCGCTATTCCAAAAAGGATGTAGGGATGATTGTGAGCGAAGTTCCAGCTAATAGTGCCGCCGTCTATACTTTGAATCATTTCCAGGCTGCGCCGATACTCGTTACAAAAGAAAGCTTGAGTACGACCGGACAATTAAGGGCAGTGGTAGTGAATAGCGCTTGCGCAAATGCATGTACGGGCGAAAGAGGGCTATTAGATGCTTATGAAATGAGAGAAATAGCGGCTCGAAAAATAGATGTTCAACCAGAGCTAGTTGCAGTGGCTTCCACAGGTGTGATTGGGGATTTTATGAAAATGGATAAGATCCGCCAAGGAATTACCCAATTGGAGCTTGGTGTACTTGATGAGGATGCGAAGGATTTCCAAACAGCGATCCTAACGACGGATACCTGTATGAAGAAATGTGGTTTTCAAGCTCGTATTGATGGGGAAATCGTGAAAATGGGCGGAGCAGCCAAAGGCTCTGGTATGATTCATCCCAATATGGCGACGATGCTAGGCTTTATCACGACGGATGCGAATATTGCCCCGGAATTTCTGCAGCAAGCATTAAGAGAAGTAACGAATCATACCTTTAACCAAATTACGGTTGATGGAGATACATCGACAAATGACATGGTGCTTGTGATGGCAAATGGTTTAGCGGAGCATTCATCGTTAACACCAGACCATCCCGAATGGGAAACCTTTCTTCAGCTACTTTCTCATACATGTGAAAGCTTAGCAAAGCAAATCGCCAAGGATGGGGAAGGAGCAACAAAGCTTGTCGAGGTCGAGGTCGTGGGTGCAGTGAGCGAGGAGGATGCTCGAGGGGTGGCAAAGCAAATTGTTGGCTCCAATTTAGTCAAAACAGCCATCTACGGAGCGGATGCCAATTGGGGAAGAATCATTAGTGCAATTGGAAAGGCCGAAGCAAAAGTAGACCCGGCTAAGGTGAGTATCTCGATTGGTCCAATCAAGATGCTAGAAAACAGCAATCCGTCTGTCTTTTCTGAAGAGGAAGCAACTGCCTATTTACAGCAAGACTTCATCAAGATCCATGTCGATCTTCATCTTGGAGAAGGTATGGGGAAGGCATGGGGCTGCGATTTATCATATGATTATGTCAAAATTAACGCAAGCTATCGAACATAGGAGAGAATGCGATGAAAACGGTCCTTATAAAATGTGGTGGAAGTACGATTGAGGAATTGTCTAAGGATTTTTTTTCGAGCCTTCATGAATTAAGGCATCAGGGGTATAAAATCATCATCGTTCATGGCGGAGGACCAGATATTAATCAAATGCTGAAACTGCTCAACGTAGAGCCTGAATTTGTTAATGGCTTAAGAAAGACAAGTAAAGCAACATTAAAGGTTGTGGAAACAGTTCTTTCTGGACAGACAAATCGTAAGCTGGTGGAAAAGCTGACTGAACACGGGCTCAAAGCCATCGGACTAAACGGCAGCGATGCGGACCTCTTAAAGGGAAGCTATATTGATAAAGACCAGCTAGGTTATGTCGGGGATGTTACTTCGGTCAACAGTGAATTTTTGGAGCTGATCTTGAAAAGGGATTTGATTCCGGTCATTACTCCAATTGCTTTGGCAGAGGATGGAGCGAAGCTGAATGTTAATGCGGATTATGCAGCAGCAGCCATCGCACGGGCCTTAAAGGTGGATCAGTGTTTATTTGTTACTGATGTTGAAGGGATCATGATTAATGGTTCTGTAAAAAAGTCTATTTCGGTGACAGAAATAGAAAGTTATATTAACCATGGTCAAATTTACGGGGGCATGGTTCCAAAGGTTGTTTCAGCAATCACAGCTCTCGAAAAAGGAATTGAAGGAGTAAGAATTGTCGCGGGAAAAAAAGGCTTTTACGAAAATCAATTATGGCTTGGAACGAAAATTATCGGAAGGGAGAGAATCGTCGAATGACTTATTTATTTCCGACATATGCCCGCTGGGATGTAGAGCCTGCGTCTGCAGAAGGAAGCTATTTAACAGATGTTAATGGGAAAAAATATTTAGATTTTACCTCAGGAATTGGTGTGTGCAATCTAGGTCATAAGCCTAAAATGGTGCTAGAAGCGGTAAAAAAGCAATTGGATCAATTTTGGCATGTTTCCAACCTATTTACAATGGGGCAGCAGGAAAAAGCGGCGGAAATGCTTGCCAAGGCAGCTGGACTCGATGCTGTATTCTTTGCCAATAGTGGGGCCGAGGCAAATGAAGGTGCGATCAAGCTGGCGAGGAAGGCAACAGGGAAGGAGAAAATCATTACATTCGAACAATCCTTCCATGGTCGAACCTTTGCGACAATGGCTGCTACTGGTCAAGAAAAAATAAAACAGGGTTTTGGTCCAATGCTTGAAAAGTTTGTATATGTTCCATTCAATAACTTAGAAAGCTTAGAAGGTCAGATGGGTGAAGACGTGGCCGCTGTTATGCTTGAGATTGTGCAAGGAGAGGGCGGAGTGCATGCTGGTAACATTGAGTTCCTAAAAGGAGTAGAAAGGCTTTGCAAAAAGTGGGGAGCACTCTTCATGATTGATGAAATTCAAACCGGGATTGGAAGAACGGGAAAACCCTTTGCCTTCCAGCATTTTGATCTGCAGCCTGATATCGTCACATCAGCCAAAGGGCTGGGAAGCGGCTTACCTATTGGAGCTATGATTGGAAGGGCTGGATTGAAGCAATACTTTGGACCCGGAAGCCATGGTTCAACCTTCGGCGGCAATCCGGTTAGTATCGCAGCTGCTATTGAAACGATGGAAAATATTTTTGATCAGGGATTTCTTGAAGAGGTCTTAATTAAAAGTGAATTCTATATGTCACAGCTTTTAAAACAATTAGGTCATTTTGATGGGATCAAGGAAGTGAGGGGCCTCGGTTTAATGATCGGAATCGAATTCAGCTATCCCGTTCAAAATCTATTAGCAGAGTTGAGAAAGGAAGGTCTTCTTGCACTTCCAGCAGGGGAAAATGTCTTAAGGCTTTTGCCACCTTTAACAGTGACCATTCAGGAAATGGAGAAAAGCATTGAGATCATGAAGAAAACAATTGAAAAGATGAGTAAAATGGCCGTATAAGGCTCACATTTTTGCTCAATTATGAATAAAAATAAATCATTATTAATAAATATACACATTTTATTAAAGGAGGGACACTTCATGCCTAAGGATAGTACGATACAATCGGTCCTAGTTATTGGCTCTGGTCCCATTGTGATCGGTCAGGCGGCGGAATTTGATTATGCAGGTACACAAGCCTGTATCGCTCTCAAAGAAGAAGGATATAAAGTGATCCTCGTGAACAATAATCCAGCGACGATTATGACGGATTCAAATTTTGCAGATAGCATTTACTTTGAACCCCTTGCGGTAGATGTGCTCGAAAAGATCATTTCCAAGGAGCGCCCAGATGGAATTCTTGCAACTTTTGCAGGTCAAACCGGATTAAACCTCGCCTATCAGCTAAATGAATTAGGGATATTAAACAAATATGGCGTGAGGATTTTGGGAAGCTCCATTGAATCGATAAAGAAAGGCGAGGATCGAGAAGCATTTCGGGAGCTGATGAAGGCGTTAAATGAACCTATTCCCGAGAGTGAAATTGTTCACTCCGTTGAGGAAGCACTGGCGTTTGCTGAAAAAATTGATTTTCCTATCATCGTGAGACCGGCTTATACGCTAGGAGGAACGGGCGGTGGCATTGCGACAAACAAGCTGGAGCTCATTCAGTTAGTTCACGGAGGGCTCCAAGAAAGTCCCATTCATCAATGCCTAATTGAGAAAAGCATTGCCGGTTTAAAAGAAATTGAATTTGAAATGATGAGAGATTCAGCCAATACCTGCTTAGCGATTTGTGATATGGAAAACATCGATCCTGTCGGCATTCACACAGGAGATTCAATCGTAGTGGCACCTTCGCAAACGCTGACCATCCAGGAATATGAGATGCTAAAAGCAGCAGCAATTAAGATTATTTCTGCCCTAAATATTATCGGGGGCTGTAATATTCAATTTGCCTTGGATTCAAAAACGAAAAGCTACTATTTAATTGAGGTGAATCCAAGGGTTAGTCGCTCTTCGGCACTTGCATCAAAAGCAACGGGATATCCAATCGCAACCATCTCAGCAAAGCTAGCTGTCGGTTATAAATTAGAAGAAATTATTAATCAGAAAACCGGTGAAACATTTGCAAAGATCGAGCCCGCTTTGGATTATGTCGTGGTTAAAATGCCGAAGTGGCCCTTTGATAAATTTCCTTCCATTGAACGAAAGCTAGGTACACAGATGAAAGCAACAGGAGAAGTCATGGGGATTGATCGATGCTTGGAACGTGCCTGGCTAAAAGCAATCCATTCATTGGAAATAGAAGTATTAGACTTAAAGCTTTCCGGGATTACCCATTTCACAACGGAAACATTGATTGAGAAGCTTTTAGCTCAAGATGATGAACGTCTCTTTATCATGCTCGAGCTTCTTCGTAGAGGGGAAGGAATTGAAAAACTCCATGCTTTAACAAGTATTGACTTAGTATTTTTGTCAGCATTACAAGAGCTTATTAAGCTAGAAAAAATGATTGCCAATTCCTCACTTGAGACCGTGACAAAAGAAAGCTTGCAGCTTTTTAAGCAAAAGGGCTTTAGTGATGAATATTTAGCTGCTGAGTGGCAGACAACAGAGAAGGAAATACGTGCTAAAAGAAAGAGCCTAGGCATTATCCCTGCCTACCAAGCAGTGGATACTTTTACTGCAAACTCTAGTACAGTCTCCAATTACTTCTATTCAACATATAGTGGGCAAAACGAACAGGTCATAACGACTAAGAAAAAGGTTTTGATCATCGGTAGTGGACCAATACGAATGGGGCAAGGAATAGAATTTGATTATTGCTCTGTACACGGTGTTTTTGCATTAAAGGAAATGGGGATTGAAACGATTATGATGAATAACAATCCCGAAACGGTTAGTACGGACTTTGCCATTGCCGATAAGCTCTACTTTGAGGCACTCACCCTTGAGGATATCCTGAATGTCGCTGATGCAGAAGGGATAAAGGAATGTATCATTCAGCTGGGTGGGCAGACGGCTATCAATTTAGCAATACAACTGGAGGAAGCAGGACTTAAAATACTAGGCACAAAAGCTGATACTATCAATGTTTTAGAGGATCGAAAATTATTTTATCAATTACTAGAAGAGCTTCAAATTCCCCATCTAAAAGGGGATATGGTTAAAAATATCGAGGAGCTCCACGAGGCTGTTGAAAAAATTGGCTTTCCAGTACTTTTGAGGCCATCCTTTGTCATCGGAGGAAAAGGGATGGAAATTATTAAAAGTAAAAAAGAGCTCGAGCAATATATTGCTAAGGGTTCCGGTCGCTTCCCCTTTTTAGTGGATGAATTTCTACATGCGACAGAAGCAGAACTTGACTTGGTATCAGATGGGGAAGGTATCCTTGCACCTGCCATTATGGAACATGTGGAGAAGACGGGAGTGCACTCAGGGGATAGTATTTCCTTACTACCTGCTCAAAACCTATCCCTTTCCATACAAAATAAAATGCTCAATTTTGCGAAAAAAATATGCCGCCATCTTCAATATAAGGGACTCATGAACATCCAATTTATCGTAAAAAATGAAGGGGTATATATTTTAGAGGTGAATCCAAGAGCTAGTAGGACCGTTCCGATAGTTAGTAAAGTAACAGGCATCCCACTTGTGCAGCTTGCGACAAAAATATTGCTCGGGAAATATAAGCTGTCGAATGTTGACGATGGGAATAATTTGCTTCCTATTCCCTATGTCTGCGTGAAATACCCAGTATTTTCAAATTATGCATTAAAGGGACTGGATTCAAAAATCAGTGCTGAAATGCGGTCGACTGGAGAAGGAATTTCGATTGGCAGTACGGTTGAAGAGGCGTTAAGAAAAAGCTTCCATCAATGGGTGAAGCCTTCTGGAAGGATTGTCCTAAAAGAGCCGATTGATTTTGAACTGAAAAATAGCCATTTTGAGGTCGTATGTAGAGAGGACGAGGAAGTATTGGCTAATCCTACGATTGCTTATTACAACCCATTTGAGGAAGAAAAGGATAAAGAGCTAAGAGAATACGCGACGAAGAAAAGAATTTTGAATTTTACCGAAAAAGAAAGCCTGCAAGCCTTTTTCAAGGCATTAGAGGTGAAGGATTTTGATGTGAAAGCGATAGAGGAATGGCAACTGCTTTTAAGAAAGGATGTGTCGACGGTATGATGACCACACAAATAGAGGAGTCAATTATTGATATAAAGGGAAAGGATTTTCTGACATTAGCTGATTTTTCACCAGATGTTATTAAAGGATTATTGGAAAAGGCGCATGGGCTAAAGAAGGCGCATGTATCCGGGGAAGAAACCAATCTATTGAAGGGCAAGATTTTGGGTCTCATCTTTGAAAAGCCCTCTACTCGCACAAGGGTTTCCTTTGAAGCGGGGATGCTTCAGCTTGGCGGACAGGTCATTTACTTAAATGGTCAGGACATGCAATTGGGAAGAGGAGAGCCGATCTCAGATACAGCGAAGGTGCTTTCCCATTATGTTGATGCGATCATGATAAGAACATTTTCTCATCAGCGTGTGATGGAATTGGCGGAGCATGCTTCGATCCCCGTCATCAATGGATTAACGGATTTATTCCATCCGTGCCAAGCTTTAGCGGATCTACTCACGATTCAAGAAGTGAAGGGAAGTTTAGCAGGGATAAAAATGGCATTTGTTGGTGACGGCAATAATGTCACCCATTCGCTTATGATTGCAGCTGCCAAAACAGGGCTTCACTTAAATGTAGCAACCCCAATGGGCTATGAACCGAATGAAGAAGTGACAAAATTAGCGTTGGGCATAGCAAAAGAGACAGGGGCAGAGATCGCCATTATGAACAACCCCGTGGAAGCCGTTACAGAGGCGGATGTAATATATACGGATGTTTGGACCAGTATGGGACAGGAAGCTGAAAACGAGAAAAGGATGAAGGATTTTCAGGAATTTCAAGTAAATGATGGGTTAGTAAAAAATGCGAAAGCTGATTTTCTATTTCTCCATTGCCTTCCCGCACATAGAGGAGAAGAAGTTACATCAGATGTGATTGATGGGAAAAACTCCTATGTCTTTCAACAAGCTGGGAACCGTCTCCATGTCCAAAAGGCAATACTAGCTGAGATTTTAAAGTAAGGCTGTTTTCGCACAGATTGTGGTTCTGGAATGTAGCCTAAAGTAATTCATAGGGCTTAGATCGATTCATGAAAGCTCCTTTACTGGAAATACTAATGATACAACACAGAAAGGAGTGTAGATGAATGGGTCAGCAGCATCGTTTTCGGGCCGGACAAAAGGCACCGAATAATGGCATATATATGGAAATAGGCGAAGAAGGGGACGGGGTCATGAATCCCAAAAAGATCAAATTAAAAGCCGGTGACCGTTTCCCCGAAAACTCCAACCATAACCGACAATGGACATATAAAACAAAACCACGTGCCGCCAATAAAGGATCGTAAAAAAATCGGTACCTGGTACCGCCCGTGGACATTTATGCAAAATTGTCCGCCTGAGGTGGACAGTACACCGAAAATATACACTGTATTATTGAGCCATCCTAACCCTAGGATGGCTTTACATATGGGAAAAATAGTCTATAATAAAAGTAAAGGTCAAAAAAGGTCAAACAAGAATAGGAGGAGACAGCTCATGGATTTGAATAAAATGACAGAGCGGCTTCAAACAGCCTTTATGGAGGCTCAATCGATTGCAACAAGGAATGAGCACCAGGAGGTCGATGAGGTTCACTTGTTCCTCTCATTAATGGAGCAAGAGGATAGCCTCATTGCTAGGATTGTGGGGCAATTAAATTTCTCTACAAAGAGCTTTTTCGAAGAACTGAACCGATTGTTGCAGAAAAAACCACGGGTAACAGGAAGCGGTGCTGAGCAGGGAAGACTCTATATTACGAATCAGCTGCAGCGTTTGTTAGTTGAGGCGGAAGGTGAGATGAAGCTTTTTCACGACGAGTTTCTTTCGGTAGAGCATGTCTTGCTAGCTGCTGCAAAATTCAGACAGTCTAGCATCGGAGAAATCCTCTCTCAACGGCAAATCAGCTACGAAGCCTTATTACAGGTAATTAAAAGTATTAGGGGGAATCAGAGGGTGACGTCTCAAAATCCGGAAGCAACATATGATGCTTTGAAAAAATATGGACGAGATTTAGTAGCAGAGGTAAGAGCGGGAAAGCTTGACCCAGTGATTGGCCGCGATGCAGAAATTCGCAACGTGATTCGCATCCTTTCCCGGAAGACCAAGAATAATCCAGTCTTAATTGGTGAGCCAGGAGTGGGGAAAACAGCCATTGTTGAAGGGCTCGCCCAAAGGATCGTCAGAAGGGATGTTCCTGAAGGGCTGAAGGATAAAACAATTTTCTCCCTCGATATGAGCTCTCTCATTGCGGGAGCAAAGTTCCGAGGTGAATTTGAGGAACGGCTAAAGGCAGTCTTGAACGAAATCAAGAAAAGCGAAGGGAAAATTCTGCTCTTTATTGATGAGCTTCACACCATAGTTGGTGCCGGAAAAACGGAAGGAGCAATGGATGCAGGGAATATGCTAAAGCCCATGCTGGCACGAGGAGAGCTCCACTGTATTGGGGCAACGACCCTTGATGAGCATCGCAAGTATATCGAGAAGGATCCTGCTTTGGAACGCCGCTTTCAACAGGTGCTTGTTCAAGAGCCAAATGTAGAAGATACGATCTCCATCCTACGCGGTTTAAAGGAAAGGTTTGAAATCCATCATGGGGTTAACATTCATGATCGAGCCCTGGTCACAGCAGCTGTCCTGTCAGATCGTTATATTTCGGATCGTTTCCTGCCTGACAAAGCGATCGATCTTGTTGATGAGGCTTGTGCGATGATCCGTACGGAGATTGATTCGATGCCAACGGAGTTAGATGAAGTAACACGACGTGTCATGCAGCTGGAAATCGAAGAGGCCGCTCTTCAAAAGGAAGAGGATGAGCAAAGCAAAGCAAGGCTTGAAGCCCTGCAAAAAGAGCTAGCGGATATGCGCGATAAAGCGAACACGATGAAGGCGAAATGGCAGGCAGAAAAGGAAAGTATTCATAAGGTTCAGGAAAAGCGTGAACTGCTGGAGAAACTTCGTCGCGAGCTAGAGGAAGCCGAAAATAACTATGATCTGAACAAAGCGGCCGAGCTTCGCCATGGAAGAATCCCATCACTTGAAAAAGAACTGAGGGAATTAGAGGACGAAGTAAACAAACAGGCTGGTGAAAGATTGCTGAGGGAAGAGGTTACAGAGGAGGAGATTGCCAATATCGTCGCTAGATGGACAGGCATCCCTCTTGCCAAGCTGGTGGAAGGCGAAAGGGAGAAACTTCTGCGTCTGGAGAGCATTTTACAAGAAAGAGTCATCGGTCAGGACGAGGCGGTCGAATTAGTTGCTGATGCGGTCCTTCGAGCCCGAGCAGGAATCAAAGATCCAAACCGTCCCATTGGTTCCTTTATTTTCTTAGGTCCAACAGGAGTGGGAAAAACAGAACTGGCTAAGGCACTTTCCCAATCCCTGTTTGACAGTGAAGAGCAAATGATTCGAATTGATATGTCGGAATATATGGAAAAGCACTCTGTTTCAAGACTTGTCGGAGCCCCTCCTGGATATGTTGGGTATGAAGAAGGGGGACAATTAACGGAGGCTGTACGGAGAAAACCCTATTCCGTGATTTTGCTTGATGAAATTGAGAAGGCTCATCCAGAGGTGTTCAACATCCTTCTGCAAATGCTTGATGATGGAAGAGTAACGGATTCGCAGGGGCGGATAGTCGATTTCAAGAACACCGTCATCATTATGACCTCCAATATTGGTTCCCATTTCTTATTAGAGGGACAAGGAGAAGATGTGAGGAACAATGTCATGGCCCAGCTTCGGAATCACTTCCGACCAGAATTTTTGAATCGTGTCGATGAAATCATCATGTTCAAGCCGTTAACCCTTGATGACATTAAGGGAATTGTCATGAAGCTTATTAATGAACTTCAGGCAAGATTGAGAGAACAGCAAATTCAACTTTGCATAACAGAAGAAGCAAAGGAATATATTGCAACAAACGGGTTCGATCCCGTATATGGTGCAAGACCATTGAAGAGATTTATTCAACGCCATGTAGAAACTATGCTTGCGAGAGACATCATCGCAGGGAAAATTGGTGAAAATAGTTCTGTTCAGATCATTTTAGAGGACGATATAATCAAGCTTAGAAGCAAATAAACCCGATCAGAAACGAAAAAAAGTCATCCTAGCTATTTATAGGATGACTTTTTTCACCAGCAGTACATTACTGCAATCCTTCTTTTCCAGTCGGTTCATTTGGAATAATTGAAGATACAATCAAAATAAGAATGGTAGCAATCACTGCCAAGATACATGCAGCTGTGAAATTATACTCCGTACCAATCATAGAACTTCCAACATAGGCTGACATTTGAATTAGAGCGAATGTCCAGAAAAAAGTCCAAAAGAATTTCACCGTATTCACCTCTTACTATTTAACATCCTTTTTATTCTAACATAGCGTTTACATTTGGAAAAGAGAAACTTATTAGATAAGCTTTTCTGGAGTTTTTTCCACAAAAGAAATCTATCACAAATAGGCGAACTCCCTTACCCTTTCTAGGAAACTTCATACATTAATAGAAGATGTGCAAGTATTATCAATAAAGAGTTACAAAGCAAAAGGAGTTTTTACAATGGAGAACCGAAACTTTAAACTGGATACCGAATGGAATATGATTCATTATCCCGAAAAACCCACTGGTTTCGGTATCCTCATTATTGGTGATGAGAGAAATTTTGTCGATGAAAAAACGAGCTTCTGGTCGCAGAACGAAGGAAAGCTTTCTCTTATTAATAGTCTAAAAAAGGCTGGCTATACAGTCTTTTACTCCAATTTATATGGAAAGAACTGGGGAAGCAGCAGGGCCGTCCATCTAGCCAAAAGTTTATATGAATTTATTATTCGAACAGAAATCATCAATCAGAGAATTCATTTGTTGGCCGAAGGAATGGGGGCTTTAGTGGCACTCCAGCTCCTTAAGGAAATGAAGGGGAATATTCGCTCAGTCGTTCTAATTAATCCAGTGATGTCTTTGAGGCATCATTTAGAACAGGAGAAAGAGCATAAGTTTTTCTACAAGAAGCTTCTAAAAGAACTTTCGTCTTCTTATGAAGCAGAGAGTAATCAAATCATTGAAATCATTTGTCAAACCGAGAATGATTGGTCCAGTTTGCATTCGGATGTTCCAGTGAAAATTATCCATGTTCTCTCTGGAAATAGAGCTTATAAACAGTCTAATCTGTTAAAAGAGCTTTCAGTTAAATGGAGAAATGAAGACTCACCAATTACAATTACCTATCTTATGCCAGAAAAGAAAGTCCAACTTGGTTATTATATTATAAACTTCCTTCGAGCTCATGAAGAAATTCTGTGATGAAGGCTGTTCGTGCGGATCGTGTTTTTTATCCGATTATTTTTGTTCAATAGCGACATTGGTTGAGAAAGGATCTGTAATGAAATAATCAAGCCTCCCTTTGCATAGGATGAATTAGATCTTCTTATGCATGGGGAGGCTTTTATATGATGGAGCGAGCGGTAATTATTGGTGTCTTTGAAAATTTTGGATTCCAGCTGTGCAACCGAATTCTTGAGACAGGACTGGAGGTGGATGGAATCCATCTAGAGCAAGGAAAAGATAAGTCGAAAGCGGAAGAAAGACGCTTATACATCGGAAGGAATGCAAATTTTTCAGAGTCGGAGATGAAGAATTTTGACCTCGAATTGTTAAAAAAAGAAGGGACTTTTCTTTTTATCGATTTATGCGAACAATTTAGGGATGCGGCGAAACCAGCTACAGAGCTCGAAGCTCTAAATAATATCATTGCAAATTTTCGTAGCAAGAAGGGAAAAGTAATCTTTCTCCTTCCAATTTCACTGCTAGTTAATACCCGCATTGAGCCCCATCCTTGGCTGGAGAAGGTATTCGATCTTCTTAGGCATAAGGAGATTCCTTTCAAGCTATTTTATTTTCCTTCTTCATCCTGGGAATTTGAAGTTGAAAATGAGTCAAGCATTAGGGAAAACGAAATTACCCAAGAATATATAAACGATTTAATTCATGCAGTGATGAAGCTAGCAGATGCAACACATGGATAAACCCAATGTGGCCGATACAAGTGGTCCTCTAAAAAAGGCTTTCAAATTTTCATAGGGAAATGTAGAATAGAAGAGAACTGTGTCAATCATAATGGGAAAAAAGTAAGATGCCTTTTGAATATTTTTGGAGAGGCGGAAAAGGAATGAAAAAGCTCATAGTTCGTTTCGGTATAGTTCTTTTATGCCTTTTTACGCTGTCTGCTTGTGGACAACCTTTAAATACTGGGAAATTACAGAAAGTTGGATTGCTGGTTCCAGAGACAATAAATGATCAGGTGTGGGGGACAAAGGGTTATAAGGGCATGCTAAAAATCCAATCGCGCTTTGATGTAGATGTTTACTATAAAGAAGGTATGAACTCTCTTGCCGTTGTAGAGAGGGCTGTCAAAGAGTTTGAACAAAAGGGCGTAAATCTAATTTTTGGCCATGGTAATGAGTACGCCGAATATTTTAACCTTCTAGCCAAGGAATATCCAAAGATTCATTTTGTTTGTTTTAATGGAGATGCGGCTGAAAAAAACACAACGAGTCTAAACTTTGATGCCTATGCGATGGGTTTTTTTGGAGGGATGGTCGCAGGGCATATGACGAAGACAAACCGTGTTGGAATGATTGCCGCCTATGAATGGCAGCCGGAAATCGAAGGCTTTTATGAAGGAGCCCTTTATGAGAACGAGGATGTTAAGGTTGACATCCAGTATGTGTTGCATTGGGACGATGATAAAGGTGCATTAGCCATTTTTGAGGATATGCTTGCCGATGGTGTAGATGTTTTTTATCCAGCTGGAGATGGATATAATGTTCCAGTCATTGAGAAGGTCAAAGAAAATGGCCTATTTGCGATCGGATATATTTCCGACCAATCGGATTTAGGAGAATCGACGGTTCTTACGAGCACAATCCAGCATGTAGATACCCTTTATGAATTGGTTGCCGATGAATTTAATAGGGGGAGGCTGGAATCAGGAAATCTAACCTTCGATTTTCAAGATGATGTGATTACGCTTGGCCAATTTAGTCCACTGGTTGACAAAGCATTTGAGAAAAAAATCAACGAACTCATTAATACATATAAGAAAGATGGAAAGCTCCCAATTAAGGGCAAATAAAACGAAAACTACCGTTCAGGATTGATTGGTAGTTTTTTTGATCAAGGAAATCATTTTTTAGTAAAAAAAGCTCCAATGAAGGGCTTTGCCATTTTTAACAAAGGCTTTAATTCATTGGCAGAGGTCAATATTGTATCGACATGCTGCATGACTTCATCATAGTCAACATTTTGCAGGACCCGATCCAATGAGAAATTCTTTGGTAGGGAATGAGCTTGTTTCTTTGGCACGTGAGCTGGCACTCTTCCCCCCAATAACCAGTCCCATTCTTTTTGTTCACTGCTTTCCTCCTTAGATGTAACATCCTGTCCCTTCTCCAAATTTCGTTGCTCACCAAACATAAATTTTGAGAAGGGATCAGAATGAACTTGCTGTTTTTCCTCCATTTTTGTCACCCCACAATTTTCCACTTCCTGTTAATACAATCTATGCCTACATGAGGAAAAGGTATGGACACTAGTGGAAATAATAATGGAATCCAGCCAATTATATTGACGTCTATAGATTAGTCAGAAGATTGTTTTCAAGAAAAAAAGTTGCAGATACTGTGATCTGTTGCTAATATTATTAGTACCAAGTCATAATAATTAGTAATAGAATAAAATAGATGAAAACTTAAAGGAGATGGATATATGAACGCAGGAGTTATCGGTATTGGTAGATATCTTCCCGAAAAGGTTGTCACAAACGCTGATTTAGAAAAGATGATGGATACATCTGATGAATGGATAAGAACAAGAACAGGAATTGAAGAAAGAAGAATTGCAGAGGATGGAATGGATACCTCTGAAATGGCCTATCGCGCTGCCCAAAATGCGATTGCAAATGCAGGGATCACAGCGGAGGAAATCGGGCTTATTTTAGTAGCGACGGTGACACCGGATACACCCTTCCCATCCGTCTCTTGTATGATTCAGGAGAAATTAGGGGCAATGAATGCCGCCGCCATGGATATTAGTGCTGCATGCGCTGGTTTCATGTACGGTATGGTGACCGCCAAGCATTTCATTGAAGGTGGTGCCTATAAGTATGTGTTGGTAGTAGGTGTGGAGAAATTATCGAAAATTACGGATTGGGATGATCGCGGTACTGCTGTGCTGTTTGGAGATGGTGCTGGAGCCGTCATCATGGGTCAGGTATCTGATCATCGAGGAATCCTCGCATTTGAATTAGGTGCAGACGGAACAGGAGGAAAACACCTCTATCAGGACGAATATATTATTATGAATGGACGGGAGGTTTTTAAATTTGCCGTTCGTCAAATGGGTGAAAGCAGTGTCAATGTCTTGGAGAAAGCAGGCTTAACAAAGCAGGATGTCGATATGCTTATCCCTCACCAAGCCAATATCCGGATCATGGAAGCATCCAGACAAAGATTGGACCTTCCGCTTGAGAAGATGTCCAAAACCGTGCATAAATATGGGAATACATCCGCAGCTTCGATTCCTATCTCAATTGTTGAGGAGCTAGAGGCAGGAAGAATTAAGGATGATGATGTTCTTGTAATGGTTGGCTTCGGTGGAGGTTTAACCTGGGGGGCAATTGCCTTAAGATGGGGAAAATAAGTAGCTATTTTCAAAGGCATTGTTGTTTTTTGAAGTATGGGATTTCTAAAGTTAGGAGTTGGGTAAGATGACAAAGCGAAGAGTTGTTGTAACAGGAGTCGGTGCGGTTACACCACTTGGAAAAGATATTGAAACGACCTGGAAAAATATTAAAGAAGGGGTTTCGGGAGTCGGTTTTTTAACGAGGCTAAATCCTGATGACTATCCAGTAAAAGTAGTTGCAGAAGTAAAGGATTTTAATGTTGAAGATTTTATTGACAAGAAAGATGCTAGAAAAATGGACCGCTTCACCCATTATGCCGTCGCTGCTTCCTTGATGGCGGTAAAGGATGCAGCCTTGCAGATTACAGAAGAGAATTCGCATCGGGTAGGCGTATGGATAGGCTCTGGAATTGGCGGGATGGAAACCTTTGAAAACCAGTTTGAGACCTTTCTCAATAAAGGCTATCGCCGCGTAAGTCCATTTTTTGTCCCGATGATGATTCCCGATATGGCGACAGGCCAGGTATCGATTACATTAGGGGCAAGGGGATTTAATTCCTGTACAGTAACGGCATGTGCAACGGGCACCAATTCAATTGGTGATGCATTTAAAGTGATTCAACGTGGCGACGCCGATGCGATGATTACAGGAGGTACGGAAGCCCCGATTTCAAAAATGTCGATGGCGGGCTTTTGTGCAAATAAAGCACTTTCGACGAATCCGGATCCAGAGAAGGCGAGCCGCCCATTTGACTTAAATCGAGACGGATTTGTCATGGGGGAAGGGGCAGGAATTGTTGTCTTAGAGGAGCTTGAGCATGCACTTGCTAGAGGAGCAAAAATTTATGCGGAAATCGTCGGTTATGGGGCCACGGGAGATGCCTACCATATCACAGCACCGGCCCCTGGAGGAGAAGGTGGAGCCCGTGCCATGAAGATGGCCATTGCGGATGCTGGCCTAAAGCCAGAAGATATTGCGTATATCAATGCTCATGGGACCAGCACGGACTATAATGACAAATATGAAACCATGGCGATCAAGGAAGTGTTCGGGGATCATGCCTACAAGCTTGCTATCAGCTCAACAAAATCAATGACCGGCCATTTGCTTGGTGCTGCCGGGGGAATTGAAGCGATCTTTACTGTGCTAGCGATGAAGGAATCGATATTACCACCAACGATTAACTATGAAACACCTGATCCAGAATGTGATCTTGACTATGTACCGAACAAAGCAAGACAGCAGGAAATTAAGACGGCTATAAGCAACTCCTTAGGCTTTGGTGGACATAATGCGACCATCGCATTCCGAAAATATGAATGACTGTAAAGAACAGGGCCACCTGTTCTTTTTTTGCTTGCTAACACACTACTTCTGTTATCTCATCATAGAATGAAAAAAAATGGAGGTCGAACATTTTGGGGTAATTCGTACGGATGAATGGCTGGAAGAGGATTTTAAAGATCCAAAGAAAATATGTGGGCGTATTTCTGGTGATGCGAGCCGTTTCTATTCTTATTTACAACAATTCGGCATGTATAAGCCCAATTTGAGAAGCTGGAGCTGCTTTCAGCAGCTGAAGAAGGAAATGGTTTGGGAGCAGGTGGCACAGCTCCATGAAAAATATCAGAAGAAATGGAACGGACCAGACGTGGATATTTATATATTCCCGATTAGCAGTGGGAGCTTTCTAATGGGAACCTCACAGCAAAAAGGGGGTGTTTCCTTTAAAGGTAAATTATTTCTATTTTTGTCTCCCTTCGAGGATAAGAATGAATTAGAGGCACTGTTTATTCATGAGTATCACCATGTTTGTCGGATTCATAAGCAGAAAAAGGACATAAAGGAATTCTCCTTGCTGGATTCTATCGTATTAGAGGGGCTAGCTGAACATGCTGTAGAGTATTATTGCGGAAGTAAGTATAAGGCAGCTTGGTGTGATTCCTATTCAGAGGAGGAATTAAAAAAGTACTGGAAGAAGCTGAAGAAAGAAACTCGTCAGATTAAAAGAGAGAATCCTCTTCATGATCGAATTCTTTTTGGACGAGGAGGATATCCAAGATTATTGGGTTATGCCCTAGGTTACTATATTACGAAAGACAATTCAGAAAATAGAAACTTTTCCAGAAAAATAAATTTTTATTCGACGTCCGAAAATTTCATAAATTGAAACAATATTATATGTGAATTTTCCTTGAAAAAGCCTGCTATTAAAGGCTTTTTGCTTTTTTTAAAAAAGGGAATTTTATTAACTATTAAAAATATCTTGCTTTTTTAATAAAATTGTAATAATATTTTAATCATCCAATCGAATTAACTGAATAATTCAAATAACTTAAATTTAATAAGAAAACAAGCCTTCAAGTTATATTCTCTCAGTGTTGAATCAGCATAAAAGGATTCAGTGCATGTATGAGATTCACGCTCCGGAGGGGTTAGGAGGATTACTTTGAGTGAGCCAGTATTAAAAATAAACCATTTGAAAACTTCCTTTCGAATTAAGGACGAGTATTTTGCAGCGGTTGACGACGTTTCACTTACAGTGAATAAGAACGAGTTATTAGCGATCGTGGGAGAGTCAGGATGTGGAAAAAGCGCTCTGGCATTCTCCATTATGAATCTGCACACTCGTGCAAAAATTGAAGGGGAAATTACATTTAAGGGCCAGAATTTAGTCAATTTATCTACAGCTGAATTAAATAAGCTGCGTGGGAAGAACATGGGGATGATCTTCCAGGATCCCCTTACTGCTCTTAATCCATTGATGATTATTGGCGATCAAATTGGCGAAATTTTGTTAATTCATAACAAAAATATGGCCGTGAATGAGCGAAAGCAGCGTGTTGTTGAGTTATTAACAAAGGTTGGTATTCCTCGTCCAGAACATGTGTATACACAATATCCACATGAACTATCGGGTGGGATGAGACAACGGGTAGTTATTGCGATGGCGATTGCTAATAATCCTGAGCTGTTAATAGCGGATGAGCCAACAACCGCACTTGATGTAACGATTCAGTCACAAATTCTTGATCTTATTAAGGACTTAAAAGAGGAGTCGCATGCAGGAGTCATTCTCATTACCCATGACTTAGGGGTTGTCGCAGAAATGGCTGACCGTGTAGCGGTCATGTATGCAGGACAAATCGTTGAAATTGCTGATGTGTATACATTATTTGAGAACCCATTGCATCCTTATACAAGATCATTACTGAACTCAGTACCAACGACCAATGAGGAGCAAAGCAAGCTTCATGTGATTCAAGGGGTTGTTCCAGCACTGCAAAATTTACCAAGGGAAGGCTGTCGTTTCGGTCCGAGAATCCCTTGGATTAAGGAATCAGCGCATGAGAAGAATCCAGTCCTGCATGAAGTAAGTCCTGGACACTTCGTTCGTTGTACCTGCTACAAGGATTTTCATTTCCCTCACGAAGACAAGGAGGAAAAGCAGCATGTCATTTCTTGAAATTGATGATCTAAAGGTTCACTTTCCCATTCGAGGGGGATTTTTTGGAAGAACTCTTGCTCATGTAAAAGCTGTTGATGGGGTATCATTTTCGATTGAAAAAGGAAAAACATACGGTTTGGTTGGGGAATCCGGTTCAGGGAAAACAACAACGGGCCGTGCCATCATCGGATTAAATAAGATCACGTCAGGAAGGGTTACCTTTGAAGGAAAGGAAATTACCGACTTACGTCGAGCGAGTAAGGATTTACGCAGAGATATTCAAATGATTTTTCAGGACCCGTACTCTTCTTTGAATCCGAAGAAGCGAGTCATTGATATTATCGCTGAGCCTCTTCGAAACTATGAAAAGCTTTCAAAGGCAGAGGAAACGAAGAGAGTTCAGGAGCTCTTAGAGCTTGTTGGATTAAGTCCGGAAAGTATTCTTAAGTACCCGCATGAATTCTCAGGTGGACAGCGCCAAAGAATCGGAATTGCCCGAGCCATTGCCTTAAAACCAAAGCTAATCATTGCGGACGAGCCTGTTTCAGCACTAGATGTATCCGTACAGGCACAAGTATTGAATTTTATGCAGGAGATCCAAAAGGAATTAGGACTTACTTATCTATTTATTAGCCATGATCTTGGTGTTATCAAACATATGTGTGACCATATCGGGATTATGTATAAGGGTAGACATGTTGAATCTGGAACAACAAAGGATATTTTTGAGAACCCGCAGCATATTTACACAAAGCGACTTGTTGCAGCCATTCCAGATATCAATCCTAGAAACCGCAATGAACAGCTTAAATTCCGTCAAGATGTAAAACAAGAGTATGAGCAGGCATTTGATCAATACTTTGATGACGAGGGCTTGGCCTATCCGTTGCAGCCCGTATCTGATACACATCTAGTGGCTTTGCCTGAGAGAGGTTGATTGCAATGTGGAAATTTTCTTTACGTCGAATCATTACGATGATTCCGCAAATTATATTGCTTAGTATCGTCGTGTTTATATTAGCAAAGATGATGCCTGGGGATGCTTTAACAGGATTGATTGATCCGAATATTGACCCAAGTACCATCGAAGAAAAGCGGGAAGCCCTTGGTCTAAATGACCCGTGGTACGAGCAATATGCCAATTGGATAAGCGGTGTATTGCACGGGGATTTGGGGCAATCCTTTAAATTTAAGATGCCTGTAAGCGAGCTTGTTTGGCAAAGACTTGTTAATACGTTTTGGCTATCCGTATTGACCTTAATCATTACTTATTTAATTGCAGTTCCTCTTGGAATTACGAGTGGGCGCTTTCACGACACATGGGCAGACCGAATCATTACAGGATACACCTATATCGGTTTTGCTGCACCATTATTTATCTTTGCGCTCGTTATGCTTTGGATATTTGGTTTTTATTTAGATTGGTTCCCAACAGGTGGAAGTGTTAAGCCAGGGATAGAGCCTGGAACGCTCGATTATTTTATGAGCAAGGTTTATCACATGTTGTTACCAGCCTTGTCTATGGCATTGATTTCTACTGTATCAACAGTTCAATACTTGCGAAGTGAAATCATCGATACGAAGCAGAAGGACTTTATTTTGACTGCAAGAGCAAAAGGGGCTTCTGAATCAAGAGTTTATAATCGCCATATTTTGAGAAATTCACTGTTACCGATTGCTGCTTTTTTCGGATATGAAATTTCAGGTTTAATCGGGGGCTCGATTTTCATTGAAAATATCTTCGGTTATCCTGGGATGGGGCAACTATTCTTAAATTCGATTCTTCTTCGTGACTACAGTGTTGTGACAGCGTTAGTATTATTATTCGGAATATTTACTATTCTAGGATCTCTACTATCAGATATTGTCTTAAGTATCGTTGACCCGCGTATACGGATTAAATAAGCATCCACAGTGAGGTGATTCAAAATGGAAGAAAAGGTTCAATTAGATAAAAATATTGTAACTACGAAAGATGCACCAAAAAGTCCTCCAGGCTGGAAAATCGTGTGGCGGGAAATTGTTCGGGATAAAGTTGCATTTATCTCTTTGATTTTTCTAGTCTTATTGATTGTTTCGGTGTATGGCGTTTCTTTTTTCCTCGATCAAGAGGAAATTGTAAAGGTTGATTTATTCTCTATTCACCAGCCGCCATCAGAGGAATTTCTGCTTGGAACAGATTACGGTGGACGGGATGTATTCGGTCAATTAATTATCGGTACACGAAATTCACTCTCCATTGGTATATTAGTCACTTTGATGACCGGTGTGATTGGGATTATTTATGGATTAATCGCTGGTTACTTTGGTGGAACGATTGATAATATTATGATGCGAATCGTTGATTTCTTCATGGTATTGCCGTTCGTGATGATTGTTATCGTCTTCGTGGCGATTGTACCGAAGTATAGTATCCTATCATTTTCATTAATTATGACGGCATTTTTGTGGATGGGAAAAGCAAGGTTAATCCGTTCAAAAGCCTTACAGGAAAAGGAACTGGATTATGTACAAGCATCCAAAACACTTGGTTCTTCTAACTTGAAGATTATTTTTACCCAAGTGCTGCCAAATTTAAGTTCGATCATCATCGTCTCGATGACATTGAATTTGGCTGCAAACATTGGCTTAGAATCTGGTTTATCCTTCTTGGGCTTTGGATTCCCAGAAAGCACGCCAAGCTTAGGAACTTTAGTTTCTTATGCGAGAAACCCACAAACTCTTGAATTTAGGTGGTGGATTTGGGTACCTGCATCATTACTAATTCTAGTATTGATGTTAAGTATAAATAATGTCGGACAAGCGTTAAAGCGTGCGACCGACGCAAAACAAAGAAGAGGCTAAAAGGGAGGAATAGCAGAATGAAAAAGGCAACATTCAGCAAGCTTCTGTTGGCGTTCTTGCTTGTCTTTTCACTAGTGTTAACCGCTTGTTCTAAAGATGGGGACAAGGCGAAAGACTCTGGCGACAAAGGCGACAAGAAGACAGAAGAAAAAGAAGATGGATTATACTCCATCGAAGATTTCAGCAATACAAAGACAAACGAAGGAAAAGCCATTGAAGGCGGAAACTTCAACTATGGATTAGTATCAGATACTGCATTTGAAGGAACTCTTAACTGGAACTTCTATGATGGAAACCCTGATGCACAAATTCTTACTTGGTTTGACGAACCTCTATTAACATGGGATGTCAACTATGTGTACACAAATGATGGAGCAGCAACCTATGAAACAGATGCAGAGGTTTCACCAGCAGTTCTTGAGAAGCTTCCAGCTGACCAAGCTGCAGAAGTAAAAGAAAATGGTGTAACCATTACTTTCAAAATCAGAGACAATGTTAACTGGCACGATGGCAAGCCTGTAACGGCTGAGGACTGGGCATTTGCTCATGAAGTAATTGCTAATCCAAAGTATGATGGTGTTCGCTATGGAGATATTACAAATGTTGTCGGTGTGGAAGAATACCATGACGGAAAAGCAGATTCTATTACTGGTATTGAATTGATTGACGAGAAAACATTAAAAATCACTTACAAGCAACAATCTCCATCTCTACTAACTGGTGGAATTTGGACATATCCACTTGCTAAGCATATTTTTGGTGATATGCCTGTAGATAAAATCTCTTCTTCAAAAGAAGTTCGTGAAAAGCCAATCGGTTTTGGACCATTCATCGTTGATTCAATCGTACCTGGTGAATCTGTAGTTATGAAGAAAAACGCTGACTACTGGCGCGGTGAGCCAAAGCTTGATTCTGTAACAATTAAAGTGGTTAACCCGACTGTTGTTGTTCAAGCGCTTGAAAAAGGTGAAATTGATACGGTTAGCGAATTCCCAGTTGATCAATTTCCAGCTAATGCGAAAATGTCAAACGTGGAATACTTAGGGGCTATTGACCGTGCCTATACGTATATTGGTTTCAAATTAGGTTCATATGATAAAGAAAACAAATCGATTAAGCCAGATCCAAATGCAAAAATGGCTGATGTGAAATTACGCCAAGCAATGTGGCATGCGGTTGATAATGACACTGTTGGTAAGAAGTTCTACCATGGATTACGTTGGAATGCGACAACATTAATTCCTCCATCCCATCCAGAATTCCATGATGCAACAAACGAAGGTCGTAAGTACGATCCTGAAAAAGCAAAGCAATTGCTTGATGAAGCTGGCTACAAAGATGTTGATGGTGACGGAATCCGTGAAGATAAGAACGGTAAACCTTTCGTAATCAACTTTGCTTCTATGTCAGGTGGCGACACTGCTGAGCCATTAGCAAAATACTATATCCAAGCTTGGAAAGAAGTAGGACTTAATGTAGAATTATTAGATGGCCGTTTACAAGAGTTTAACACGTTCTACGATCGTGTTGGACAAGCTGGTGATGACGATCCTGCTGTAGATATTTACCAAGGTGCATGGGGCGTGGGAATTGACGTTGACCCAACAGGCCTATATGGTAATGTAATGTTCAACTTTACTCGTTGGCAAAATGACAAAAACGATGAGCTTCTTGCAAAAGGAATTTCAAAAGACGCATTTGATGTAGACTATCGTAAAAAAGTATACAATGAGTGGCAACAATTAATGGTAGATGAAGTTCCAGTATTCCCAACTCTATATCGTGCAATTTTAGTTCCGGTCAACAACCGTGTTCAAAACTATTCGATCGAAGAAGGATGGAATGAAAAACAAAACATCGCTGTAACTGCAGAAGAAGCTCCAAAAGCAAAATAATCATCTAAAGAAAAGACTCGTTTTTAACGGGTCTTTTCTTATGTCGTTTTCATTCAGATGGTAATAATGGAACTGGTTATGTTCAAAAACATCAATGTTTGAGAAAATCGTATTCCTTCTCCATTATTGGATATTTTGGTGGATGATGGGATTTCTGGGAATAAAATTTTTCCTCACTGACAATACTTAGTGACAAACAGGTTAATGAAGTGAGGGGTAGATTCATGTTATATCTTCATGATGTTTGGGTGAATTGGTTTGAAGGTGAAGAGAATGGATACAATGTTTGTCACTTCCACGAATGGCGTAAGGATGATGGAGTCGAACTTCTGGATCAGGTTCCTTTGTTAAAAATATCATCTGTCCTTTTCAATTACATAGAGAATGACTTATCAGAATTACCGCAGCAGCTATTAGATGACATCTATCAAAAGGCGTATTTACGGAAAAATCATGAGAGAATCCAGCTCGAATATTGTTTTGTGGCAACGGATGGGGTCGGGATCATTGTGGTCGATACAATTGGCTATAATATTCCGATTCGAAAAAGCAGACTCATTCCTCGGCAAGAGCAGCTAGTCTATGAAATGATTGAAAGTCATGATCCTATTGATTATGAGTTTAATGGTCACTCTCCTATGAAGGAATTTCATATTCTATCACCTGCACCGGAATTAATGCATGGGCTGACGAGGAAGGAGAGGCAGTTAAAGCAATTATTGTTTATGGCCTTGGACCAGCTAAGGGCCTGCAATAATGCTGCGGAGATCCGTTATTGGTATACAGAATGGAGTCCGGAGCGCTATAAGGAAATTCAGGATTTGAATTTTGACCATGCATGGCAACAGCTGTACGAGGAAACGAAATTTGGATGGTCGGGCAAGCATGAACAGTTTTGTGAGAATCTCATTAAGGGCCAGCCCTTTTTTGAAAAGCTATGGGAAATGGAGCATGGTTCGAAGGTGAATTGAACTAGGAAGAACACCTGGTTTGATTGGTACCCAGATAATAGAATAATCAAGCAAAAAGGTAACCTTGCAATGTTGGTTACCTTTTTTCCGCCGTATTATCTCTTCTTTCTGCCTAATCCCATCGCATTTTCCATCTTTTTCAACATCTTATTCGCGACGGCACTAGCTTTTTCAGCTCCACGGTCGAGAATCTCGTCTAACTCTGGTGAATCGAGCAGCTCATAATATTTCTTCTGGATTGGCTCGATCGCCTCTACAACGACCTTAGCTAAATCACCTTTGAAATCTCCGTAGCCTTTGCCCTCATATTCCTTCTCTAGTTCTGCGATGGATTTATTTGCAAAAATCGAATAGATCGTGAGTAAATTTGATATGCCTGGTTTATTTTCCTTATCATACTTCACAATCCCTTCGGAATCGGTTACGGCGCTCTTAATTTTCTTTTCAATTTGCTTTGGTTCATCAAGTAAAGAGATGAACGCCTTTTGGTTCGGATCGGATTTACTCATCTTCTTTGTCGGCTCCTGAAGGGACATAATTCGTGCCCCTTCTTTAGCGATGCGAACCTCTGGAATCGTAAAAATGTCATTGTATTTTTTATTAAATCTTTCTGCAATATCCCTTGTTAATTCTAGGTGCTGCTTTTGATCTTCCCCAACAGGCACAAGATCGGTGTTATACAAGAGGATGTCTCCAACCATTAATGGTGGATAGGTTAAAAGACCTGCCACAACAGCTTCCTTCCCAGCAGATTTATCCTTAAATTGTGTCATCCTCTCCAACTCACCAATATAGGTTACGCATTGGAGCATCCAACCGGCCTGAGCATGTGCTGGAACCTCTGATTGAATGAAAAGCGTCGCCTTGTTGGGATCAATCCCTACAGCTATGTAAAGTGCGGCCAGGCTTCTTATATTTTTTCTCAACTGAATGGGGTCTTGCGGGACGGTGATCGCATGCTCGTCCACGATGCAAAAATAGCAATTATACTCATCCTGTAACTCCACAAATTGCTTCATCGCCCCAATGTAATTTCCAAGTGTTATCGTACCACTTGGTTGAATTCCAGAAAAAATCGTTTGCATCTTATTTCCTCCTATTCTCTAATAAATTATACCATTTCCGAAATAAAATTTAAAATCCATAAATGGATAAGGCGACAAGCATAGTGAGGATAATCAGCAGCCCATTCACCAAGTAGGGAAAAATGTTAAATGAAATCATTTCAGAAGGGAGAAGCATTTCCTGCACATCTTTTTTTGCTGCATTTTTGCGTGCAAATACGTCTCGAAAGGATTTTGTCACCGCATCAAAGAACCCGCTTTTGACTGTGAAAAATAATAAAGACACAAAAATGAATAAAGAGCCTATATAGAAAGAGATATTAATATAGGAAAGCAGTGACATCTCATTGAAAAAAATAAAAGAGAAAATGATTGCCTCGGAAAAGAGAAATAGAATGAATGTTTGAATAAAATATTTTTTCAAAATATCATCTCCAAATTAAAATATTATTTCAAAATTAAATAATAAATAACGATAATTTTCAAAGAAAAAATAAATATAGAGAAACACTGATTTATCAACGTTTAAGATAGTTATCTATTTGCACAAAATAATAATACCTGACATTTCCGTAAAATAAAATTTTTTCAATAAAATAATTTACAAAATAATTATTATCTGTATAATAATCATTGTAACAATTTTTCAGAAAATAATAAGGGGGTTTACTCGTGAAAAAGTCAAAATATTTATTACTTTTGTCTTTGTCGCTCGTGGTGAGCATGTTCCTAGCAGCCTGCGGTGGAGGAGATAAAGGGAAAGATGATGACAAGGCTGCTGATAAAGGTGGAAAATCAGCGCAGGAAATTAGAATGTTGGAGTCAACAGCTATTCCAGCGATGGATTCCGTCAAGGCCTCCGATACTGTAAGCTTTACGACGATGAACAATGTAATGGAAGGACTATATCGTCTTGATCCAAATCAAGAGGTGGTCCCAGGTATGGCTGATGGAGAACCAACAGTCAGTGATGATGGCTTAACCTACACTTTTAAAATTCGCGATGCAAAATGGTCAAATGGTGATCCTGTAACAGCGAATGATTTCGTATATGCATGGAAAAAGGCGATGGACCCAGCTACTGCATCTGAATATGGTCCATACATGATGGAAGGAAAAATCAAGGGAGCTGCAGAAATCATTGCTGCTGCAGCGGAAAAAAAAGATGTTGATCTAAACACGCTAGGTGTAAAAGCTCTTGATGAGAAGACACTTGAGGTTGCTTTAGAGAAACCGATTCCTTATATTAAATCACTGATGGCATTCCCTACGTTCTATCCGCAAAATCAAAAATTTGTGGAGGAACAGGGAGATAAATATGCTCAAAAAGCTGAAAATTTGATCTTCAATGGTCCTTTCGTTTTATCCGATTGGGATGGTAGCACAGATTCTGAATGGTCCTATATAAAAAACAAAGATTATTGGGATGCGGATACCGTTAAGCTTGAAAAGGTTCAATGGAATGTCTTAAAGGATCCACAAGCTCAAGCGAATGCGTTTGAAACCGGTGAAGTTGATATCACTGGTAAGCTTTCATCCGATGTTGTACCACAGTACGAGGGTGATGAAAGATTAGTAAAATGGTTAGAGCCAACCTTGGCTTGGTTAAAAATGAATCAAAAAGATAATAAAGCATTACAAAATCCAGATATTCGTAAGGCAATTGCTCAAGCGATTAACAAGCAAGATTATGTGGATGGAGTTTTGAATAACGGTTCAATTGTGGCAAACTATGCGGTTCCAAATGAATTTGTAAAAAATGAGGAAACAGGCAAGGATTTCCGAGATATTAATGGAAACAAATTACTACCTTACAACGTAGATGCAGCAAAGAAGGCATGGAAAAAAGGCCTAGCAGCGCTTGGTACCGATACGGTTGAATTAAGATACTTAACCGATGATACTGAAACGGCGAAGAAAACGGCTGAGTATATTAAGAGCCAATTGGAAACAAACCTAAAAGGTATAAAAATTTCTGTTGAAAGTGTACCATTCAGCGTTCGTATTGACCGCCAAAACAAGCAGGATTATGACTTACAGCTCGCTCTTTGGGGGCCGGATTACCTCGACCCAATGACATTCTCTGACCTTTGGGTTACAGGTAGTGGAAATAACAAAATGAGCTATTCCAATCCAAAGTATGACAAGCTTATTAAAGATGCACAAACAACTTTAGCTCAATCTCCAGTTGAACGTTACAAGGCACTTGCAGAAGCAGAACGAATTCTTCTAGAGGAAGATGCTGCCATTGCACCAATTTATCAACGATCCTCCAACGTATTAGTAAGTGAAAAGGTCAAAAATTTCACCTACCATTTAGTTGGACCAGAATATAGCTTTAAATGGACTTCTGTAAAATAATACCTATTTAAGACATGGCTTGGTTTGACTACAATGATTAACATCGTTGTAAGGGAGAGTATATTGTTATTCAATATACTCTCTTTTCCCTTTTTAAAGAAAAACTATCTAACTTTTTCGAGATTTAGAAAAATATTAGGAGGTGCACACTGGTGGCAAAATATGTGACTCAGCGTATCATCTATATGATCATCACTCTATTCTTAATTGCCTCGTTTACCTTTTTCCTTATGAAAATTATTCCAGGTACACCTTTTACGAAAGCTGATAAGTTATCTGAAACCCAGCTTGCGATTATGAAAGAGAAGTATGGGCTAGATGATCCAGTACCTGTTCAATATGCGAACTATATGATGAATTTGGTAAAGGGAGATTTAGGTGTTTCCTTTCAGTTTGATAATGTTGGTGTAACAGAAATTATTGTCAAGAGCTTTGGCCCTTCAGCCCAGCTCGGTTTTCAGGCGATCATCTTTGGGACTATCTTTGGAATTATTCTTGGGGTTCTTGCAGCGCTGAAGCAAAACACATGGGTGGATTACGGATCGACATTTATTGCGGTTCTTGGCAAATCGATCCCATCCTTTGTCTTTGCAGGACTCATGCAATATTATCTTGGTGTGAAGCTGGGCTGGTTCCCGGTTGCGTTCTGGAGAGGACCTGAGTATACGATCCTCCCAACGATTGCACTTGCGATGTTCCCACTAGCAACTGCGGCTCGGTTTGTACGTACGGAAATGATCGAGGTATTAGAATCAGATTATATTGTGCTTGCTAAAGCGAAGGGTGCAAGCTGGTTTGATATCGCCTTTAAGCATGCGCTAAGAAATGCTCTTATTCCAGTTGTTACTGTATTGGGGCCGTTAGTCGTCAGTTTAATGACGGGATCATTAGTTATTGAAAAAATCTTTGGTATTCCCGGAATTGGAGAGCAATTTGTCAAATCCATTCAGGTCAATGATTACCCTGTTATCATGGGAACGACATTATTATTTGCTGCCTTGTTTGTAGTCGTCATTCTAATTGTCGATCTCCTCTATGGTGTGATCGATCCGAGAATTCGTTTAGCGGGAGGGAAAAAATAATGGAAAATGAAAAAATTCCACAAGAAATGTTTTCGCCCGTTGAAATGGATGCGACAAAAAGTGAGCAAATTTCAAAGCCTAGCTTGAATTATTGGCAGGACGCATGGCTTCGTGTAAGGAAGAACAAAGGTGCGATCGTGAGCATCATTATTCTTGCGATATTAATCATTATGGCTATCGTTGGACCGAATATTACAGGCCATGGCTATGCCGACCAAAATTTAAAGCATAACAATTTGCCACCGCGTATTCCTGTGTTAGAAAACATCAGCTGGCTTCCGTTTGATGGGGAATTAACAAGGAAGAATGGAGATACGTACAACGCTTACAAGGTAAAGCATGTCGATGAATATTATTGGTTAGGTACGGATAGCTTAGGTCGTGATATTTTTACACGGCTTTGGAAGGGAACTCAGGTTTCTTTATATATTGCATTTCTGGCAGCAGCCATTGATATGATTATTGGTGTTCTATACGGGGCGATCTCTGGCTTTGTCGGGGGTAGAACCGATAATTTTATGCAGCGTATTACCGAGATCTTGATAGGGATTCCGAACCTGGTGGTCGTTATCCTCATGATTATCGTCCTCAAGCCTGGGATTCTCTCCATTACCATTGCCTTAACGATAACGGGCTGGGTGGGAATGGCTAGGGTCGTGCGGGCGCAGGTTCTGAAGCTGAAGAGTCAGGAATATGTCCTCGCTGCTAGAACCCTTGGACTATCTAATGGAAAGATTATTGGCAAGCATCTTGTTCCAAACTTAGCTGGAGTGATTATTATCAATACCATGTTTACCATTCCGAATGCGATTTTCTTTGAAGCTTTCTTAAGTTTTATTGGGTTAGGATTACAGCCTCCACATGCCTCATTGGGAACATTAATTGATGATGGATTTAAGGTGCTGCAGCTATATCCTTACCAAATGATCATCCCAGCCATTGTCATCAGCTTGATTATGATCTGTTTTAACATGGTGGCTGATGGACTGAGGGATGCTCTAGATCCGAAGATGCGCGACTAGAAAAGGCAGGTGAATTGAAGTGGAAAAAATATTAGAAGTGAAGGATTTGCATATCTCCTTCCATACTTTTTCTGGAGAGGTACAAGCTATCCGTGGCGTGAATTTTGATTTGCATAAAGGGGAAACACTCGCTATTGTCGGTGAATCAGGCTCAGGGAAATCAGTCACGTCCAAAGCGATTATGCATCTGTTACCTGAATCAAACTCAGAGATTAAACAGGGACAAATCCTTTTTGAAGGGAAAGATCTCGCAAAGCTTTCTGATAAGGCGATGCAGAAGATTCGTGGCAAAGACATTTCGATGATTTTTCAGGATCCGATGACATCTTTGAATCCAACGATGAAGGTTGGAAGGCAAATTATTGAACCGATTATGAAGCATCAAAAATTAAGTAAGGGAGCCGCTAAAAAGAGAGCGATTGAAATTCTTGATCTAGTTGGAATTCCCAATCCCGAGGTACGCTTTGAGCAATATCCTCATCAATTCTCAGGCGGAATGAGGCAGCGTGTCGTCATCGCGATTGCATTGGCTTGCAACCCTAAGGTGTTAATTGCAGATGAACCGACGACCGCTCTTGATGTAACGATTCAAGCCCAAATCCTTGAACTGATGAAGGCCTTACAGAAAAAGATTGACACGTCGATTATCTTTATTACCCACGATCTAGGTGTAGTAGCCAATGTGGCGGATCGAGTAGCTGTCATGTATGGAGGAAAAATTGTTGAGGTCGGAACTGTCGATGAGGTGTTCTATAACCCACAGCACCCGTACACCTGGGGCTTGATTAGCTCGATGCCGACACTCGATACGGAAGATGAAGAGCTTTATGCGATTCCTGGGACGCCGCCAGATTTGCTTCATCCACCGAAAGGAGATGCCTTTGCACCTCGTAACCGCTATGCAATGAAAATAGACCTTGAAAAACAGCCGCCAATGTTCAAGGTTTCCGATACGCATTATGCGGCGACATGGCTCTTGCATCCAGAAGCACCAAAGGTCGAACCGCCAGAGGCTGTTCAAAAACGCAAGCGCCAATTCCTTGGCTTGAAGGAGGGGAATTAAATGGCGAGCACGGAGAAACTATTGGAGATAAAGAATTTAAAGCAATACTTCAATGTTGGAAAGGCAAATGAAGTGAGAGCCGTCGATGACATCTCCTTTGACATATTCAAAGGTGAAACCTTAGGGCTTGTTGGCGAATCAGGCTGTGGAAAATCAACGACAGGCCGGACGATCATACGCTTATACGATGCAACTGGTGGCGAAGTACTCTATAATGGCGTCAATGTCCATGGGAAAAAATCAAAGGCTGAACTAAAAGAGTTTAACCGTAAAATGCAAATGATTTTCCAGGATCCGCAAGCATCCTTAAATCCGCGAATGAAGGTGTCTGATATCATTGCGGAAGGAATTGATATTCACGGACTTGCATCTTCAAAGGAAGACAGAATGAATCGTGTCATTGAGCTACTAGAAACGGTCGGCTTAAACAAAGAGCATGCCAATCGATATCCCCATGAGTTCTCAGGGGGTCAAAGACAACGGATTGGCATTGCTCGAGCACTTGCAGTAGAGCCGGAATTCATCATTGCTGATGAACCAATTTCCGCCCTCGATGTTTCCATTCAGGCTCAGGTTGTCAATCTCATGAAAAAGCTGCAAAAGGAAAAAGGCTTAACCTACCTTTTCATCGCTCATGATCTGTCCATGGTGAAATACATCAGTGACCGGATTGGTGTCATGTACTTCGGGAAGCTAGTCGAGCTAGCACCAGCGGACGATTTGTACAATAACCCGATCCATCCATATACCCAATCCCTTTTGTCTGCGATTCCATTGCCAGATCCAAATTATGAACGTAATCGCAAGCGGAAAACCTATAATCCGAAGGTTCATAATTACAGCAGTGATGATGAGGTGAAGCTTCGTGAGATAAAGCCAGGTCACTTCGTTCAATGCTCTCAAAAAGAATTTGAACAATATAAGGCGCAATATGCAAAATAACAAAAACGATCTCAAAACCGAGATCGTTTTCTTTATTTGCCATGTAGATTATTGTCAATTTTAAGGGTAAAATGTAGAAGAATGATAATCTAATAATCTCATATACATAAGATAAAATAGAAAAGGGGGACATAATGAAATCTTTTCGTGTCGTAAGTTTGTTGGCTTTGTTTTTTTTGCTATTGTTTGGAGGAAGTATTGCTCTAGCAAAACAAAAGCAGGATGGATTAGCAAAATCATTACCAGTGCGGGAGGACCTTTTGATCAAAAATCTGCCCGATGTGCTGACACGTTTTAAGTATGATAGCGGGCTTAAATTTGACTACCCAGATGCTGTGAGAGGAATTTATGTGACCGGTCATTCCGCAGGAGGAGAAAAATTCCCCCAATTAATTCATTTAATTGAGAATACGGATCTGAATGCGATGGTCATTGATGTGAAGGATGATTGGGGCAATATTACTTACATACCTGATGAGACCTCACCCTATAAGGCAATTGGGAAGCCATATATTAAGAATCCAAAAGAAATGCTAAAAACGCTGGAACAAAAGAAGATCTATCCGATTGCTAGAGTGGTAGTATTCAAGGATACCGCATTAGCTAACATGAAGCCGGAGCTTTCCTTTAAAAATGGTTCAACCGTCTGGAAAAACGGTCGAGGAGAGTCATTTGTGAACCCTTTTCTGAAGGAAGTTTGGGATTATAATGTTGGCATAGCCATTGAGGCTGCCAAAATGGGCTTTCAGGAAATCCAGTTTGACTATGTGCGTTTTCCAGAGGGCTTCGAGAAAAGAGATAATGCTTTAACATATACCATGGGAGAATACGAGCAAATGGATATGGACAATGTTCAAAAGCGGGTGCAGGCCGTAACGGATTTTGTTGCCTATGCGAAGAAAAAGCTTGAACCATATGGAGCCAAGGTTTCAGTTGACATCTTTGGCTATACAGCAACACTTCCTGAAGCACCTGGAATTGGCCAAAATTTCTCGAAAATAAGCGAGCAGATTGATGTTATTTCATCGATGATCTACCCAAGTCATTGGACCTCCTATTTCGGAATCAGTAAGCCTGATTTGGATCCTTATCGGCTGGTGACGGAATATGCAAAGGTGGAGAATTCCATTCTCTCAAAGCTTGAGCACCGTCCAATCTCAAGACCCTGGCTTCAAGACTTCACAGCATCCTGGCTTGGTAGCGGAAATTACAAGCGCTATGGAAAGCAGGAGGTAGAAGCACAAATTAAAGCTTTAAATGAACAAGGGATTAAGGAATTCTTGCTTTGGAATGCAGGGAATAGCTATACAAAGAATGTGGACTATACCCCTTAATAGAAAAAAACTGAGACCATGCGAGTCTCAGTTTTTTTCTATTTTTTGAAGCCACCTACGCTTTTCCAGCCTGTTTGCATTCTTTCCGATTTATCTACAAATAGATTTCGATTCTTTCCGCCGAAAATTTTCGTTCCGATGCCATTTGTAATGACACCCATTGTTGCTGTGATTGCAATAATGAGCACTGCGACAATGGCCAGATCGGTTATGTAAGGTACCATGATATAACCCCCATCTTTCTATTGTTTATCCCCTACCCCTATTGTAAAAGAAGTTCAATTATTATGAAAGGGGAAAAATGAATTCAGTCTCATTAAATTCATTAATATTTTTTTTCATTTTCATGACATTAATTGAAAATGACCGCTAGAAATGACACAATAGAACAGAAGCCAGCTTTTTTAGAAACAAAATAAAAAAATGCAGAAATACATGAAACTTTTAGGTGACAAATACGTCTTATATAGAGAGAACTTTCATGAAAGCAATTTTTTGAAACAGTTGGCTGCATGCTCAAAAATCTATACCTTTTTGATTTATATTGGTGTATAATAATTAATATACATTACTTGTTTAAAGTTATTTTAATTTAAGTGATTTTTGATAAACATGGTTAATATATATTTTTGTATCTTGAATTTAAGGAGTGTGAATTGATTTGGTTACTTTATACACTTCACCTAGTTGCACATCTTGCCGCAAAGCGAAGATTTGGCTTGAAGAGCATGAAATACCTTATCAAGAGCGTAATGTTTTTTCTGATCCTTTAACAGTAGAGGAAATTAAGGAAATTCTTCGAATGACTGAGGACGGAACAGATGAGATCATTTCAACAAGATCTAAGACCTTTCAGAAACTGAATGTGAATCTTGAAACGATGCCGCTCCAGGATTTGCTTGTGCTTATTAAGGACAATCCCGGTTTGCTACGTCGTCCAATTATTATTGATGAAAAGCGCCTTCAGGTGGGTTATAACGAGGATGAAATCCGCCGTTTCCTTCCAAGAAAGGTACGTACATTCCAGCTTCAAGAAGCGAGACGTCTTGTAAACTAATGGGAAAACCTTCGATCCTTTGTATCGGGGGTTTTTTGTATTTATGGAACTTCCGAACTTGAAAAGCCCACTTCTTCAGGTGTGGGAGTATCAGGGAGAAATAATTTGTGAGTAGGAATGTTTTTTGATAAGATACTACAAATAAGATTTTGCACGAGCTTTTTTGTGTTGAGTAGGCATATAATGGTTTTTAAGAAACCGTGTTATTTTATTTCCCTTTATCTCCTTTTTATCATAAAATAAGAGTACAAGGTAATAACACTTTTTATTATTATAGTGCTTTACATCCTTCTATGTGATTAAAAGTAATGGGTAAAGGTACATGTATTTTGCATGGGGGTATTTATTCCCTTCCAAATAATGCAAGAAGGGAGAGGTTACTTGATGGATATTGAACGGATCAATGAACATACGGTAAAGTTTTACATTTCATATGTCGATATAGAAGAGCGGGGCTTTGACCGCGAGGAAATCTGGTACAACCGGGAGCGAAGTGAAGAGCTATTTTGGGAAATGATGGATGAAGTTCATCAGGAGGAGGAATTTATCCTAGAAGGACCTCTTTGGATTCAAGTACAAGCTTTGGATAAAGGGCTGGAGATCCTTGTGACAAGAGCACAAATTTCCAAGGATGGACAGAAGTTCGAGCTGCCAATTCCAGATGAAAAGCTAAAGGATTTACCTGTGGACGACAGAATAGAAGAACTGTTGGATCAACATTTTAATCCAAAAGATGGTGAAGAAATTGCTCCTGAAGGAACATTGGAATTCTTAATCGCTTTTAACGATTTTGAGGACTTAATATCGCTATCGAATCGTAATATTCTTGATTCATTGGTGACTAAGCTATATTCCTTTGAAAATAACTATTATTTATATGTGGAATTCCCTGAGGAAGAATTTGATGAAGATGAAATCGATGATTGCCTAAGTATTCTGCTTGAATACGGAGCTGAAACACAGGTAACCATCCATCGTGTGGAAGAATACGGGCATCTCATTATTTCTGAACATGTCTTTTCAGAGTTGAGGAAATATTTTCATTAACAATGATTTTTTCAAAAATATGTCCGATTTACGTAACAATGCCTTATAAAAATACCGATTTCATTGATGAAATCGGTATTTTTTAATAAGATCAATAGGGTTAAGTTCTTGTACTCTGAACAGTGCTTAGCTCCTGCGCTTTTCTAATGAACCGAGGTGATGATCGCTTGAAGAATACAGTGAGAGTCCTTTTATTTATTGGTATATTAGCTGTGCTTTATTATTTGCTTGGAGATTATATTAAAGGCGGTTTATTGGGCTATATAAGCATTATCACTACTTTGTCCGTCATCTTTATTGGGTTTATTATCTTCCTGGAAAATCGCCATCCCACTCAAACCCTAACCTGGTTGGTGGTGCTGGGGAGCTTTCCTCTTGTTGGTTTTATTTTCTATTTACTATTTGGACGGAACTATCGCAGAGAAAAGATGTTTAGGAAAAAATACATATTCGATAAACAAGCTTTCCTTCAAATTGAAGGGGATGTGGATTATCCAAGTGTTGAGCGAATTGAGGAAATGGATCCTGACCAGCGCAAGCTTTTTCACCTTGCCCATAAGCTGGGAAACAGTCCCATTTCCTTTCGAACGGAGACCAAGGTATTGAACAATGGTGACGAAACGTTCATGGAAATCATACATGCCCTAAAGGAGGCAACACATCATATTCACATTGAGTACTACATTGTTCGCAGTGATAAATTAGGTAACAAAATTAAGGATATCCTTATTACGAAAGCGAAGGAGGGTGTCAAAGTTCGATTCCTCTATGATGCTGTAGGTTCATGGATGCTTTCAAAGAAATATATCCGGGAAATGCGTGAAGCAGGGATTGAGATTATCCCGTTCGGCCCAGTAAGGCTTCCTTTCCTAAATAGTAAATTTAATTTTCGCAACCACCGAAAAATCATTGTCATCGATGGAAGCATTGGCTTTGTCGGGGGTCTAAACATTGGTGATGAATATTTGGGACGCAATGAGCACTTTGGCCATTGGAGGGACACACATCTATGGTTAAAAGGAGAGGCTGTCCGTACATTGCAGCTGATTTTTCTCCAGGATTGGTATTACATGACAAATCAAGGTTTGCTTACTGCGGAATATCTCTCACCCGTACAAATGGAAAATAGTCGTGAGGGCGTGCAGCTGATTGCTGGAGGGCCTGATAATGAATGGAGTGTGATAAAAAGTATTTTCTTTTCGATGATCACCTCCGCAAAGATGTCGGTTTGGATTGCCTCCCCATACTTCATTCCAGATGAGGATATCTTTAGTGCTTTGAAAATTGCAGCCCTGAGTGGAATTGATGTAAGGCTTCTTGTTCCGAGTAAGCCAGACAAACGGATCGTGTTTCATGCCTCTCGCTCCTATTTTCCTGATCTGCTTGAAGCAGGAGTAAAAATCTATGCCTACAAAAAAGGGTTTATGCATAGTAAAATTATTATTGTCGATGACACCCTAGCGTCGATTGGAACCTCCAATATGGATATGCGTAGCTTCCACTTGAATTTTGAAGTAAATGCGTTTCTCTATAATACGAGGAGCACGGACAAGCTTGTAAGAGAATTCATCCATGACCTAAAAGATTCAGAGGAGCTTCGTCTAGAGGATTTCAAAAAGCGCCATCTTGGATATCGACTCATGGAATCATTATCACGGCTTCTCTCCCCGTTCTTATAGAATCCTGAAGTTTCAGGGTTCTTTTTTCAAAAAAGGATTTACTACACGTTTGGAGAATAGTTAAGAAGAAAGGAGAGGATGATTTGTTAACGGCAAAATTAAGAAATGGTGAGGTTATTTCTCTAATAGACAATTACAGTCGGAGTCAGCTTCAAGAGCTCAGAAACAAGGAAAGCTTCTACTGCAGAACCTGCTCCGCAAAAGTGATTCTAAAGCTAGGTACGAAGAAAATCTTTCATTTTGCCCATGAATCCGGGACAGAATGTACCGAATATTATGAGCGTGAGTCAGAATACCATATGACGGGAAAAATTCACTTGTATGAGTGGCTCAAGAGTAAGCATGTAAATCCCGAATTAGAATACTACTTCCCCACAATCAAACAGCGAGCCGATATTGTCTTTATTTTTGAGGGAAAAACCTACTGTATCGAGTTCCAATGCTCGACGATTTCAGAAGAGACTTTCAAAAAGCGGACAGAGGGCTATCTGAAATTATCTCATATCCCCATTTGGATCTTGGGTGGCAAGAATATCAATCGCTTAGGGCCCCACAAAACAACCCTCTCAAGCTTCCACTATCTTTTCCTAAGAGAAAGCTCAGCAGGCTTAGGCTATCTTCTTTCCTATTGCCCACAAGCCCATCAGTTTATTTCATTAGAATCAATTATTCCAGTATCGGTGAAAAAGGCATACTGCCGCTTTTCTCTAAAACCTCCACATGCTCTAGCGATTCAAGATATAGTAGAGCCGAATATTAGCCTGTTAAAGAACTTGGATGATTGGCGAACGGATCTTTCTCGATTTAAGACTACCTTTTTAACTAATGCAAACCCCATTACAGACCCATTTCTCAATGAATTATACTGCTGCTCCCTCAATCCATATCTTATTCCACCCTTTGTAGGAATTCCCTTAAGAATGAATTACGCAATAGAGACGCCTCCATTTGTATGGCAAGCCTATATTTTTCTCGATCATATCTTCGGACAGAAGGAAGGAACGGAGGTTCACTTTCATCATGTGTATGTAGAGTTCCTAAGAAGGGTGAAAAGACTCGAAATCCAGATACGCAATCTGCCTTGCCTTAAAAGAAATCCATTGCCATTTGCCATTGAGGAATATTTAGCGGTTTTAACAAAGGTAGGTGTTCTAAAAAAAATGAAAAATAAGAAGTATTTAATCGATAAATCAATTAAAATTGCAAACAATATCGAGGAATGGCAGCAGCAGGAAATCGCTTGTTATGAGAAAATATTTGGAGGATTTCGCATATTAAGATAAAATAAGGTAGTAATGTATTTTTCGCATATCGAAATAAATAAGGAGGATTACCTATGGGAAATGAAACAGCAGTAAAGAAACTTCCAACTAGAAGTGAAATAAAAGTAGAGGATACGTGGAGACTTGAAGATATTTTTCCTACTGATGAGGAGTGGGATAAGGAATTCCAAGCGGTCAAAGACTTACTTCCTGGAATTTCTGAATACCAAGGAAAACTAGCGGACAGCGCTGATGTTTTATATGAAGCACTGCAAAAGCAAGACCAGATACTAGAGCGTATCGGGAAGCTCTATACATATGCTCATATGCGCTATGATCAGGATACAACCAATTCCTTCTATCAGGGGTTGGACGCACGAATTAAATCCTTGTATTCCCAAGTAGCAAGCTCCTTAGCGTATATCGTTCCAGAAATTTTATCCATTGATGAAGAAAAGGTCAAATCCTTCTTAAATGAAAAAGAAGAGTTAAAACTGTATGAGCATGCATTAGAAGAAATCAACCTGCAGCGTCCATATGTGCTATCTGCTGAGCAGGAGGCCTTATTAGCGGAAGCCTCAGAGGTTATGAATTCTTCAAGCAATACATTTGGGATGCTAAACAATGCAGACCTTGAATTCCCTAGCATTAAGGATGAGAATGGGGAGGAAGTCGAGGTCACCCACGGACGCTATATTCGCTTCCTTGAAAGCACAGACCGACGTGTTCGTGAGGATGCATTCAAGGCTGTGTACGGAACCTATGGCAAATTCACCAATACGTTCTCGAGCACATTAAGCGGACAGGTGAAACAGGATAATTTTAACGCAAAGGTTCGCAATTACGATTCTGCAAGGCATGCGGCTTTATCAGCGAACAATATTCCTGAGACTGTCTATGAGAATCTTGTGAATACGATTAATGAGCATCTTCCATTGCTGCACCGTTATATTAAGCTTAGAAAGAAGGTTCTCGGGCTTGATGAACTTCATATGTACGATTTGTTCACGCCCCTTGTTCCAGATGTGAAGATGGAGGTTACTTACGATGAAGCGAAGCACATCATTCTAAAAGGGCTTGCACCACTTGGTGAGGACTACTTAAATGTTCTGAAGGAGGGCTTCGAAAATCGTTGGGTGGACGTTCATGAAAATAAAGGAAAGCGATCCGGTGCTTATTCCTCTGGCTCCTATGGGACAAACCCATATATCCTAATGAACTGGCAGGATAATGTGAATAATCTCTTTACATTGGCACATGAATTTGGTCATTCTGTTCATAGCTATTACACAAGGAAAACTCAGCCTTTCCCATATGGTGACTATTCTATTTTTGTGGCAGAGGTGGCATCAACCTGTAATGAAGCATTGCTCAACGATTATCTTCTCAAGACCATTGATGATGAGAAGAAGAGATTATATTTGTTGAATCATTATTTAGAGGGCTTCAGAGGTACGGTCTTCCGTCAAACGATGTTTGCAGAGTTTGAGCACTTAATTCATCAGAAGGCGCAAAATCATGAGGCATTGACTGCCGAATTATTCACGAAGGAATATTACGATTTGAATGTGAAATATTTTGGTAAAGAAAATATGGTCATTGACGAGGAAATCGGCTTAGAATGGGCGAGAATTCCTCACTTCTACTATAATTACTATGTGTACCAGTATGCGACTGGTTTCAGTGCTGCGACGGCATTAAGCAAGCAGATATTAGAAGAGGGACAGCCAGCGGTGGAGCGCTATCTTGAGTTCTTGAAGTCAGGAAGCTCCGATTATCCGATTGAGGTCTTGAAAAAGGCAGGAGTGGACATGACAAGCTCTAAGCCAATTGCTGATGCTTGCAAGGTGTTTGAAGAAAGACTGAACGAGATGGAAAGCTTATTGTCTTAATTAACGGGGGAGATGCGAAAGCATCTCCTTTTGGCGTTTGACCGATATGTTGTGCGATTTGACCGATATCTTGAAAAAATGACCGATATATCCTTTTTTTTTACCGATATATCCCAAAGAATGACCGATATCCCAAAACTTGCTGAAGCTAGAACCCTCTAAATCGGTTGCGATCATTTAAATAATGGACAAAAATGAGGATTGCAAGGAATAATAAGGGGGAAGTGATGAAAATTGAAACTAAATGCATGAGCCCAAGTAGGTTAAAGAGAAAGGTAATGATGATGAAGAGCAGCATCAGCCCAATTGGTAGTTTTTTCATTGCTCATCCTCCTAGTCGAATATATTAGGCTAGTATCATCATATTCAATTGTGGAAAGGGTCATTCCCTGATTAGAATTTGACAATATTGTGAAATCAGGCACATACCAGTTGTCAGATATCTGAAAGCATGATATATTTATATCGTGAAGTTAATCACAAGCAAACATACCCCTTTGTTTGACCGTGAAAAATTTCTCCCATCCCCTTTGTTCGTATTATAGAAAAAGGCCATGCAAACAGACAGGTTTGCATGGCCTTTTTCATTATGCTCATATCTCAAGCATTAATCCGTTCGAAAACAACCCTCATTTAAAAGGAGAGGGCAGAATGACTGCCCTTCAAGATTTTTCAAGCGGGTTCGACCACTGCGGACTTAATTGTCCGCAAACGGCCACCCCTACCTCTCGTTATAACGCCAGAATACTCCGTATTTTGCTGGAAGCTGTTCTACCAATTGTTTGAGCTGTAGCTTTTTCATTTCTCTTTCCACTTCACTAACCGACATATTGTATACAACGGAAATTTCCTTGGAAGCGACAAGCTTAAAATATTTCAAAAAAGCCTCAATCGAAGGTGGAATTGCTTTTTCAGGAATGAAGGGAAGCATTTCCGTTAATATTTGCTCATACACCTCGTATGGATACATCCCAGTGATCTTAATTCCTTCCTCCTCAATATTTTCATTAAAGAAAACAAGGGTAGGAATTTCCTGGACCTCCATTTCCGATGTAATCTTTAAATCACATTGAAAGGCTTTGGCCGCACTATCGGAATGAATGTCAGAAATGAATTCCTCCACGTCTAGTCCTGCTTCCTTTGCACATTCTTTCAATACGGTGAGTTCGGAAATATTCTGCTTATCGAGAAAGAGCATTTCCTGTATTTTGCGTAGAAAACGGATGCCCGCTCTTCTTCCCTGTAGTTCCGCAGCCTTAATAGCGACAGACACAATATGGGGGGAGGAGATAGGGTTCTCAAACCAAAGGGAACCGTCACAGGACATGCCTGTGCGTGAAGCTGTTCTTTCCCATAGTTCAGCAATATTTTCATAATGTTGTTTTTTTGATAGATTGAGCATCGCAATTCTTCCGCTTAAGACATGCTTGAGCGAGAAATAACGTCCGTACTCAATTTGCAGCTTTTTTAGAATTGGTTCAAGTGCCCAGCATTCTGGACATAAGGGATCAATGAAAAGATAGATTTCAATCGGCTTTTTCTCAGAACCATGACAATGATGAGAAGTGGATGTGTTAAAGATTCTTTCACTCACAAGTCTTCACCTTTCATGTCTTCTTTTTCAGGTTGGTTAATCATATGCTGGGCTGTAAGTACAAGTCGTGAGAAGAATGCTTCTCGAATGGTCTCATCTAGTTCAACCTCGTCCATGGCTTTATTCATACAGGAAAGCCAAGCTCTTGCTCGTGTTTCAGTGATTTCAAATGGCAAATGACGTGCTCGTAGCATCGGGTGTCCATGTTCCTCTGTGTAAATTGGTGGTCCACCTAAGAACTGAGTCATAAATTGCTTTTGCTTCCTTACTGTTTCCGTAAGATCCTCAGGAAAAATAGGGATGAGATCGGGATGCTGATGAACATGGCTATAGAATGTATCGATTAATTGATGTAATTTTTCTTCACCTATGGCTTCAAAAGGTGTCATTATTTTCTCCATAGTGAAATCTCCTTTAATTTTGCTCCAAACATGCTTCTGATAATTTTCCTCTATTTTATCAATGAGGCAAATATATCTCAAACAATTGGCTTAAGATCGGAAGTCAAGAACTAGTTCGTTGTACCTGCTCCCTGGTACTCAATTGCAAAAAAACCTGTCTGTTCGGCGTGAACAGACAGGTTTTGTGACAATCATATTAGGCTAAATTACTTGTAATTTTTCTAACGTAGTTCTGTGTTTCTTTAAATGGAGGAATGCCCCCGTATTTATCCACATTTCCAGGACCTGCATTGTAAGCAGCTAATGCAAGCTCCATGTTGTTGTTGTATTTATCAAGCATTTGTCTTAAGTACTTGCTTCCGCCATAGATATTTTCCTTCGGATCAAAGACGTTTGCTACTCCTAAATGTTTGGCTGTTCCGGGCATGAGCTGCATAAGTCCGGAAGCGCCTACAGAGCTCACTGCATTTGGATTGAAGTTGGACTCCTGCTTAATGACCGCTTTAATTAAGGCAACCGGTAAATTGAACTTGCTTGCGGCCTCTTCAATAATCTCGTCAAAATTCGATTTTTCTCCCGCTGTTAGCTTCGTTAATTGAATTGGGGGGAGAGTCGGCTGCAGTGGTAAATTGCTAACTGCATCTTCTGTTGGGCTCTCGACATTTAATAAAGAATTTTGGCTGTTTACAAGCAATTCATTCATCATTTCTTGAAAAAATGAATTTCCGGTAGAAGCTGATGTTGTATTAAAATTTTGCAGCGCTTGTAATTGCAGCATTACTTTTAACTGGTCGACATTCATAATGATTCTCCTAGAAAAAGTATTAGCGATGATTTTCTTTGGCTAAGTAAAAACGGCGAATTTTATTATCTGTTTTCCTAATTGGAATATAAAGCTCTTTTAATAGATGATTGAAATGGCTTTTTCCTACCTCAAAGTTTTCTACTTCATATTCTACCTCAAAATCAGATTGATTTAAATAGAAACTATGATCCAGTACAATCAAGCCACCATTGTACTCTTTTTCAGCTCGTAGCGTAGTCAATGAACCAAAATAGGTGAGCTCCTCTAAGGGAATCTTCAGTTGTTGAAGCGCATTCTTGACAGGACCATCAATGAGAACATTTTTCTCAAGAAAGGCTGTCGCATCATCATGTGAAAGCATTTGGTTCGTTTCCAGTAATCCTTCCGTATGAGGCTGTTTCAATGTAAGCTCATAGCATCCCTCTTTGTAGCGGGTCCTTAGGGCGCAGCCGAGCTCTTTTAAAGCAAATGAAGCTGTATCAAAATAGTGATTTTCCTGCTTCACAAAGAGGGACTCGTCCATGTTTAAGAAGGTCTTCATGCGGGTAAATTCTTCTTCGGTCAAAAGGTTCTTAAATTCAATTTCGATATGCTGAGACAAAGATTTCATTCCTTTCGCAATATGATCCACCTATATGTTTATGTTAAAATAAAAAACGTATAGGGGTGAAGTAATGAGAAAAAAGATTATGATTAATGGGTTTGCAAGCATGAGCGACAATGAATGTCTTCTTCAAGTCGGTCCTGAAATCAACTTAGATGGCATCATAGCCACAGGACAAATGCTCGTGGATTCAGATGAATGTGCATTCGTGTACTTACTAGAAAAAGAGCAAGATTATACATATGTTATCATACAAGAGCCTGTTTGGACTGACCTAAAGAGAGTACTCGCAGGGAATTTACGCGTGTTTTTGGGAAATGAAGAGGAGCGGATCGAGCTTGTCAATTTCTTGGATGAGTTAGCATATCTCATTGAAAATATTAAAGGAAATAGCAATTATGGCGAGATAATGGTTGCGAAGGTGGAAGAGATTTTTTAATCGGATTCTGCCGTTCATCCGTCGAATAGAAAGAGAAAAATAATGTCCAAATAGAAGATACCAATGGCGATAAGGATTTGACAACGAGAAGCATCTTCTAAAAAGGCAAATAATCGGATGAGGTGAAGAGCAGTGCAGAACTGGGAGCAATTTTTGGCACCGTATAAGCAAGCGGTTGATGAGTTGAAAATTAAATTAAAGGGGATGCGCGGGCAATATGAACTGGAATCCAATCATTCTCCAATTGAATTTGTCACTGGGCGTGTGAAGCCGATTGCAAGTATCCTAGATAAAGCAAATCAAAAAGGAATTCCTTTAGATAAATTAGAAACGGAAATGCAGGATATTGCAGGGCTGCGAATGATGTGCCAATTTGTTGATGACATAAAGCCTGTCGTGGAATTATTGAGAAAACGAAATGATTTTGAAATCGTCGAGGAGAGGAATTATATTTCTCACAAGAAAGCAAGTGGATATCGGTCGTATCATGTGGTGGTTCGTTATCCTGTTCAAATGATTTCCGGAGAAAAGAAAATTCTCGTCGAAATTCAAATCCGCACACTTGCTATGAATTTTTGGGCAACGATTGAGCATTCCTTGAATTATAAATATAAAGGCCAATTTCCAGAGGATATCCGTTTGCGATTGCAAAGAGCCGCTGAAGCCGCGTTTCGATTAGATGAAGAAATGTCATTAATTCGTGGAGAAATTCAAGAAGCGCAGGCCTTTTTTGCAAGAATGAAAGAGCTGCAGCAGGATGGGAACAGTTAAATCAAAGCTCTTTTCTCAAACATTATTGTTTTGCGAGACAACTTAAATCAAAACTATGTTCGATAGAGGAGACAGTAGCCATGAATTTCGCGATAACTTCAAAAGGGGATTCCAAATCCAATACTCTTATGCATAAAATCCGGTCCTATTTACTCGATTTCAATCTCGTCTATGACGAGGATAAGCCGGATATCGTCATTTCGGTAGGAGGAGATGGAACCTTGCTCTATGCCTTTCATCGCTACAAAAGTCGGTTGCATAAGACCGCTTTTGTCGGGGTGCATACCGGGCATTTAGGCTTTTATGCTGATTGGCTGCCTGAAGAGATTGAGAAGCTCGTCATAGCGATCGCCAAGACTCCTTTTCAGGTCGTGGAATATCCCCTTCTCGAAGTCATTATTCGCTATTCCCATGGCGGGAAGGAAAACCGCTATTTAGCTCTAAATGAATCAACGGTCAAAAGTGTTGATTCCACGTTGGTTATGGACGTGGAAATTAGAGGGCAGTTTTTCGAACGGTTTCGTGGGGATGGGCTATGTATTTCAACTCCTTCTGGAAGCACGGCTTATAATAAGGCGCTTGGAGGGGCGATTCTCCATCCATCGATCCCTGCCATTCAGCTTGCGGAGATGGCATCCATCAATAACCGGGTGTTTCGTACAGTTGGTTCGCCACTAGTGCTGCCAGCCCATCATACATGCATGCTAAAGCCTGTGAATAGCCCTGACTTTCATATTACGATTGATCATTTGACCTTGCTTCATAAGGATGTTAAGTCCATTCAGTTCAGAGTAGCGGATGAAAAGATTCGCTTTGCTAGGTTTAGACCTTTCCCATTCTGGAAGCGGGTAAAGGACTCATTTATTTCGGAATAGAAAGGCAACACTCCGCTTGTAAGGAGGCAGTAAGTTGACGAATTTTACGCTTGAATGGACGATCATGCCAGCTGATCATGGGAAGCTAGTGCGAGATTTTTTGCAGGAACAGGAAATTTCCAAGGCAGCCTTGACGGATATTAAGTTTGCCGGTGGGGCTATTCAATTGAATGGAGAGGAAGTGACCGTTAGGCGTGTGCTAACGGCAGGAGATCGGCTGAAGGTGACGTTCCCAGAGGAATTGAAGAGTGAATCGATGGATGGTGAGGAGCTGCCGCTTGAAATTTTATATGAAGACGCCTATTTATTAGTTCTGAATAAGCCTTCTGGCATGAACACAATCCCATCAAGAGAACATCCATATGGTAGCTTAGCTAATGGTGTGGTCGGTTATTATGAAAAAATCAACCTTGCGGCTACCGTGCATATTGTGACAAGGCTTGATCGGGATACATCTGGCCTTGTCTTGATTGCAAAGCATCGCCATATCCATCATTTATTCAGTAAGCAGCAACAGGAAGGCCAGGTCAAGCGAGAATATGAGGCGTTTTGTGAGGGCTTTTTTCCACAATTGGAGGGAACGATTGAAAAGCCGATTGGGAGAAAAAAAGATAGCATTATTGAAAGAGAAGTTCAGATTGGAGGGCAATATGCTTGTACGCATTATCAGGTCGTTAAGCAGTACCCAGCATTTGCCCATGTACGGTTAAGATTGGAGACAGGAAGGACTCATCAAATCAGGGTTCATCTATCCCATATGGGACATCCGTTATTAGGAGACGATTTATACGGTGGTAATCGAATAAAAATTCAAAGGCAGGCACTCCATTGTAGTCAGCTCTCCTTTAACCACCCGATAGATAAGGAAATTCTTTGGTTTGAAAGCCCATTACCTCCGGATATGCGACAGCTTTTAGCGTCTTCTTCAATCTAGTCGATTTCTTTGAATTTTTCTGCCACAAAAGGCATGGAAGAAGGAACACTGGCGGTCGTTAGCTCCGGATAGCGTAAAGCGGTAAGCTTTCCACCAAAAACGGCACCCGTATCAATATTATATGTGTTGCGAACGATCCTAGGCTCGGCCACTGGAGTATGACCGTAGACAATGGTTGCTTTGCCCCGATAGTCCTTTGCCCAATCACGTCGAACAGGGGAGCCGTCGGGGTGTTTCTGCCCTGTAATATCACCATAAAGAACAAAGGTCTTGACCTTTGAATGATTCTTGCCAATATAATCCTCACGAATCCCAGCATGAGCGATGACAAGTCTCCCCTGATCCAGAATCTGATATAAAGGATTTTGTTCATATAATTCGATGAACTTGTTTCGAATCCGGTGCTGTTCATCTTTTGAAAGAGCCATATACTCGGCTACTGTCGTTTCTAAACCATGGGTAACCTGTACTTTATTTCCCAAAAAATAGCGGTAGAGCTTGTTGCAGTGATTACCAGGGGAGTAGAAGGCCATTTTTTTATTCATCACGAGCTCCCACACGACCTCAATGACCTTGAGAGACTGTGGACCCCGATCTGTTAAATCACCAACAAAAGCAAGCTTCCTTTTTTGTGGATGAATGGGGATCCCCGTTTCCCAGCTATAATCGAGTTTTTTTGTAAGCTCCTCGAATTCGGCAAAGCATCCATGAATATCTCCAATGATATCAATTTGCATAATCTGTACTCCTTTTAAAAGCAATCTTTATAAAGATGGGAGGAATGTGAATGGAAGAACACGGTGTATCCGTCGCATCCTTAGTTATTGTAATCGTAATTGCCTTTTTAACTCCAATTTTACTCCATCGATTTCGATTAAATTTCATTCCCGTTGTCGTCGCTGAAATCCTGATGGGATTAATCATTGGCAAGAGTGGTTTTGATCTTGTCCGCGAGGATATGTGGTTAGAGACCCTCTCCACCCTCGGATTCATTTTCTTAATGTTTCTTAGCGGCCTGGAAATTGACTTTTCCGCCTTCTCGAAACAGAAAAAGGGCTCACGCTCTAGCACAAAATCCGAGCCAAATAGCTTTTTTGTTGCTACGACTGTCTTTATCGGGATTTTCATTGTGTCCTATGGGCTCTCCTATTTATTTGTTTTGGCGGGATTCATCGATAATGCGTTGCTTATGACATTGATTATTTCGACGATTTCTTTAGGTGTCGTAGTTCCAACCTTAAAGGAATCCCATTTAATGAAAACAAACATTGGTCAGATCATTCTTTTGATTGCAGTCATTGCTGATTTAGTCACCATGATTTTACTTGCAGTCTTTGTTTCATTATATGACGGTGGGGAAGGAAATACTTGGTTATTGCTCGTTCTTTTTGCGGCAGGGATTTTGTTGTATTTCGTTGGCAGAAGATACAAGCGGAATAAATTTATCGAAGCGATGTCCACAGGCACCATCCAGATTGGAACCCGCGCTGTTTTTACGTTAATCATTGTCTTAGTTGCCATCTCGGAAACAGTCGGTGCAGAAAATATTCTTGGTGCCTTTATGGCAGGCGTATTGGTTTCATTGCTTGCACCTGACCAGGAGCTCGTTCATAAGCTAGATTCATTTGGCTATGGATTCTTGATCCCGATCTTTTTTGTGATGGTCGGGGTTGACTTGGATATATGGAAGCTATTTGGGGATCCGAAATTGCTTCTGCTCATCCCTTTATTATTAGTAGCTCTTTTTATCTCAAAATTAATCCCAATTACCGTACTAAGATTTTGGTTTGATCTGCGGACTGTTTTGGCATCGGGAATTTTATTGACCTCGACCCTATCCTTAGTCATTGCTGCGGCGACCATCGGGGAGCGGATGGGAGTCATCTCCTCAGGGATGAGTGGGACAGTGATTCTAGTAGCTGTTATTACCTGTGTGGTCACTCCTGTCATATTTAAGAACTTGCTGCCTAAGGAAAATCTAGTAGAGAAGCAGGTCAAGATTGCGTTCGTAGGGGCCAATCAGTTAACATTGCCTCTGTCTAGAGAGCTGAAGTCTTCTCTCTATCAAACATCGATCTATCACACGAAACAATCGAAGGTAGACACGAGCTTTGCCGATTCCTTATTTGAAATACAGGAAATCGATCATTTTTCAATAGAGGCATTAGCTGACACTGAGGTTTTTTCATCTGATATTGTTGTCGTTTCTACAGGGGATGATGAGCAAAATGCAACCCTTGCCATTGCTGTGAAGGAAGAAGGGGTAGAACGGGTCATTGTGCGTATTGAAAGTCCGGATTTAGAGGAGGGCTTACGTGAGGAAGGGGTGGAGGTTTATTCCGTCTTTAATTCTTCAAAGGCGCTCCTTAGAGCTTTGATTGAGTCACCGAAGGTATTGAGTATCTTAACAAACCAGGAAAATGCCCTTTATGAAATTCTCCTATTGAATGATCATTTTGATGGAATGAAATTAAGGAATTTTCCGTTTACTGGAGATGTTATCTTTGTTCGGATTTTCCGTGGCAAGGATTCGATTGTACCCCATGGGGATACCGAGCTTCAGCTTAATGATCGCTTAATCGTCACTGGGACAAAGGAATATGTTGACGACCTAAAGCGGGAGCTTGAATTTTGTGAGTGGTGTTAAAGGCAGTAATGCGAGAGTGTTACTGCTTTTCTTTTTTCTAAAAATAAGGTAATATTAGTATCAGGTACTAATAACTTATAATAAATGTTGGAGGGAAACTATATGTCTCTTTCTTTAAAGGGAAAAAATATCGTCGTGATGGGTGTTGCCAACAAACGTAGTATTGCATGGGGGATTGCTCGTTCACTCCATCAAGCCGGTGCCCGCTTGATTTTCACATATGTTGGAGAAAGATTGGAAAAGAGTGTCCGTGAATTAGTGGAGTCTTTAGAGACGAATAATTCTCTCATACTCCCTTGTGATGTCACAAATGATGAAGAAATCGCCAAATGCTTCAGCAAGATTAAAAATGAGGTTGGTGTCATTCATGGAGTGGCTCATTGCATCGCATTCGCCAATAAAGAGGAGCTTCAAGGCGAATATATGAATACAACTCGTGATGGATTTCTTTTAGCTCATAATATTAGCTCATACTCGCTTACAGCTGTTGCGAAAGAGGCAAGAACCCTTATGACAGAAGGCGGCAGCATTGTGACACTTACGTATTTAGGTGGCGAAAGAGTAATTAAGAACTATAATATTATGGGAGTGGCAAAGGCTTCATTGGATGCGAGCGTGAAGTATTTGGCCAATGACCTTGGTCCAGAGGGAATTCGTGTCAACTCCATTTCAGCTGGTCCAATCCGCACCCTTTCAGCCAAGGGAGTGAGCGATTTTAACTCGATTTTGAAGGAAATTGAGGAACGCTCTCCACTAAGAAGAACAACGACACCTGAAGAGGTGGGCGATACAGCATTATTCTTATTCAGCGACCTATCAAGAGGAATGACTGGGGAAAATCTTCATGTCGATTCCGGCTTCCATATTCTATAATTTTCTTCTTGAATGCAATATCAATACCCCCTTCGCATGAAGGCGGGTATTTTTGTATAGCTAAGAATGTCTCATTATTGAAACGAATTCCTGCTTCTCGCATACATATAGATTGAACCAATTGTATGTGGAGGTGCAGCCCTATTGAGCAAGAAACAAATCAAACGTCAACCACTATTATATATTCACCAGCCAGAGTTCCAGGTTAACGTAGGGAAAATGCAGGAGACTTTTTCCATCAAGCAGGCTGAAAAAAGTAAGGAAGAAAAACCGAAAAGTGAGCCTAAAGCGGAAGTAGATCAAGAGCAAGACATCCCAGCGGCCGAAGAGGTTCAAGCAACAATAGAAGAATTTGAAGAGGAGCATTTGGAGAGAAACAAAAAAGGTCTGCGGAGGCTCAAGTCTTTTCGAGAGATGGATATTGAGGAGAGGCTCGATTATCTCGCCTATTTTCCAAAGAAGCTGCCTCCAGTCCCGTGCCTTTTTCAAACAAAGACGAAGGAGATTCGTGGAACCTTGATGGAAAAAACAGAGGAGCAAGTGGTTATCAAGCTATTTGATAAGACAGAGATAGCCCTTCCAATCAATGATTTGATAGCTATACGGATGATTGGTCTATGAAAGCTCCAAGAAAAAAGCCAGTCGTATGAGCGACTGGCCTTTCATTATAAGCGGTTAGTCTTCACAAATGTCTAGGTCAACATCAGCCACACATTGAATGGCACAGAAACAGCTAAGGTCAACCGTGACGCAGTCATTTGTTGCTTCGAAATCATGAACATGACATACCTTGCCTAAATCGATGCAGCAATCATTTGTTAAATCCAATGCATCTCCATCACGTTTCTTCGGTTTAATGACACGCAATGTTGCACAGCAATTATCGAACACCTCTTCAACACGGAAGAAAATGGATACGCAAGCACAATCATCTTCTCTAAAGAAAGCATGGAATGGAGAACCGTCAGCGGTTTTTAATACGAATACACGAGTATCTGCTCTTTGCCTTTTTCCTGGTTTAATTAAAGAACCTAGTGGTTCCTGGAAACAGCTTGTAGGACATTCACAAACTTCTTCGGCTGCATCTTGGATGTCTTTTATGGCGCGAACAACTTCGCAAACACAGTTTCCGCGTCTAGTGGCTAATACGTCGTCGTTCTTTTTTCCACAACCCATTCGTTATTCCTCCTTATATTTTGAACTCATATTACATTAATAACATATTGCTATAAGGGCTTTTGGGTAACGGACAATCGCCTTGTTTCCTAAAAATAGGCGGGTTGACTATAAGTAAAGGGATTGAATAAAATGGAGATTTCATGGCTGGAGTTTGTCATCCTTTCGTTGGCAAGCTTTCGTTTAACAAGGCTAATTGTATTTGACAAGATCACGGAATTCCTGAGGGCTCCCTTCTTTGAGGAGGAAATAGAAGTAGGACCTGATGGAGAAGAAGAAATTTATTATGTTCCCAAAAAAGGGCTGATTACGAATTTTCTTGGTGAATTGTTAAGCTGCTACTGGTGTACAGGTATATGGGTGACGCTTACACTTTGTCTGTTTTATCTGATGTGGCCTGTTCTTGCGACTCCTTTCATTCTTGTGCTTGCCGTTGCTGGATGTGCTGCCCTCATTGAGGTAATGGTCCAAAGATTGCTGTAACAACATAACTTTGAAAAAACTAGTTGTTACGCATATACCATGCTTCATATCCTTGCATATTTTATCATATCGATGGAGATTAGTTGGATTTAAAAAAGATTGGAGCGGAAAGCTATGCCAGATAAAGGGAAAAATACTGGAGGTAAACTCCAGAAGAAACGTCCTTCTAAAAAGAAAAAAGGCTGTGGCTGCGGGAAAAAGAAGACAAGATAATCGAAAATCATAAATGGATCTGCTTGTGCAAACGGGCAGGTCTTTTTTTCTAAATATTGGTAATGGTTAATTTGTGGGAAACATTCATAAATTGAGAAATGTGCTGGAAAAATAACTTTGATAGTGAATTTCTTAGAGGAAGGGAAGCCAATGAAGAATGCTCGACTTTTGATAGCTTTGCTAACGCTGGTTTTGGTTGGTGGTTGTAATAATGATGGTCCAAAGGAAAGTGGAATGGCGTTAATTCAAACGACAAACCCTTCCGCTGTCACCCTCAATAAGCATACGAGGGAAGAGAGTGATTTGATCGAGGCAATTGAAACGGACATCGAGGGTTTCAAGGAACTGTATGATGTTGCGGTCGTTAAAGGAAAGAAAGATATTTTGGTTGCCTATAAGGTTAAGCATTTGCAAAGATTTCGCATGAAGCAAATTGAAAAAAAAGTGATCAAGCACTTAGAAGACAAATACCCAAATGAGAATTTTACCGTCTCCAGTGACTATAAGATATTTCTTGAAGCTGTTGAATTAGAAAAGAATATGAAGAATCCAAATTATTCTCCCAAAAAAGCAGAGGATAAGCTACAGGAAATCATTAAGCTACAGAAAGAGTTAACTTGAAAGGAGCTCATCAATGGGGAATAACAACCGGACACAAAAGGAAAAACAATATCAATCACTGGAAAAGAAGTACGAAACGAAACGCCCCGTGCTTAAGAACTGTTTGAAAGCATTCCTAGTAGGTGGGCTCTTTTGTCTAGTAGGACAAGCGATTACATATTTCTATATTTATTTCTTTAATTTTACGGAGCAAACAGCTGGAAATCCAACAGTTGCGACGATGGTGTTTATTTCAATGCTCCTAACTGGGTTTGGTGTCTATGATCATATTGGTCAATTCGCAGGGGCAGGAAGTGCGGTTCCTGTGACAGGCTTCGGAAATGCGGTCATTTCGGCTGCCATTGAACATCGAACAGAAGGGTTTGTTCTTGGAGTCGGTGGCAATATGTTTAAGCTAGCAGGTTCTGTTATTCTCTTTGGGGTCTTTTCCGCCTTTATTGTCGCGCTGATTAAGACACTTCTCATTCAATGGGGGGTTATTTAATGCTGATTGGAAAGCAATCGTGGACGTTTCCTAATAAGCCTGTCATTACGGCTACTGGGGTATCAGGTGGTCCCTTCGAAGCAAAAGGGAAGCTGTCAAAGGATTTTGATATTCTTCACGAGGATTTATGGATGGGACAGGATTCATATGAAAAAGCCCAAAGGGTATTAATGGAAGAGGCAGCACAGACAGCATTGGAAAAAGCGAATATGAAAAAGGACGAAGTACAGTTTTTAATAGCAGGAGATTTAATCAATCAGATTACACCGACTACGTTCTCAGCGAAAACACTCGAAATGCCGTATGTAGGAATTTTTGGAGCCTGTTCCACCTCAATGGAAGGCCTCGCCCTTGCCTCCTTTATCGTTAATTATCAGGGAGCAAACTACATATTAACCGGTTCTTCGAGCCATAATGCAGCGAATGAAAAGCAATTCCGCTATCCAACTGAATATGGGGGACAGAAGCCTCCTACGGCTCAATGGTCTGTAACAGGAGCTGGTGCGGCGCTCGTTAAAGCAAATCAGAATGAAAAAGGGGTGCCCGTTACGACGTCCGCGACGATCGGAAAGGTGGTTGATCTGGGGTTAACAGACCCATTTAATATGGGGGGAGCGATGGCACCGGCTGCAGCCGATACGATTGTCGCCCATTTTAAAGATTTGAAATTGGAGCCTTCCTACTATGATTTGATTATCACAGGCGATCTCGCGAAGATCGGGCGGGACGTTACATATGAATTGCTGCAAAAGGAAGGGCTTCAAATCGAGCGGGAAAAATTCCAGGATTGTGGTCTCATGATTTATAATGATGACCAGCCTGTACAGGCAGGGGCCAGTGGTGCAGGATGCTCTGCGGCTGTGGTCTATGGTCATATTCTCAATCAAATGAAACAAGGGGTTTACAAGAGAATTCTCGTTGTGGCTACTGGTGCTCTACTATCGCCGTTGACTTACCAGCAGAAAGAGAGTATTCCTTGTATCGCTCACGCTGTTTCGATAGAAATGGTGTAGGAGGAAATATTCTTTCTATTTATTGTTAAATAGCAACAAAGTTTGAGAAGAGAGCTTCAATTTGAAGGAGTGAAATGGAATGCTACCGATGTTTTTTTGGGCCTTTGTTGTTGGGGGTGTAATTTGTGTGATTGGCCAGCTGCTCTTTGATGTGGCAAAATTGACACCTGGCCATACATTAAGCCTGCTTGTCGTTCTTGGGGCAGTCCTTGATGGATTTGGGTTGTACGAGCCATTAGCGGATTTTGCGGGTGCAGGTGCTACCGTACCGATAACAAACTTTGGGAATACACTTGTTCATGGTGCTTTACAGGAAGCCGATCAGCATGGTCTCATCGGTGTTCTAACTGGAATGTTTGAGGTAACGAGTTCGGGAATCTCTGCTGCTATAGTTTTTGCTTTCATCGGTGCGCTTCTTTTTAAGCCGAAAGGTTAGGAGCGTCGTCTAGTAGTTGTTTTCAGTTTGAGAAAAGAGCCTTAAGAAACGAGCTTATTATGTGCAATTGCGGAATCTAAAGTTGAGCCTATACAAATTTTGTCCAACCCTCATATGTTACTAGTGACACCATTAAAGTGAGGTGACATTGTATGGGCTGCGGATTTGGAGGCTATGGCGGTTACGGTTATGGCGGAGGCGGCGGTTATTATGGAGGTTCAACCTTTGTACTAATCGTTGTATTATTCATCCTGTTAATTATTGTCGGCGCTAGCTTCTATTATTAATACGAATTAACAGATGGAGGAAATGTCGTTTTCTGTTTGGAGAACGGCATTTCTTTTTTTTGGTGAATAATATTTTGTAGAATAATTAGAATTTTATGAATAGTGGTTGTATTTGTTAATCAAGGGAGTGTATACTGAAGAAGATAACATACTAACTGGTTAGTTAGTGGGAGGAGGATTGGCATGAATTTTTCTTATTCACCGAAGGTTCAAGAGCTTCAAGAGAGATTAAATGGGTTCATGGATAAATACATTTATCCGAATGAGAAGCTGTATGGGAAGCAGGTCGAGGAAAATAATCGCTGGAATGGTGTCCCCCCAATTATGGAAGAGCTTAAGCAGAAGGCGAAGGAGGAAGGGCTTTGGAATTTATTTTTACCTGATAGTGAATTTGGGGCAGGCTTAACAAATACGGAATATGCACCGTTATGTGAAATCATGGGACGTTCTTTAATTGCTCCGGAGGTGTTTAATTGTAGTGCACCGGATACAGGCAATATGGAAGTACTTGTTCGATACGGCTCCGAGAAGCAGAAGGAACAGTGGTTGAAGCCGTTACTGAACGGGGAAATTCGCTCCTGTTTTTCAATGACGGAACCGGATGTTGCTTCTTCAGATGCGACGAATATTGAAGCAAGCATAGTCAGAGACGGGGATGAATATGTCATTAATGGCCGCAAATGGTGGTCCTCTGGAGCTGGAGATCCGCGATGCAAAATTGCTATTGTCATGGGCAAGACCAATCCTGAAGCCCATCGTCATGAGCAGCAGGCGATGATTTTGGTTCCCCTTGATACTCTAGGTGTAACGATCGAGCGGATGCTCCCAGTCTTTGGTTATGACCATGCACCCCATGGACATGCGGAAATTACATATGATAATGTTCGTGTGCCTGTTGATAATATCATTTGGGGAGAAGGAAAAGGTTTTGCTATTGCACAGGGGCGCCTTGGGCCAGGAAGAATCCATCATTGTATGAGATTAATCGGAGCAGCAGAGAGAGCACTTGAGGAATTATGTAAGCGTGTTCAAACGAGGGTTGCATTTGGAAAGCCGCTTTCAAATCAAGGGGTTGTAATGGAATGGATAGCAGATTCACGAATTGAAATTGAGCAAGCAAGACTTCTGACATTAAAAGCAGCCTATATGATGGACACGGTTGGTAATAAGGAAGCGAAGTCGGAAATTGCCATGATTAAAGTGGTGGCTCCAAATATGGCGCTGCGAGTCATTGACCGAGCGATCCAAGCATTTGGTGGAGCAGGAGTCAGTGATGATTTTACGCTGGCGGCACAATGGGCGAATTCTCGTACATTAAGGCTTGCTGACGGACCGGATGAGGTTCATCGGGCGCAGGTGGCGAAGTTAGAATTAAGGAAATACCGCTGAGTTTGGGTTTCGCAAATAAGCGCAAAAAACGATCAATTTTTCTAGAAAAAAGTGAACAAAAGGATGGATGAAGGATGCACGTTCATGAACTTTTCGACTTAAAGGGGAAAACAGCCATCGTAACAGGTGGCGGAAGAGGCCTTGGAGAGCAAATTGCGGCAGGTTTTGCGGAAGCGGGGGCCAATGTCGTCTTATGCTCTCGGAAGGTGGAGGCTTGTCAGGAGGTTGCAGCGAAATTAGAGGAGCTTGGGGTTCAAACACTCGCCCTCAAATGTGATATTTCAAAGCCTGAGGAAATACAAAATGTCGTTGACGAAACGATTAAGCATTTTGGACAAATTGATATTCTTGTAAACAATAGCGGTGCAACTTGGGGAGCGCCAGTCGTTGATATGCCGCTTGAGGCGTGGCAAAAGGTCATCGATGTCAACGTAACGGGAACCTTCCTTATGAGCCAGGCTGTAGGGAAGCAGATGATCAAGCAGAAATCAGGAAAAATCATTAACATTGCCTCAGTTGCTGGATTAGGCGGTACCGATCCACGTGTTATGGACACGATTGGCTACAACACAAGCAAAGGAGCAGTGCTTACTTTTACAAAGGATTTGGCAGTGAAATGGGGTCCCTATAATATTCATGTTAATGCGATTGCCCCGGGCTTTTTCCCAACAAAAATGTCGAAGGTGCTGATTGAAAGAGGAAAAGACCCACTTCTAGATGGAACGCCTTTACGTAGATTTGGTAGTGATAATGATCTTAAAGGTGTGGCTCTATTTCTTGCGTCAAAGGCTTCTGACTTTGTAACCGGGGATGTCATTATCGTTGATGGTGGAACCCATGCAAGATAGAAAGAGATTACAGGATAAGGTGGCAATTGTTACAGGTGGTGGTAGCGGCATCGGACGCGCAACGGCAATGCTTTTTTCTGAGAATGGTGCCAAGGTTGTCGTGGCAGATGTCGATGTCGAGGGTGGAGAGGAAACCGTTCGCCAACTGAATAACCAAGCGCTCTTTGTCAAAACAAATGTCGCAAGCTCAGATGAGATGAAGCTGCTTATTCAGAAGACTATCAATCAGTTTGGTACAATCGATATTCTCGTCAATAATGCAGGAATTGGCAACTCAGAAGTCAGGAGCATGGATTTAAGCGAGGAGGAATGGGATCGGGTCATCGATGTCAATTTAAAAAGTGTATTTCTTGGCATGAAATTTGCGGCACCAGAAATGATCAAGAAGGGCTCCGGCGCTATCGTTAACACTGCTAGTTTACTAGGGTTAAAGGGTCAAAAATATACCTCAGCCTATAATGCTTCTAAGGGAGGTGTCGTCATCCTCACGAAAAATGCCGCCTTAGAATACGGCAAATTTGGAATCCGTGTTAACGCTGTAGCACCAGGGGTTATTGATACGAAAATCATCGAGGGCTGGAGGCAAAATGAGCGAAAATGGCCGATTATATCTCGCGCAAATGCATTAGGTAGAATCGGGACTCCAATGGAAGTGGCGCAGGCTATTCTATTTCTAGCATCAGATGAAGCATCTTTCATAACAGGTGCAACCCTTTCTGTTGATGGTGGAGGTCATACGTTTTAAATTTCACATGAATCAACCATTTCATGAAGGAACTGTCCGAATATTTTTATCAATTTGGAGGGATTTGTATGAGTTCAAAGAAAACTTGGTTAGCCCATTACCCAGATTCGATTGCAAAAGAAATTGAAATTCCCAATAAGTCATTACCACAAATGCTTCTAGAGACTACTACAAATTATCCTCAAAATAACGCATTATCCTTTTTTGGCAGAAAATTCACCTACCAGGAACTAACAAAAGCAGCTCATGGATTTGCCTCGGTCCTCCAAAAGAAAGGGGTTCAAAAGGGAGATAGAGTGGCGATAATGTTGCCGAACTGTCCACAATATGTCATCGCTTACTACGGAATTCTAATCGCAGGTGGCATTGTCACCCAGGTCAATCCAATGTTAGTGGAGAGGGAAATCGAGCATATTCTCAATGACTCCGGTGCTGAGACCCTGATCGTATTTGATGCAGTGTACCCACGTGTGAAGAGTGTCCAAGCGAACTCAAGCTTAAGCACCATCGTTGTGGTGAGCCTTCAGCCATCCGAGCAAACGATGGAAGACTATTCGTTTGAGGTATTCATGGCAGAGGCTACTGGAGCACCAATTCCGGTGGAAATTGATCCAGAGCATGATGTTGCGGTGCTCCAATATACTGGTGGGACAACAGGGCGCTCAAAAGGGGCGATGCTTACCCATCGAAACCTGTACGCCAATGTGTTACAGTCCTACGAATTTTTCAAGGAAAAAACGAACTTTGGAAAGGATAAATTCTTAACAGTTATTCCATTGTTCCACGTGTTTGGCATGACGGCTTGTATGAATTTGGGGATTTTTACTGCGGCGGAGTCCATTCTGCTTCCACGCTTCGAGCTGGAGGAGGTTTTACAGACGATAAAAAATGAACAGCCTACCCATTTCCCAGGGGTACCAACGATGTATGTCGCCATCACCAATCATCCAAAGGCAGAGGAATATGGAATTAATTCGATCAAAACCTGTAACAGCGGTAGTGCACCAATGCCGGTTGAGCTGATGAGACAATTTGAAGGGAAAACAGGGGCAAAGATTCTCGAAGGCTATGGATTATCTGAAGCGGCGCCAGTTACTCATTGTAATCCTATTTTTGCTGAGAGAAAGCCAGGAAGTGTTGGAATTGGTTATCCTTCAACAGACTATAAGATCGTCGACTTAGGTAACGGTACTGAAGAGGTTCCTGTTGGTGAGCTAGGTGAACTCATCATCAAAGGGCCACAGGTGATGAAGGGCTACTGGAATATGCCAGAAGAAACCGCAATTACCCTTCGTGATGGTTGGCTCTATACAGGGGATATTGCCAGAGTCGACGAGGATGGTTATCTGTATATCGTCGATCGGAAAAAGGATTTAATCATTGCGAGCGGCTATAACATTTATCCGCGTGATGTTGAAGAGGTCATCTATGAGCATCCAGCTGTACAGGAAGCGGTTGTCATTGGGGTACCGGATCCATATCGTGGGGAAACGGTAAAGGCTTATGTGGTTCTAAAGGCTGGCAAGGAAATATCCGAAGAGGAACTGATTGAATACTGCCGCAAAAATATGGCGGCCTATAAGGTGCCAAGAATGATTGAATTTAGAGATGAACTGCCTAAGACAAATGTTGGAAAAATCCTCCGTCGTGCATTAAGAGAGGAAGCAGCCAATTTAAGCTAGTTTGCAAGAAAGGAGGGAGCACTTTCCTCCTTTCTTACTCACATCATTTTTACAACATTAGCAGGATTGCGAGGATTGACAGGTGAAGGAAAAAATTACTGCGGTTGGCATCAGCTTATTCGAGAAAAAGGGTTTTACCGAAACATCCATCCAGGATATTGTAGATGCCCTCGGCGTGACGAAGGGCACCTTTTATTATTATTTTTCCAGTAAAGAAGAGCTCTTAATGGACATTCATCTTCAATATATTGATGACATTTTAGCGATTCAAGAAAAAATCCTGGCAGATAAAAATAAAGATAATAAAACAAAGCTATTCGATATTGTCTATATGCTAATTAGCCATATCAAAAGCAAGCGTTCAAGTGCGAAGATTTTCTTTCGTGAAATGCAAAATTTGAGTGAGGAAAGGCTGGAAGAAATCATTCCGAAGAGGGACCGGTTTCGACTAAACATTGAAAACGTTGTTAGAGATGGGATTCGAAAGGAAGAGTTTCGCTCTAACCTAAACGCCTCCATTGTCACTTTCGGCATCCTTGGAATTGCCAATTGGAGCTACAATTGGTTCAACCCGGAAGGAAATCTATCGGATTTCGAGGTGTCTGAGATTTTTGTTGACATGATTTTGAGAGGGATTCAGTAATTTTACGTCTTGTCTCATAAAGATAACATGATAGGATGTGATAAAATGACTAAACCACTTGATACGATACCCGTAAGAAGGGGAGAAGAGCTCAATTTAGTGAAGCTACGGACCTTTTTGCAGAAGAACGTTGAGGATTTGCCTGATGAATCATTGGAGGTTTTGCAGTTCTCGGCAGGACATTCAAATTTGACCTACCAATTAAAGGTAGGGGAGTGGGAGGCTGTCCTGAGACGGCCGCCGCTTGGACCAGTTGCTCCGAAGGCCCATGATATGGAGAGAGAATTCAAAATTATTTCCGAAATCCAGCCTCTCTTTTCTCCTGCACCAAGGCCCATTTTATTTTCCGATGATGAATCAATTGTGGGGGCACCCTTTTTCCTGATGGAGAGAAAGCGTGGAGTTGTTATTGATTCCTCTTTTCCAGATGGGGTGGAAGCTCCCCCGGAAATTTGTAACCAGCTATCTCATATCATGGTTGAGAATCTAGTAAACCTCCACTCTATTGACTATACAAAAACAGGGCTCATAGCAATTAGTAAGCCTGAGGGATTTCTCGAACGGCAGGTCCACGGATGGATTTCAAGATACCAACGTGCCAAAACAGATGAGCTAAAAGAAGCGGAGCATGTGATGAAGTGGTTGGCTGAACACATCCCTACACAGAAGTATGCCACGGTTATTCATTATGATTATAAATTCAATAATGCCATGTTTAATGATGACCTTAATCAAATGGTTGGACTGTTTGATTGGGAAATGACAACGGTAGGGGACCCATTAGCGGATCTCGGGGTCGCATTAAGCTATTGGAATCAGCCGGATGATCCCGAATTACTGCGATCGGGATTAGGAAGTTCTGCTATCACGGTCATGGACGGTTTTATTAGCAGAAAAGAGTTTATCGAACTTTATGGAGAAAAGAGTGGCAGAGATGTCACAGATATGAATTTTTATATGACATTTGCTTATTTCAAACTTGCTGCCATTGTTCAGCAAATCTATTATCGTTATAAAATGGGGCAAACCCAGGATGAGCGTTTTTCGCAATTTAATTCTTATGTAAAAAGCTTAATGACACATAGCAGCCATACAGTTGCAATATAAATAGAGGTGGGGAAATGACAAAAGTTCATCTTCTCGTCAAGAAGGAAGATATTGATGAAGAAAAAATAGGTGAGGGGAATAAAATCGCAGTTGTTCTCGATGTCCTGCTTGCGACAACTACGATAACCTCTGCTTTACATGATGGAGCTAGTGGGGTAATCCCTGTGATGGATGCGCAGGAAGCGATGGAGATCAGCAGGGAGCATGTTCAAGGCAGCTATCTTCTTGCAGGTGAAGTGCAGGCAAAACCGATTGAAGGATTTGTCTATCCCAGTCCAAAGGTGATTCGTGAATCCATTTCTGGCAAGACACTCATCCTATCCACTACAAATGGCACAGTTGCACTAAGGAAATCCTCCCGTGCGAAGGCTGTATATGTAACTTGTCTATTAAATAACGCTTATGTAGCTGATAGAGTGGTTCGTGTTGCAGAGGAAGATGACACGATCCTTGTCATTTGCTCTGGAAATTCGGGACAGTTTAGCTTGGAGGATTTCTATGGTGCCGGGCATTTTATTTCCTGTCTGCTTGAAGGAAAGCGGAAGGCAGAGCTATCGGATGGTGCCAGAGCTGCTCTATTATTCTATGAAGGGAATCGAGACCGTGCTTATTCCATTCTTTCTGCTTCTTACGTCGGGAAGCTGTTTGAACAGCATGACTTGCAGGGGGAGCTATCTTTTACCTGTCAAATAGGCTCGGTCCCCATTATTCCGATTCTAAAAGGAAGAAAAGTCGTCGTAGAATCAAAGGTTCCACATTATAGGGAATAAAAAAAACGTTATGAGAGGTGAGGATATTGAGATTTTCGCAGAATATTGCACTTATCACTGGTGCAGGAAGTGGAATTGGCAAGGCCACAGCGATTCGGCTGGCGGACGAAGGAGCAAAGGTGATTCTTGTTGGGCGAACGAAGTCCAAATTGGAGGCAGTGGCAACCGAGATTAATCGCACAAAACGAATTCCGATGGCTGAGATTTTTCAAGCGGATGTTTCGGATGAGGAGGATGTCAAGGAATTAGCGGAATACGTAAACATCCATTTCGGCGATCTTCATATCCTCATTAACAATGCGGGTGGTTCAAAGCACTCCAAAATATTAGAAACGACCGGAAAGGACTGGGATTATGTGCAAAATGCCAATCTGAGAAGTGTCTTTCTCGTTTCTAAAATGCTCGGCCGTTTAATGGTGAAAAAGGCGCAAGAGGAACATGGAGAACATGGGCGGGCGATCGTCAATGTGGCCTCCCTATCAGGTCATCAGGCTGGCGCCCATATTCCTCATTATAGTGCTGCCAAAGCAGGAGTGATTAATTTTACAAGGGCACTCGCACTTGAGCTTGCTCCTTATAAAGTCCGTGTCAATTCAATTTCACCGGGGTTCATCGAGACACCGCTGACGGAAAATGGCCTTCAAAATGAAAGGTTTGTAAAAGCAATTGAGCGCAATACCGCCTTAGGAAGAGTAGGAAAAGTCGAAGAAATTGCCAATGTCATTGCCTTTGTCGCCTCGGATGAAGCCTCATATATGACAGGAATCGACGTGCTTGTAGATGGTGGTTGGCTGATAAAGTAGAAACCAGGAGGAACTAAAAGTGAAAGCAATTCAATTTATCGAATATGGCGGGCCAGAGGTATTAAAGCTTGTGGAGCTTGAAAGGCCAACGCCAAAGGACTATGAAGTGTTAATCGAAATTAAAGCGATCGGTGTAAATTATGCCGATACTGCAAGAAGAGAAGGGCAGTATGTAGTGCCAACTAAACTTCCATTCATTCCAGGAGCAGAAATTGCTGGGGTGATCACAGCTGTCGGTGACAAAGTGACAAAGGTGGTACCTGGCACCCGTGTGGTCACTCTCATTGAATCAGGGGGCTACGCCGAATTTGCTCTTGCCGATGAACGCTCCGTTATCCCGCTTAGCGACCATTTATCCTTTGATATGGCTGTGGCTTTGCCTCTTCAAGGCTTGAGTGCCTACCATATTCTCAAAACTATGGGACGCTTGGAGAGCGGGGAGACAGTCCTTGTCCATGCGGCGGCAGGTGGGGTGGGCTCGCTTGCTGTCCAACTTGCAAAAATTTTCGGGGCTGGCAAGGTCATCGCGACGGCAAGCTCTGAAGAAAAACTGCAGCTTGCCGGTGAACTAGGAGCCGATGTGTTGGTGGATTACACGAAGGAAGGATGGGAGGAGGAGGTTCTTCAAGCAACTGACGGCAGGGGTGTAAATGTTGCACTAGAAATGGCAGGTGGAGAGATTTTCAATAAAACACTGAAATGCCTAGCGACAAACGGTAGACTCGTCATCTATGGAGTAGCAAGTGGGCAGCAAAGCAGGTTCTACCCATCCTCTTTAATGGCAAGAAACCAATCAGTCATTGGCTTCTTTTTGCCACAAATTATGAGAAAAAGAGAGCTCCTACAATCTAGCTTAGAAGAGCTATTCACCTATTTGGCAGATGGAAGGCTCAAATTAACCATTGGAGACGTGTTTGAGCTTGGGGAAGCTGCCCAGGTACACGAGCTGATGCAATCACGAAAAACAAAGGGGAAATTAATTCTCGTTCCATAGGTTGAATCATTTCTCTGCCTGTTGGGGTAACTATCTCAGTGTATTCGCCTTTCCTTTTGCTATTAAATCACCATTTTAAGATCCCTTCATAAACTGTAATTAGCTTAATCAATCCATTTTGATGGCGAGGGAGTACGAAGATCTTAAAAGGTTTTCGATTTATTAGCTTAAAAAGGAGGCGCACTTCGACTGATGGATAATCAATTCTTTAAGAATATTGAAAAAAAGACAGGTGTGAATATGAAGGATGTCTTTGATTTAGCCAATTCCTTACAGGGGGCTAATTTCAAGGATGAAAGAACGGTACGGAATGTCATTAGACGAGTATCCCAAATTGCCAATAGACCCGTTAATAAAGAATTGGAGGACAAAATTGTCCAATCGATCGTAAACGACGGAAAACAGCTTGATTTTAATACGATTGCCCAAATGCTTAATAAGAAGTAAATAATCAAACGAAATGGTCGGTATTAGGGCCATTTCAGTAAACAAATCCGTACGAAAATTGCCTGTTAAAAAAAGTCGCTCAGTACCATGTTGAGCGGCTTTTTTCTATGTTTGTAGATTAACCATAGAGGAAACCATGTTATATTCCTATAAGAGTCTATCAGTTTAATAATTTGCTATCACATGATGATTTCTTACTTTTGAACTGATTCAAAAATATTTATAATTATCGTATAATAAAGAACGTAGTTATTTAAATCTATTAAAAATTGTATTACACTATGATAGGGGTATAATTGAGTCAGAAAAGATGTGTGTCAAAGTGGCTCCTTATGGTGTTCTGCCTACATCATTTCTGAAAATTCAGGGGAAAAGGTTGGTTAATATGAACAACAGGGAAACAAAATCAGATGTCATTCTAATTGGCGCTGGAATCATGAGTGCTACCTTGGGGACAATTTTGAAGGAACTAGTGCCGGAATGGGAAATTAAAGTATTTGAGAAGCTGTCAAGTGCAGGGGAGGAAAGCTCTAACGAATGGAATAATGCGGGAACGGGCCATGCGGCACTTTGTGAGCTTAACTACACGGTCGAGAAGCCAGATGGAACTGTTGATATTAGCAAAGCTATAAATATTAATGAACAGTTTCAGGAATCCATGCAGTTTTGGTCTTATCTGGTAAAAAGTAATTTAATAGAAAATCCACACGATTTTATCATGCCATTGCCTCATATGAGTTTTGTTCAAGGAGAAGAAAATGTCAATTTTTTGAGGAAGCGTTTTAAAGCGCTATCAAATAATCCTTTATTCCAAGGGATGGAATTTTCTGATGATCCAGAGAAACTAAAGGAATGGATCCCGCTCATTATGCAAAATCGGGATCTACATGAGCCAATTGCAGCCACGAAAATTGATACTGGAACAGATGTCAATTTTGGGGCTTTAACTCGTATGTTGTTTGAACATTTAACGAATAAGGATGTAGATATCCATTATAAGCATTGTGTTGAGGATATTAAGCGGACAAGCGATGGTCTATGGGAATTAAAAGTAAAGGATTTAGTGAATGGAGCAGTGGAACGTCACACGGCTAAATTTGTCTTTATCGGTGGCGGCGGAGGAAGCCTACATTTACTGCAAAAATCTGGGATTCCTGAAGGGAAACATATTGGAGGGTTTCCTGTCAGTGGAATCTTCATGGTGTGTAAAAATCCAGATGTAGTAGAGCAGCATCATGCAAAGGTTTACGGAAAAGCGAAGGTGGGGGCACCACCTATGTCTGTTCCACATTTGGATACAAGATATATTGACAATAAAAAGTCACTATTATTTGGACCTTTTGCCGGCTTTTCACCAAAGTTCCTAAAAACGGGCTCGATGTTTGATTTAGTGGCTTCTGTGAAACCGAATAATATATTAACGATGCTGGCAGCAGGTGCAAAGGAAATGTCCTTAACCAAATACCTTATTCAACAGGTCATGCTATCGAAGGAACAGCGTATGGAAGAGCTGCGTGAGTTCATACCAAATGCTAAGAGCGAGGATTGGGATTTGGTCATAGCAGGACAACGTGTGCAAGTGATTAAGGATACCGAAGCTGGGGGCAAGGGTACGCTTCAATTTGGTACGGAAGTCATTACTGCTACAGATGGCTCGATTGCAGCCCTTTTAGGTGCTTCACCTGGTGCTTCTACTGCTGTTCATGTGATGCTGGAGGTTATCAATAGATGCTTCCCGCAGTATATCAAAGAATGGGAACCGAAAATTAAAGAAATGATCCCTTCTTATGGTGTTTCTTTACTGGACAACCCAAGTCTCTTGCGAGAGGTTCATTCTTCAACTGCCGAAATACTTGGCTTAGTTGAAAAAGAACTGGTCCTTATTTAAGACTACTATAAATATAATTGACTCAGATGGTTTCCCAATCCTTATCTTGGGGAACCATTTTGCTTTTTAAATAAGAGAAATCTTTAGGAAAGGAAGGTACGAAAATTAGCTTGACATGAAAATTTTTAACAAAAATGAATTTTCATGTTGACATAGAAAGTGTATTAACCATATAATACAAACAAGATGTATTAAATAGTTAATACACATTATGGATACACTTTAAGTGTGGTATTTTTTTGCACTATCTGTATTAATCCTATAATACATCAAGTTTTTTTGTACACTATGTATTAAGCGGGTAATACAGATTATATTTTGCTTTAGTTGTATGAACCTTTTAATACAGAATTATTTTTTGCTCTTTGTGTATGAACCTATTAGTACGGAATAAGGAGAATCACATTTTTAATTAGGAGTTGGGTCTATGGATATCAAGTATAACAATCGGGATCCTGTTTATGTTCAAGTGATTCGGCATTTTAAAGAGAAAATTGCAACGGGTTTGTATGGACCAGGGGAAGAAATACCATCTAGAAGGGAACTAGCCAATCAATTGAAGATTAATCCGAATACTGCGCAACGGGCGTATAAAGAAATGGAGGAACAAGGATTGATTTTTACAGAGGGAAATTTGCCCAGTCGAATAACAAAGGATGAGCTCGTGTTGGCACAAGTACGAGAGGAACTGATTTTGGAGGCCGTTGATGCGTTTGTCGATTCTGTTCGCTCCATCAATGTTCCGCTCGCAGAGGTTTTGAATTTAGTCGAGAAAAAGTATAACAAAGAAGGCCAGGAATAGGAGGGGATCCTTGTGATTGAAGTAAAGAATGTCACGAAAAAGTTTGGTAAAAAGACGGTTCTAAAAGGAGTCTCTTTCACTGCCGAAAAAGGAAAGATTACTTGTTTAATCGGGATTAACGGTGTTGGGAAGACAACGATCATGAAAGCGATTATGGCTTTAACCCCAATTAATTCAGGTGAGATTCTCATAAATGGGGAGAAAATCCATAAAGGGAGCTATGAGAAAATTACTTTTATTCCCGATACGATTACGATGCTGCCGAATATGACGATTAAAGATGCTTTTACATTTATGGCTGATTTCTATGACTGCTGGAATCCAAAACGAGCAGATGAGCTTCTTCAATTTTTTAGACTACAAGAGTCAGATAGAATTTCCGAATTATCAAAAGGGAATACCGCAAAAGTAAACCTTATTCTCGGACTTGCTTTGGATGTTGATTTTATTTTAATGGATGAGCCTTTTTCAGGCATCGATATCTTTAGTAGGGAACAGATTGCGGATGTGTTTACAAGTCATTTAATTGAGGGCCGCGGTGTCATTATCACAACCCATGAAATAAATGATATTGAGCATTTAATTGATAAAGCGGTGCTTTTAGATAATGGGGTCGTATTGAAGGAATTCGATACCGAAGAAGTGAGAGAGAATGAAGGAAAATCGGTTATCGATGTCATGAGAGAAGTGTTTAGAGCATGAACCGTTATTTGAAGCTAGTCAATTTTGAGACAAATCGTTTTTTAAAGCTATATCTCGTTCTCATTGGGATTGTTTTCTTTGTGCAAATGATAGGAGTAATCATTGTATCACGACTATATGTCAATTCTGCGAATGAAGCGATATACGAGGATTTCTTAACGAAGGCGCAGTTCCTAGATCAATATGGATATATGTCCTTTATCAACTTTACCAGGACAGCTTGGTTCTTGGGACCGATTATGCTTTCTATGGCAGTATTAATTATTTATGTGTTCTTCATTTGGTATCGTGATTGGCTCGGAAAAAACACATTTGCTTATCGTTTATTGATGTTGCCGACAGAACGCATTAATGTGTATTTAGCAAAGGCAACAACGATGCTAATATTTGTTTTAGGGCTTGTTTCCGTACAGCTATTATTATTTCCTTTGGAGAATCAAGTAATGAAGTGGCTGGTTTCTGATGATTTTCGGATGGATTTCTCTGTTAAACAAATTACTACGAGCAATGAGCTTGTCATCCTTTTCCCTAATACATTTACTGAATTGCTTCTTTATTATGGTGGTGGAATGGTTGCAGTATGCATCGTTTTTACGGCCATTCTGTTTGAACGGTCCTACCGCTTAAAAGGGATCATCTATGGGATTCTCTATTGTGCAGCTTCACTGCTAGTCTTTTTTGCACCTGTCTTCGTGGATGCTTTTCTGTTAGGAAACTTCCTGTATCCACTTGAGTTATTCTTTATCGAGATCGTTATGGGATTCCTTGTTTTAATAGGCGCAATTTGGATAGGTCATTACCTATTAAAGAATAAAGTAAGGGTTTAAAGAGGGGGCTACATGATGAAACGATACTGGAAAATTATTTCTCTTTGCGTGCTAACGGTTCTGATATTGGGTTTCTTTTACATTCAATCGGGCCTAGCTGCAAAAGAGGATATCAAAGTTGAATTTGAAAAAGTAAGCGGTAATCAAGCAGAATTAGAAAAAATACTTTTCTATGGCGATTATGAAATTGGCAACATTTATCAATCCTTACACTTTACCAATCAAGAAACCATCGATATAAATCAGCTGTCTCTGCTTCAAAGTCTAAATAGGGAACTATCATCACCTTACTATAAAAAATTGGTAAAGGAATACAGAAGTTTTATGCGTGGAAAAATCTTCACAACGAATAGCTTCTATGAGGATGAAAAAATATTAGCATACGCAGAGTTAGATTATCAATCAGCAAAAAAGTCTTCATTTGATATTGATGTTTTAGATAAGAAATCGGGAGAAACTACATCTATTAAATTGGATTTACCGGAAAAGGAAAAATACAACTGGGCAGATGTCTCAGAAGTTCAGGCTATAGATGGAAAGCTAAAAGTATTTGTACGAGGATTCCAGGTAACCGGGACATCTGAGATCAATTTATATACATTTGACATTGATAAAGAAAAGCTAGAAGAAAATGAAGTCCTTCTTTCTACATCTGAAAAAGAGAACAACTGGTCAGATATTCGAATGATAAATAGTTATCAATCGAGCGGATACGAAAGGTATATTCTATTTAATATTGAAACTCAGCAGGTTGAAACTTATGAAGATGAATCTTCAATGGAAATGAAAGATAATCTTGAAACAGCCAACAAGGAGCTAATTATTTACGATATTGAAACAGGCAAAACTAATAAAATGGTGACAGATGATGAAATGATCGGTTTTCTAGATGCAGCTAGTGTCTATGATTCAACTCTGTTTATCCCAATCCAGGTCGAAAATCGTTTTGAAATAAATCAGTATGATATCGAGAAGCAAGTGTGGGGGAAAAAGATAACATTTGATGTACCAGCTCCAGAGGATGGACATTCTCCAGGACCCTATATGAAATTAATGAATGGAAAGTTCTATCTAGTTAGTGCTACGAAAAAGGGACATTCACTTGTAGTTGGCGACATTTCAACAGGAAAAACATTATATGAAGGAATCATGAAAGTGAAAAAGGACGGTGTAGAACAATCAGATTACCGTCTCTATATTCACGAAATGGAAACAGTCCAATGACTCGGCCTAAGCATGTGATGGTGAATCAATAAGGTGGGGTAATAAAATGAAGGAATACGAAATTGAACGTATTATTGCGGATTATGAAATTGGGCTGCGATATTTAGCTTTTCGCTATGTACGGGATTGGATATTGGTCGATGATATTATGCAGGATGTCTATTTGAAGGTCTTTTTGAAGTTAGATACTTTCCAAGGTAAATCAAATATTAAATCTTGGCTCTATCGAATTACTGCTAATCAATGTATTGATTATCTTCGTAGTAGAGAGATGAAATCAACGGTCTTAATCGATAATCTTGAGGAAGTGGATTCTCACAGTGGTGTGTCAGTTGAGAATGATATCATTGAAAGGCTAGAAAAAGAAGTGCTATATCAAAATATTCGTTCTTTGCCGGATGACTATAAGCAAACATTATCTCTATACTACCTTAATGACTATTCGTATAGGGAAATTAGTGAAGCTCTATGTAAGGATATTACTTATGTAAAGAATCGACTTTTCAGAGGAAGACGTTTGTTAAAAAAGGTCTATCAGGAAAATGAGTTAAAGGTAGTATAATATCAAGGAATCAATAGGTTTATCACGGGGCTATTCTTCAAGTAGGGGAATAGCTTTTTCTAATGGAACAGAATGAAGCATGAAGCAGTGGTATGGAGGTTATGGTATAATTTACTAAAATATTGTGAGGTTAGGTGATTTTGAAATAATTTGATTGGTGGTGATTGTGATGGAGCCAAAATGGCTTGATTGGGCAAAACAGCTACAATCCATTTCACAGGCAGGGTTAACATACTCTAAAGATGTTTATGATTTAGAGCGGTTTGAATTAATAAGAGAAATGAGTGTTGAAATATTATCACACTATACAGATGTTGAAAAGACGAAAATAAAAGACTTATTTGCCAATGAAACTGGATATGCAACACCAAAAGTAGATATTCGAGCTGTTGTTTTTAGAGATAAGAAAATTTTAATGGTTAAGGAGAAGACAGATGGCGATTGGTCGTTACCAGGCGGCTGGGGGGACATTGGATTAACCCCAAGTGAAGTAGCGGTTAAAGAAGTAAAGGAAGAATCAGGGTTTGATGTGAAGGCAACGAAATTGTTAGGTGTATTTGATAAGAAGTGCCATCCGCATCCTCCTTCTCCTTACCATGTTTACAAAATCTTCATCCAATGTGAAATCATTGGTGGACAGCCAGAAAAGGGAATAGAAACGAGTGCAGTTGAATTTTTTGCTGAAAATGAATTGCCTCCATTATCTGTAGCAAGAAATACAGAATCACAAATTCAACTTGCTTTTAAACATTTGCATCATCCACAGGAACCGGTTTATTTTGACTGATATGAAAATGAGTTCTGTATTAGAATCCTGTTCTAAGACCTAAGGCTGATGATGTAATAACTATGGCATACAGGCTTAGATGAACATTTTCGGTAGTTGGACAAATTTTTGTACAATAAAGGCCATTCTTCCAACAAGAAAATGGCTTTTTCCTGTTAAGATACGAGGAAAAGAATGTTTGCTTTATTAAAAAATATATGGGAGAGTGGCCCATGAAGATTATCGAAACAGAGAGATTATATTTAAGAGAACTAACCTTTGATGATATACAAGATTTATCAAAGGTTCTGACTGATCCAGAATCAATGCAGTATTACCCTGAGCCATTTAGTCTAGAAAAAGTGGAAAAGTGGATTAAATGGAATATGGATAATTATAAGAAATACAACCATGGACTTTGGGCTGTCATTCTAAAGGATGGAGAAAAATTTTTGGGGGATTGCGGCATCACCATGCAAATGATTGAGGATGAAAAAGTACCAGAGATTGGTTTCCATATTATCAAGGACTATTGGAATAAAGGTTATGCAACTGAGGCGGCAATGGCGTGTAAGCACTATGCCTTTGAAGTTTTGAATTATCCAAAGATATTTTCCTACACCACGATTAGAAACCTTCCATCACAAAAAGTAGCTGAGAAAATGGGCATGCAGACATATAAGATATTTGAGAAAAATGGGGAAACACAAATTGCTCAGGTTGCCATTAATACGCAAGAGTCCTAGCTTTAAGTACTGAAAAAGCGTATTCATTCATCTATAATGGGGGTACTTTTCGATAGAAATAAATGACAAATAAGAAACGGGGAGGTTAGGGCTATGAATGATCCGATAATAAAAGATCTGCAATCGAAAAACGATATCCTCGCAGCGTTCCCAGTTATAAAGCAGCTGCGGTCGCACCTAGATGAAGGTACATACCTTGAATTGGTTAACGATGCTATGGAACATGATGGCTATAAGATGTTTGCTTTATTTGAAAAAGCGCAAATCGTTGCGGTGGTTGGTTTCAAGCCGATGATCACTCTTTATTATGGAAGATTTGTATGGGTCTGTGATTTGGTTACGGATGAAAATACACGTTCAAAAGGATATGGTGAGAAACTGCTTACCTTTGTTCATACATGGGCAAAAGAGCATCAATATGAATCGGTCGCTTTATCATCCGGTTTACAGCGTGAGGATGCCCACCGATTCTATGAAGATAAGATGGAGTACGACAAGGTTAGTTATGTGTTTAAACGGACTCTAGATGATTGAAAGCAATAATCCTTGTTTATTGAGGATATTTACAGATTAGCTGGCTATTTGTTTGACCGTATCTCATTATTCGGTGCGGATTTGGTATAGCTTTGTTAAAAAGATGGAGATGAGGAACAATAACTCGAATACGTTCATGAGTAGGGGGTTTTTAATCCAGATCCCAACAACACCTCCAATAATCATTGCAAATGTGCCAATAAAGAGCCAAGGAAAGTGAAATTTTCTAATTAATAAGAACCCAACCACAAGTAGAACAGTCGTGACGACTACCACCATGAATGGACTGCTCGTATAGGCAATATTTTCATAGGTTAAAAGACCATTCTCCCACCTTGGTTCCATTTTTATTTTTATGACTTCAAAAATAAGTTCGAATAGGATTAATCCGATTGTTAAGAGAGGAGCTAGCACCTTCCATATCGTTTTTTGGGCCCAGCGGAAACCAGTCTTGAAACAAATTCCCCAAGCGAATAATATGAGAGTAGGAGTTAAAAAAGCATGTAACCAATGACGGCCAATACTAAGGTTTTTTAAAAACAGACCTTCACCAATTATGCTACCGGATGCAATGATCAAATTGTCATAAACTAATCCAAGTAGGACGATAAGAGGGATGTTGGTAACATCTAGCCACTTGTTTTTTCTAACTAGAACAAACCAAGCAAAAAACAAACATAGATACCCGAATGCAAGAAGGAAAAATAGAAATGTCATGGTCCACATCCTTAATTGTTTTTCCTATTATTGCCATGTTAACTCCTGGTTACTCACCTAAGGTGTCCATGATTTCCAAATGATTCAAGAGTATAAAGAAATGGGTTTAAATTTAAAGAAATTAGTTAGTGATATACGATATGAATGTTGTAAAGGGAGAGTTGGTTCATGATCGTTAGAGAAGGTATATCATCTGATGCAGAAAAACTTGCACATCTTATCCAACAGGTTGAAGAAAGCTCACAATATATGCTATGGGAAGCAGGTGAGAGAAACATTCAGCCTGAATCTCAACAAAAGATGATCGAGAGCATGAGGGAGAAAGATAACTCTATTATTCTTGTTGCTGAACAAAATAATGAGCTGGTTGGGTATTTGTTTGCTATCGGAGGAAATGCAAGGAGAAATAAACATGCAGCTTATATCGTGATTGGCATTCACAAGGGTTTTAGGGGAAAAGGAGTCGGAACTCTTCTATTTGGGGAATTGGAAAAATGGGCCAGCAAACATAATCTGCATCGATTAGAATTAACGGTTGTCACTCGTAATGAAGCGGGGTTATCCCTGTATAAAAAGATGGGCTTTGAAATTGAAGGGACGAAAAGGGATTCACTGCTGATTAACGGCGAATATCAAGATGAATTCTATATGGCGAAACTGCTATAATTGTAATAGAGGAAGGCTGTTCTTCAAGAAGGAGGATGGCTTTTTTTGTAGAAATTTAAGGAGTAATTTATTTCTGACAGGGTGGTGGAGTTTTGGACATTCAAGGTATGGTGGGGCAGCTTTGCAGGACAGTTTGCAGTGGAAAGGACGACTGATGAAAAGGTAGAAAGTCTGTATCGGGATTTGGCATATTCACTCCAGAAAAAATGGATAGAGCCATTCAAGGCATTGCATATTAGTTTACTGTATGATGAATGTGTGTTGGTAAATGCTAATACCTCGTCGTATTTTGCCGTTCTCCCGATAAGAGATTTTTTTGTTGCATACAAAGAATTGGTTCCAAGACTGCAAGGATGTTTTGATTAATTTGATTTAAGGAAAGTTTTTGACAAGTAAGCGATAAACCAAAGAGGACTTGCCGTTTGTATATTTCCTTAATCAAGTTTAAATTTTTCTAAAGAGGCTGGTGGTCCGGATAGTGTGTCGATATAGGCCCTTATGACTTTCATGTCATGGGTTAAGGGATCTTCTTCAAAGATAAGATGCATACCGCTGTCATCTTCCTTGTAAATGGAGTATGCCCATAGCAATCTATTGGGTTTATCAACAGGCACTTCATTGATAAATTCTTCGTAATGGACCTTGTATCGAGGTACTTCCCCCTGGAAACGTTCCGAAATCTCTGCTTCGGTCAAGCCAATTAATTCGCTATCCTTCGGCAATTTCCCTCCTTCAGCATCAGACCAGTATTGATCTACTATTCCCTTCATGATGTCATGATTGGTTACATGGGAAGTGTTTGATTCAGTATAAAAGAAAAAACTTTTTGTAGTCTCCACAATCTCTTTTTCGATCGTTTGATTTGCATCTTCATTCTTTGGAACACAGCTAGCTAGGACAATAACAAGAAGAACACTTGATATGATTGCTTTCTTCATCAAAAAAACCTCCAAAATCTGTTAATGGGATTATTACTATTATACATAGGAAATAAGGAAAATTATAGGAGGAAATAGCTTGTTATGATATAGTTTAAGAGAATGGGAAAGGGGGAACTATTTATGCCCCAAGCAAAAATAGACTCTATATCAATAGCGATGACAAGAGAAAAAAATATAAATTCCATCGTCGAATGGTTCGCTCAGCATAAAAGATCATTTTATTTACTTGGTTGGTCTTATCTGAGGAATGAGCAGCAAATGGAGGAGCTTTTTTTTCAAGCCATACATAGAATGAGTAAGGAAATTTCCCGATATAAAGGGAATGCATCATTTGAAACGCAGGTTACATCGGTTTTTATGGAGCTTTGCCATGAACTTTCTAGCTCTAGAAGTTCTCAGGTGTCTGAGGAAAATGAACAATATCGAGATTTGTTTGATGCACTTGATCAATTAGAAGAATGCGAGAAAGATATCATTTTACTATCATATGTAAAAGGAATGTCGAAGGAGGAAGCGGCAAATCTTCTGCAAGTTCCAGTGGGCAAGCTGAAAGAACATTTGTTTTCTGGAATCCAGTCACTTAGAAAAGCGATGGGGTACGGCTCACACTTTAGCGGCTGTAAGGAATACTACTCGAATTACATCGATTATTTAGAGAAAAACATGGATCGTTCAAAAAAGATTGATTTCGAGATGCATATCTACCATTGTCACGACTGTCAGGAAGATTTAGCTACCTTTCAGGATGTCATGTTACGCCTGCTCAATCTTACCGAAAGGCTTGGTGAATTCTTTATCCCCTCTGATTTTATGGAAAACGTCAAAGCTCGGGTTTTAGAAAAGGAAAAGAAACGCCAACTGCGGATCAAGAAGCATACAAGAAGAGGATTTGCTATGGCAAGTATCTTCTTGGTATTAACGGGTCTTGGTTTTTTTACAGGGGCCTTTGCCAATCTTTATTATTCATGGACAGAAGATAATCCGGAATTACGTCCCTTTCTTCAGCATCATCTGGGTAAAATGTTGAACCTGGAAGCGGAAAATGACGGGGTGAAAATCACCATCAAAAGTGCAATTGCTGATGAGGTTCAAACGCTTGTCTTTTATGAAATAGAGGATACGACCGAGGACAACCAGTTTATGATGATGTATGAGGATGGGGTTTCCATTGAGAACACAGGCGAAATCATGATCCGTAATGTATATCCTAGGTACTATCCACCTGATTTTGAATCAGATATAAATAAAAATGAAAGAAATGTATATCAAGGGAAGTTGAGTTTACCGCCAATAAATGAAGAAAGCGGGACGCTCAAGCTGAAAATCACAAAACTACTGAAACTAATCAATATGTCATCAAATTCAAATAATTATTGGACTTATGATAATATAGAAGAGAAGATAGGGGAGTGGAGCTTCGAAATCCCTGTAACTAAAAAGCCTTCCACCGAGTATGTATTAGATGAAGAAACAGAAATTGAGGGAATTCCCGTTCGAATGGAAAAGCTAACGATTGCACCAACAGCTACGATTATCCAATATGCTGTTAATCAAGAAAAGGCGGAAAAGCAGATCGAATATCTCGATCTTGATTGGCTAGAAGTGAACAATAAGAAATTTGAAACGGATTTGTATGGCAATTCTTATATGGGTTCTAATCAAGACATGAATTGGACAGGCTATCAAACATATTTTGACCCTCTTTTTGAAAACAATCCAAAAGAAGTGAAAATTAAATTTAGAAAGGCTCAATTAAGAATAGAAGATTTAACAACCATCATGTTGGATGGAACCGTGAACTACCCACAAACTTTTGAATATGCAGGTAGTACAATATCCATTGAGAAAGTGGAGGTTGGGGAACCGACCGAAGTTGTGATCAGCAATCATGAGATTGAGAATCGTATATATGAGAGCCTGCATTTCGGTATTATTGACGAGAATGAGAATTTTGCTAACAATACGGAGATGAGCTCTGAAGGTGTGCTCGTTGATAAATATGGGAAAGAATATAACTCAAATGAAACTACTTTTTCATATGAAGAAATTGAACAGCCTCGTTTTTTTGAGACTATCAAAACCGTGAGACTATACAATGAAAATTCAGAGGAAAAAATAATTCCCAAAAGACTTGAAATTTATAGCTATTTTACAACGAAATATTTGGATGATATGGTGAAAATATCGTTGGATTAAGGCGTATTTGAGATACGTCTTTTTCTTATGGTATAAAAGCTCTTTGTAGATATGAAATCCTCCATATATAATTTAGTTAACTAAACTAAATTATATATGGAGGATTGATGAATTGAGAAAAGGGAAACGTTTAAAACAATCGAAATCAATCTTTTATAATCTTGGAATGGGGCTCTTAATTCTATCTCTATTGCTTTGGCTAATTCCAGTTATCACACCATTTACATCATTTTCAACGAAGGTAAAGGCAGGGGCCATTACGGGAAGCATCATAATCGCAGAAATAATTTTTTGGATTGGTGCTTTGCTCGTTGGAAAAGAAGTAGCTGCAAAATTCAAGGGCTATTTGAACCCGAAAAATTGGCGAAAAAAGAGTGAGGAGCAACAGCATGAAGATTAAAAATATTGCAGAGCAAATTAATGAAACGATTGAAGATATATGGATGATACTCGAAAAAAAGGAAAGAGCCTATACGAAATTCAAATTAAATAACCAACAATATGTTTTATTAACACTGATTATTCGGCATCCACATTCTTCTCCAACAGAATTAGCGGAAAAAATGGAAATCACGAAAAGTGCCGTCAGTCAGCAATTAGCCAAACTTGAGAGGGAAGGCTATATCATCAGAAAGCAACACCCTGAGGACAAACGTGCATTTTCAATTGTATTGGGAGAAAAGGGAATGCTTTATCAACAAGAAATGAAAGCATTCAACCAGCAGGTTTCTGATAAATATCATGCGAACCTGTCAACGGAAGAAATGACAAACATGTTGTCAACTCTCCAAAAGCTGAGGGAAATACTTTAGAGTTTATCGTTCGACAATCGTAGATTCTTTAAATGGGAGAGTCTTAACATTTCATACCCCTCCGTGATTTAAAAGACGGTCTTTTCTGATAAACAAAGATAGGATCTTGTAACCTTTTATATAGCTCAAACGATTAATATATAAATACCTAATAGGGGAGGGGACATTTTGCCTGATATTGAGAATTTGGAGGATAGTATTATTGAAATCTATCGGAATCATTATTTAGACGTTTACCGCTTTCTCATTTGTTTTACTGGAAATCAAAACGATGCTGAGGATTTAACTCAGGAAGTATTTATACGTGTTTTGAACAATCTAAATAAATTTCATTCAGGCAGTTTAACGACTTGGATTTTTTCAATCGCAAAGCATGTTGCTATTGATGATTACAGGAAAAAGAGATTCAGTTCCATATTTAAAGATGGTTTTTTCAAGCGGATAGCATCGATGGAGAAGAATCCTAGTGATTTTATTGAGCAGGACGAATTGAAAAGAACGGTCCACACAGCAATTTCAAAACTCAAACCTAGTTATAGATCAGTTGTCATTCTAAGAGGGATTAACGAATTTTCAATAAAAGAAACAGCATATATTCTAAAATGTAGTGAATCAAAGGTTAAGGTGGATTATCATCGGGCCTTGAAAATACTTAAGAACCAATTAAATATGGTTGATTTGGAGGTTATCAAGAATGTCAACTGATAAGGAATTATTTGATCAGATGAAAGAATCTTATGCCATGAATCCAAGACCGGATTTTGTTTCCAATACAGAATTATATCTTAGAAAGGCTGCCAAGAAAGCTAAGAGGAAGAGTTCATTTCAACTTATATCAATTACTTCAGGTGGACTTATTGCTTGTATTATTGCCATGTCATGGCTTTTTACCTTTAATGGAAAAGAATTCATCCACAATACGCTAATTTCCGTGAAAGAAAATACTCCATCATCCATTATGAATAAGAATGAACCACTTATTTATATTTACCATACCCATAATCATGAGTCATTTAGCTCAGAAACATTGTCAAAAGACCCTAATAAGGCATTTCATCATGAAAAAAATATTTCCCTGGTTGGCTCAAGATTTAGTCAGGCATTAGATAAAAGGAATATCAGCAACATCCACGAAAAAGGTGATGTCATGGGTGATTTGAAACAAAAGGGGGAAACCTATTATCAGTCATATACAGTTTCTAGGGAACTTCTCAACAATGCTCTAGAAAACAATGAGAGTATTAAAATGGCATTTGATATACACAGAGATTCGCATAAAAGGAATGCTACCACCACTAAAATAAATGGAAAAGACTATGCGAAAATTGTTTTTATTGTCTCGCAGTCAAGTCCAAATTATGATGAAAATTTAAACTTTGCCGAGAATCTTCATTACAAGGTTATGGAATTATACCCCGGTTTATCTAGAGGAGTAGTTATAAAATCAGATACAAATAAACAAAGCACCTATAACCAAGACCTAAAAGATGAATTAGTCATCCTGGAAATAGGTGGATTTGAAAATACATTAGAAGAAGAATATCGAACGGTCGATGCCTTGGCGGAAGTTATTGAAGAAATATTAAAAACGGAGAAATAGAATCTTAGAAAAATCCCAAAATAGTAAATTGGGCCACAATAGAAGTGTTGATCCAAGAAGGATTAACGCTTCTTTTTGTTGAAGTACTACAAGACGAATTATAAGATAATACGGGGTTCACAGGCTCAATGGAAAGAACACCGACGATCTTCAATTTATTCACGACTTTGCAGCTAATCGGGTACCCGTTTCCAAGCGTTTTGGAACCGCAAATAATCAGGGGATTCTTATGTTCCATTGTATGTATGTGTTTCATCAAGATATTTACTATTTGGAACGTGAGGATGCTATCGTTATCTTTAAAAAGGATAATGAACAAATTGATATTTTCGATGTTATTTCAAAGAAAGGGATTTCCATTCATGATATTCTTTCAAAAATTGTGGATAGAGATACAAAAAAGGTTGTCTTTCATTTTACCCCAGACTACCCGGAAATTTTTACAAAGACTGAGTTGTATCATGGTAGTGATGTATGGTTCATTAGAAGAAATGATCATGCTCCACTTCCATTGAATTTGAAGCATCCGTTGACTTCTCAGGCATAATAATGGGGATGAAATCTTAGAGCTTGGAGGGAATAAATAAATGAAGTATGAGGTAAAAACATATGAGGAAGCCATTAATGTAATAAACGAGGTGGGTATACTCCCCTTGGCCCCGTTAATACCTGATTTTCCTTCTTTAAATACCATTACCCGACCGGAATATTGGCATTCGGAAACGGAGTTTGACCCTTGGATTTGGAGAACAAAATTCTCAACTGACGGTGTTGCAGGATATGGAAAATTTATAAAGAAAAAATCGGTTTTGGTTTCACGACAATTTCTTCCTTATGTAAAGAGGGTTTTAGGTTATCAGGAATCTGTCGATGAACGCTACTTTAATGGAACGGTTTCGAAAGAAGCGCTTGATATTTACCAGTTGATTCGTCAGGAGGAAGGAATAGATACAAGGGCATTAAGGGGAAAAGCAGGGTTAAAAGATAAAGACAAAAAAAGAATATTTGAGAATGCATTGCTCGAACTGCAAGGTTCAATGGATATCGTTATCTCGGGAATACAAGAGAAAAGAAATGAATTAGGCGAGAAGAATGGGTGGAGCAGTACAGCCTTTGAAACCTATAATTCTTGGATTACTAGAAATGGAATAGACATCATTTCCATTGATAAGGAACAAGCAAGGCAATTTCTCATGGCCCATTTTTCAAATATATGTAGTGCTGAGGGGATAAAAAGGCTGGGGAAAATATTTGCCTAAAGGTTCAATCTTTGCTTTATTCTGAGAAAGGGATAAATCTCCCTGAAACCCGGGTTCCCGATTCAACATTTTGGTTGGTAAATGATCACAAGCGGGTTATTGGTGTTGTGAATATTCGGCATAGATTAACTGAGAGATTACTCTGTTGTGGTGGACATATCGGCTATGGTATACGCCTGTCTGAAAGAAGAAAGGGGTTTGCGACACAACTTTTAGCTTTATCCTTAAATAAAGCAAAAGAAATCGGGATTCAAAAGGCACTCGTGGTCTGCGACGAAACCAATATTGGCTCTGAAAGAACGATTTTGAATAATGGGGGAGTGCCAGATATCAGTTTCGTCGAGGAAGATGGAAATGTTATTAAAAGGTTCTGGATAGAGTTGTGAATGTGCCTAGCTTTAAATTATGAAAGATTAGGTCATCGTAAAGGAGGGAAATAAGATATGAAGACAACAAATTATTCAAAAATTGCTGAAAGATATGATAAGAACCCATATAGGGTTAATGAAATTTACTTTGATGCTGAATTAAATGAAGTTATTAATAAAAATAGTAGAAGTGAATATCATGTATTGGATTTATCCTGTGGAACCGGTCTATATCTCGAAAAACAGAAAGGCTATTTTGATAAAATGGCAATTAAGTGGTATGGATTAGATTTATCCGAGCAAATGTTACAAAAAGCTAGGGACAGGTTAAAAAATGTTGACTTAATTTTGGCAGATGTTGAGAATATGCCATACCAGTCAGACACCTTTGATTTTATTTCAAATAACTATGCTTTTCATCATTATCGAAATAAGGGTCAAGCCTTAGACGAAATCTATCGAGTACTTCAAAAGGGTGGCATTTATAAACTACATAATATAGCCATTCACGAAATGCCTAATTGGTAGGTTTATCATTATTTTTCTTCGGCCTATTGTGAAGATCTAAAGAGATATTGGGAAAAAGAGATATTATTCTATGAGCTTACAGCAAGAGGTTTTGAGGTTAATTTAAGAATTGGATACAGAATGGAAAATATAAAGGTATGTGACTACCTAGCACATGCGGAGAATAGAGATATTTCAGTACTTACTTTAATAGATGATAAGGAATATGAGGAGGGTTTAGAAAAAATGAGGTTTGATGTGAAAACGAACCCTGATAAGACGATTTCGAATGATTTTGCGGAACTAGTCTGTATCGCAAAAAAACTCTAATGCTAAAGACTGAGTATTTCTTGTCAAATAACTAGGGCTTTAGTTACTTAAAGGGGAGGCGAACTGGTTGAAAATAAATAAATTTTTTGTCGGCTTCTTGGCGGGAACTATTATTTGTTTGCTGGCTGTTTACTTTGTCTTTGATTACTTTTCCTGGTCTTTCACCGGTGGTTACCTAGCAGGCATTATTATATTTGCATTGTTGCTAAATTTGATTAGAGGGCGGAATCTTTCTAAAGATTAGGGATGCAAGTCTGTCAGATGCTGAAGGAATTACTTGAACAATGCCCTCAGATAAGTAAATGAAGACACAAAACTCGAAATCTATTTGATTTGTGTCTTCATGAGGCAAGCCAGATAACCTTATCTTACCGAACTGGCGCCAGAAACCTCGACGGGTGGGCATTTTTACCACGGCGATTGTCGGGGATGGAGAGATACAACTCCTCCATAGCCCTAGTCACTGCGACATAAAGCAAACGCCTTTCCTCCTCTAAAGCTGCCATATCCCCATTTCGATAGGAATCGAGGGCATAATCGTGGGGAATGCTTCCGTCCACAGCACCAAGCACATAGACTACCTTGTATTCTAACCCCTTAGACCGATGAATCGTGCTTAAGGTTATTGCATCGTCCAGCTCTTTGCTGAGATTTTTGATTTCTCGATTCATGGCAGTCATGTGGGCGACATGATCCAGTAGCTCGGCAATCGACCGGAACCCTTTTGCAACTACCTTTAAATCTCGAATATCATCTGAACCCTTATCCAGCTTGTTTCCTTCATTACCCCTCTTTTTAATAAAATCTCCATATCCGAATTCCCTTTCTACCGTCTCGATCGCTGTTAGCGGAGATAAAGCATGGAGGGAACGGATGACACTCACAAGCTTTCGCAGCTTTTTCTCCTGAAACGCAAAACCAGTTTTCACAGCACTCAAGGCTTCAAGAATGGTGCAATCCTTTAGAATGCTTTCCGCTTTAATATCCTGAAGAACGCTATTTTTTACAAAAAGGACGGGCAGGATGTCCCTCACAGCGTGCTGATCCTCTTCATCGAGGGCCAGCTTTAAAAAAGAAAGCATTCCTTTTACGATAAAGCGTTCATAAAAAGGTTCCACATCCAAATCAATGGTAAAAGGCAGACTAGAATTGGCAAGTCTCTCAAATACGGCACGGCTTCCCGTATTGGTGCGGAATAGAATCGCAAAATCACTCGGTCTATATCCCGCCTCAATCTTTTCTTGCATATCCTGAACAATCATCGTGGCTTCTTCTTCCTCATCATAAGGGAAAAACAACATCGGAGCAGAGGAGGTAGACCTTTGCGCGTGCATCACCTTAGGCTTACGCTCCTTATTTTTTTGAATGATTGCATTCGCAGTTGCTACGATTTCATGTGTGGAGCGATAATTTTCATTCAAAACGACAACTTTCGCATTTGGAAAATCTTTTTCGAATTTTTGCAGGTACTCTGGGTTGCTTCCTCGAAATGAATAGATAGATTGATCATCGTCACCGACCGCACAGACATTTCCAGAAGAAGCAATCATGCGGATTAGCTCATACTGCACCTTATTAATATCCTGAAATTCATCAATCAAAAAGTACTGAAAGCGATTTTGATAGCTTGCGAGAATCGATGGATTTTCCTGAAAAAGCTGAAAGCATCCAAGCAGCATATCGTCAAAATCAAATAATCCCTGCTGGCTCTTTGTTTTTTCATAATGGTCGTACAGGAAAGTGACTTTCTCTTCCCATGGGGACTCAGGCCTAACCTGAGAAGGAAGGCAGAGAGAATTTTTCCAGAAGCCGATTTGCTGTAGGGCTAAGTCGTAGGCGAATTCCTTTTCATCAAGATTTAGTTCTCGGCCGCCCTCCTTCAAAATTTGTTCCTTCTGCCAGTCCTTTTTTAATAGCTTATGAGAATTCCAGCGTTCTCGATCATGAAAGGCGAGAATGCGGTAAAAAATGCTATGAAAGGTACCAGCCAACAGCTGCCCAACGTGTTTTCGTTCCATTTTTGGGTAGTGAGATAGTCGATTTTTCATCTCGGCTGCCGCTTTTGCTGTGAAAGTGACGAGCATGATTGTTCTTGGGTCGATTTGTTCTTCATGTAGCATGTAGGCGGTTCGTGCTGTTAAGACACGTGTCTTGCCACTTCCTGCTCCAGCAATGACAAGAAGGGGGCCATTCGTAGACACAATGGCCTCACCTTGATTCGTGTCTAATGCAAACCCCTCATTTTCTAACAATTGGATATAGGGGTGGGCCAAGGAAGAGAGATTATTTTCTTTTTTAGTAAAAGGTGAAAGCTTCGAAATGCGCTTAGGATTTTTGAACTCCGTTCTGGTTTCGACTGTTGAAATAGAGCGTGAAATGGGTATTTTGAAGCCGTTCCGCTCAATATACTCGTCATTTTGGGCTATTGGCTCAGCCGTTTTATGTATAGGATCCTGGCAATTTTCTCGTTTGGATAGATGATAAAAATGGGGTTCTCTTTCAATTCCCAAGTATAATCGAACTGGTTCTTTGCAGACAGGGCATTGAAGCTTGCCTTTTTTCCCAGCATCATAGATAAATTGGTAGTTTTCCCTCTTAAGCTGATTTAAGTCAATTATGTTTTGGTCAATCATGGCTGTATTCATTGTGTTACTCCTTTTCAAGTCTCTTAAGGACAAAATTTCACACAATCCTAATCATAACAAAAAACATATACTTATGTAAAAGGGCTAAAAATTTGATTGAGGTGAGAAAGATGGCTTATATTCCACCAGTTTCGAACAATCAATACGAGCAATATGCCGAAAGAGAATTCAAGAAAAACTATGATCCGTTTCATGTGGGTCCGATCAATCGGGCGAATCCTGCGGCAGGAAACAACAATACAAATGTAACCTTATCCAAAGGGACGTCTCTAAAGAAATCCATTAAAAAGAAGCGGACTTCGATTAAGAGGGCGGTGAATCACTCAGTCAGTGATAAGGCCATCAGTGAAATTACGGGCAAAGGCAGAAACTTTAACGACAGCATTTAAACATCCTAATAGGATTGTAGAAGCAATGGTTCTCCCTCTTTCCACTCAGCATATAGAATGTCCTTTTCGGATTTGAACCCTTGCTGCTGTATGGCATCAAGTAATTTCTTTTTATCCCATTGAATCATATGGAGATTATCCTCCTCAATGATCCCGTCGAGAATCAAAGTCACCGGTAAAGTGACTGGGGAGAGGGGGAGATTTAAATCCCGTATCGTTACATTTTGATAGTTTGGTTTCTTCAAGACGCTAACCGAACCATCTGTTTCTATAATGGCGTATTCACACTCCCTAATGGAAAAAACATCTTTCGAGCGCAGTAAGTGCTGGAGCTGGTTAATGTCCATATGTACTTCTTTTAGAACGTTGTAATCGATCCTTCCTTTGCGAATGACAATCGAAGGCTCGCCCTCGAGCAGCTTTCGTAGCCCCTTTTTCTTCTGAGTAATAATTTCAGTGGAAAAGATTAAGATCCCCCAGACGACAACAGCAAATATGACCTTGGAGAATTTAATGTCATTATCATACATAGCGTTCCCAACAAGCTCACCTAGAATAAGAGCAGAGATGAAATCAAAGGGAGTAATTTGCGTGATCTGGGTCTTTCCCATTAACTTTGTCAGAACGAATAGCGCAGCATAGCCAAAGATTAGCTCCAATAATATCTGTAGAAAATCCATTATCCTAATTCCCCCACAATTGAGCAATTTCTCCTTAGTATTGGTAATGATTAGAGGAAATATAAAAAAACTTGGTGGGGGACCAAGTTCTTTTTTTGAAAGCTCTTAAAAGCTATATATGCTTTGCCATTGTTCTATGTGGGATGCCAGCATCCATAAATTCCTCGGAAATCACTTCATAGCCTAAATTTTCGTAAAAAGGAATCGCGTGTGTTTGGGCATTCAGCTTCAGTTTGCTGATTCCTTTGCTTTTGGCGAAAGCCTCAATTCCTTCCATGATGACTCTTCCTGCACCAGTACCACGTTTCTCCTTTAGAACACAGATGCGCTCTACTTTGCCGTAGTCATCGACGACACGAAATCTTCCTGCTCCTACTGGTTCATTGTGGTCGTATAAGACAAAATGTTTGGATTCTGCTTCAAGATGATCAATTTCTTCCTCAACAGGAACCTGTTGTTCCTCCACAAAGACTACCTTACGAATTCGGTAGGCATTTTCAAGTTCTTGATTATTCTTGACTAATTTGAGATTCAAGCTGCATTATTCCTTTCCGAGACGAAATGTTTCATAGACTGTCCATTGTCCATTTTCAAGTTGATAAAGCAAGTGGAAGCGGTCAACTGTTTCCTCATGGTTAATCGGTTGCATTCTTAGTGAGCTATACACATCAGAATGTTCATCATTTGATAAATTCTGTCCGACGGTGATATGTGGAACGAATGAATATTCCTGCGGACGATCAACGATTGAGGCAAGTGCTTCGTGAAGATCAACAATCTCATGCGAAGACTCAACCTTCATATAAATCACATTATTCACTGGTTGAAATGAGCTGAATTTCAATACCTTCAGTTGAAATGGAGAAAATCTTTCAGCAGTATTGCGAATTTGGTCTGCTAATTTCTTGATTTTGTCATCGTCTTCTTCAAAAGAACTGATCAATGTTAAATGTGGGGGAATAAGTGCGTAGTGTGTATCGTATCTTTTTCGGTAAGCATTAGCCTTATCTTGAAGAGACTTAGATGGGAAAATAACGATTCCATATTTCATATCTTAACCTCCTGAGCCATTAAATTTTACAAGTATTATATCAAACATTAAACAGTATTGACAGAAAGTTCATAAATAATCTATTCACATCAAAGACGATTCGACATGTTATAATCTTATTATTCAAAAGAGAGAGGAGACATAATAATGACAAGAGTACATAGTAGAGTTGTTACAGAAGCAGCAAGAAAATCCTTAACAGAGCGAGGGGTATCGATTGAAGCCATAGCAGAAATTGTTTATGATATGCAAATTCCGTATAACAAGAATTTAACATTGTCAGATTGTATTGAAAGCGTTGAAAGTGTTCTATTAAAGCGGGAAATTCAGCATGCGATATTGGTAGGTGTTGAGCTCGATAGGCTTGCTGAGGAGAAGAAACTTTCCGAGCCGCTGCAATCCCTTGTTGAATCAGATGAGGGTTTATTTGGGGTTGATGAAACGATTGCTTTTGGGGCAGCCCTTGGATATGGAAGCATCGCAGTTACAACCTTTGGTCACCTTGATAAAAACAAGATTGGCATTATAAGAGATTTGGATACAAAAAAAGGAGTCGCAGTCAATACATTTCTTGATGATATTGTTGGAGCCATTGCAGCTACAGCTGCATCCCGCTTGGCACACCGCTTTCGTGATCTAGAAGAGCAATTAGAAGAAGAAGGAATACCTACAGGGAACTAATGTTTCCTGTGGGGGATTCTGACAAAAAATGATACTGTTGACAAATATACATAATTTTGTGATAAAATAGAAAACGATAATCTTAGAAAGTACAAAAAGGGGGAAAAGGAATGAAGAAAAAGAGTTTTCTGTTACTGACTATTTTAATGTTAGCGCTATCAATGTTTCTAGCTGCTTGTGGTGGTGGAGAGAAAGAAAAGGCCAATGGAGGTAAGGATTCAGGCTCTGGTTCAGATTCAAAGGATGCTGAAGAGTCTGCCGATCTTCCAGAATTCGTTAGTATCCTAACTGGAGGTACTGGTGGAACTTATTATCCGCTAGGTGGTGCTTTCGCAAGTATTATTTCTGATGAGCTTGGGATTGATGCAAACGCTGAATCAACGGGTGCATCTGCTGAAAATATGACAACGTTGAAAGCTGGCGATGGAGAAATCGCCTTCACACAAACAGATATTGCTTCCTATGCGAAAGAAGGAAAAGCAATGTTCAAAGAGAAGATTGATAACATTCAAGCAATTGGTACTCTTTACCCTGAAACGATTCAAATTGTGACAACTGCAAAATCTGGAATCAAATCTGTTGAAGATTTAAAGGGGAAAAAGGTTTCTATCGGTGCCCCTGGTTCTGGTACAGCCCTGAATGCTGAACAAATTTTAGAGGTTCATGGATTAACATTAAATGATATTCAAAAGCAAGATTTATCTTTTGATGAATCCACAGCTGGAATCCAAGATGGTGCGATTGATGCGGCATTTGTTACAGCTGGAACTCCAACTGGTGCAGTTGAAGGCCTTTCTGCAACTGAAGATGTAGTGATCGTTCCAATTGCCCAGGACAAAATTGATGAGTTAATCAAGAAATATCCTTACTACATTCAAGATGAAGTACCAATTGGTGTTTATGGTCTAGAAGAGGCTGTTCCAACTGTAGCGGTATCAGCTATGTTAGCAGTTGTTGATAGTCTTTCTGAGGATGCTGTATACCAAATCACTAAAGCAATTTTCGAGAATCTAGACAAAGTAACACATGCTAAAGCTAAGATTATTGATCCAGCCAAGGCAAAGGAAGGAACTGGAATTGAGATCCATCCTGGAGCGCAAAAATATTATGATGAAAAAGGTTATTAATCTTAACTTCTAGTTTTTTGTCGATAAAAATGACCGGCTGCAATACCTTATTACAGGGGCTTGCGCCGGTCAAATTATCTTTTAATATGAATTCCTAAATATAGAATATGTTCTACAGGTGGGTTTGCATGAAGAAGCAACAGATAAACTGGATCATCTTTTTAGTAACCCTCGTATTTTTAAGTTTGACTATCCTTACATTCATTCCCATAAAGAAGGCACTTGTATTTGAAGATCCTAAAACTGAAAATGTGCTTGCCTACATCCCTCTGTCGGAGGAACAAACTTTTAAAATCAAGTATACCCATTCCATCCATCTATCTGATGTTGTAGAAAGTTATATGTCAACAAGTGATGGACAAATCAAGCAATATGAACTGATGTATGAGGATTTTGCCATCGGAATGCCGTCATATGCTTCTGATAGTGAGATATTCGAAGAGAAAAATGGGAAATATTTTCTTAAGAATATGAATCGAGTATTTCCATATTTTGACCTTCGAATTGCTCGAGTACGGGCGAATCATATCGTTATTTTCCAAAATGAAGAATTTCCTCTTTTAAATTACTTTGAAAAAGGTACAAGGGTACGTATTAAGATTGAAAATCTAGATTTGTTACAGCTTTTGAAAGGAGTGAACATCATTGAGTCAAAATAATCATGAAACACTTTCGTTAGAGGAACAACAGAAATTATTAGAAAAGTATGACCCTGAGGCAGGTACGAGGAAACTAACAGGAATAATTGGCTGGATTGTATTCCTAGGTCTCTTGGCTTTTTCCTTATTTCAACTATATACGGCTATATTTGGTGTTTTGACTGCACAATTACAGCGTTCAATTCACTTAGGCTTTGCCCTTTCTCTCATTTTCCTATTGTTCCCGGCCAAGAAAAAGGATCGGGGATTCAAGCATAAGCCAGCATGGTATGATATTATCCTGGCGATTGCCTCCGTTGTGGTAGGTGCTTATTGGCCGCTGATGATTGATGATTTGGTCATGAGAGCAGGGGTCATTACGGATATAGACTTTTACATAGGGATATTAGCCGTTCTATTGGTATTAGAAGCGACACGCCGAGCAGTGGGCTTGCCGATTACCATTATTGCTGGATTTTTTATTGTCTATGCATTATTTGGGCCACAAATGCCAGGGTTTTTAGCACACCGTGGTTTATCTCCAGAACGCTTCATTCAAACGATGTTTTACACAACTGAAGGCATACTTGGAACACCAATAGGGGTATCAGCTACATTTATCTTCTTGTTCCTATTATTTGGGTCCTTCCTTGTGAAAACCGGTGTAGGACAGTATTTTAATGATCTAGCGGTATCCATTGCTGGTAAGGCTACAGGAGGGCCGGCAAAGGTTGCAGTTTTCTCTAGTGCCCTTCAAGGAACAATTAGTGGTAGCTCTGTGGCAAACGTAGTTACTTCAGGTTCATTTACAATTCCGATGATGAAAAAGCTCGGATATAAGAAGGAGTTTGCTGGTGCGGTAGAAGCCGCAGCTTCCACAGGTGGACAGCTTATGCCGCCAGTCATGGGGGCTGCAGCCTTCTTAATGGTGGAGTTCATCGGCGGAATTACGTATTGGGAAATCGCAAAGGCAGCTGCTATCCCTGCATTACTATACTTTACTGGCATATGGATCATGACACATTTTGAAGCGAAAAGAGTAGGTCTTCGTGGTCTAAAAGATGAGGAAATGCCAAATCGCAAGGAAGTATTCAAAAATATTTATTTATTAACTCCAATTCTAGCTGTTATAGTCTTGTTAACCTCTGGTATGAGTGTAACAAGAGCAGCATTATGGTCCATTCTGATTACCATTATTGTCAGTGGTTTACGTAAAGCAACTAGAATTGGTTTCAAACAAATGATTGATGCTCTTGTAGATGGAGCTCGGACCGCACTGGGTGTGGCGGCAGCAACAGCCTGTGCAGGAATTATCGTTGGGGTCGTTACGAAAACAGGATTGGGGCTGAAGCTTGCAAACGGTTTATTAGACTTAGCGGGTGGAGCATTACTTCCAACCTTGATGTTAACAATGGTCGCTTGTATTATTCTTGGTATGGGTTCCCCAACAACAGCAAACTATGTTATTACATCAACGATTGCAGCACCTGCTATTATTTTGTTAGGCGTACCCGATTTATCTGCTCACTTATTCGTTTTCTATTTTGGAATTATTGCAGATATTACTCCTCCAGTTGCTTTAGCAGCCTTTGCTGCTGCAGGAGTTTCCGGTGGTGAACCGATTAAAACCGGTATAAATGCATCCAAGCTCGCAATAGCAGCCTTCATTATTCCATATATGTTCGTCCTTTCACCGGAATTACTGATGATCGATACGACTTGGTATTACTTAATTTGGGTTGTATTCACTGCACTCTGTGGGATGATGGCGATTGGCGCTGGTGTTATCGGATTCTGGCAAAGAAAGCTTAACGGGGTTGAAAGAATTGTAGGAATTGTTGCCGGGTTATTGCTAATTTATCCAGAAGGAATCTCAGATATTGTTGGTTTAATCATGTTTATTGGTCTTGTTGTACTTCAATTCCTTGGCAAAGGAAAAGGAACATCCACACCACAGGCCTTATCAAGTTAATCGTTTGAATATGTATAAAAAAGGAAGCTCTCAGTTTGAGAAAAGAGCTTCCTTTTAGTTTAGGTTCTACTTTGCCTAAGATAATTGTTCAACTAAATGTTCCTCTTTTTGTGGATTAAATTTCCCTTCCCATTTTGAAATGACAATTGCTGCAAGGGAATTCCCAATCACATTCACTACGGTACGTCCCATATCAAGAATACGGTCAATTCCCGCAATGAAGGCAAGTCCCTCAACAGGTAATCCGACGGTACCCAATGTTGCTAACAGAACGACAAAGGAGACACCAGGAACTCCTGCAATTCCTTTCGAGGTAACCATTAGAACAAGCATGAGTGAAATTTGATCAGCAATACTCATATCAATTCCATACATTTGCGCAATAAAAATCGCAGCAAGGGCTTGATAAAGAGTGGAACCATCCAAATTAAAGGAATAGCCTGTTGGAATAACAAATGCGGCTATATGCTTTGGACAGCCAAGCTTCTCGACCTTCTCCATTATTTTTGGTAGAACGGTTTCCGAGCTAGCTGTCGAGAATGCAAGAATTAATTCATCTTTAAGATAACTAATCAATTTGAAAATATTGTATCCAGATATCATGGCTACTGTACCGAGAACAACAATGATAAAGAACAGCATGGTTCCATATACGGTGAGAACCAGCTTTCCAAGTGGAACAAGAGAGGAAATACCGAATTTTGATACCGTTACACCAATCAAGGCAAATACACCGAATGGCGCAAATTTCATAATTTGATTCGTCGCCCAGAACATGGCATCTGCGATTCCCTGGAACAAGGTTAAAACCGGTTTTCCTTTTTCACCGATGGCAGATATCCCTAATCCAAGAACTAATGAAAAGAAAATTATTGCAAGCATGTCTCCATTGGCAATCGCTGCAATTGGATTCGTTGGAACAATTCCAACCAGGGTGTCCACAATTGTCTTACTTTCCTGAGCTTCAGCGGTTTCGACATAGCTGTGAATATCGGTTTGCTTTAGCTCGCTCATATTCACACCGCTACCTGGGTGGAAAATATTTGCTGAGGTAAGACCAACGATAATGGCGATGGTTGTAATGATTTCAAAATAGAGGAGTGTTTTCCCACCAATCTTACCTAACTGCTTGATATCGCCAACACCTGCAACGGCCACAACGATGCTCGCAATCACGATTGGGACGACAATCATTTTAATTAAACGAAGAAATATATCTCCAATGGGTTGAAGATAAGAGGCTGCTGTTGGACTACCATAGAAAATAGCACCCACTACTATACCAAGGGCTAGTCCAATAAATATCTGTGTTGCTAAACTAATCTTTTTTTTCATACAATCTCTCCTTACCTTTATTTTTTATGCTGCAATAATAAGTCTCGGTAAGGGAAACAGAGTAGCCACTTTTCGGCCAAAAATAGACACCTGTAGTGTCTGATTTTCAGGAAGTATTGATTTGCTGTTCCCTTATAGACGCTGACGGGGTTAGCTGTCGGGTTAGGACTGGAAACATGCCCCTTCTTAAAAAATTGCAAGCTGCACGTAATACCCAAGATGCCCGCATTTTCTAAAAATTCACCCCAAAGGCTGGAGGCCAACTGATTGGTTCCCCCGTTCTGAAAAAGATTAAGCGAAAAACACATAAGAAAATATTATCCTATTATAATTAATTTGTAAATAATAGATTCCTGGTAGCCGGTTTGAGGAGAATTCAGTGTATGAAAAAAGCTAACAACCCTATAAAAGATTGTTAGCTTTTATTTTACCCAATTTGCCGATTATCTTTCCTTGCGACCATTACAGATAAAATGTTGTCTAGATTAAACAATCTTGTTTGTCTGCGTAAATAACAGTAAGCACGAATAGTACTGGGATTGATTTCAGTAATCACAATTTTTCGTTGCGTGATTTGATTGTTTGAGGAAATATAAATCATTTCAATTGGCATATGCTCTTCCAGCGATCTCAAGAGAAGACCCTTCATGATGACTCCCCACTTTTCAAGTTCTTAGCTCTATTATATGCAAACAAATGTTCTTTATACAATAAAAAAACGAATATTTGTTCGTATTTTTATTTTCCATTCGCTCTTTATCAACAAAAGCATTGACTTTTCATTGTACCCATGTATAATAAAGCATGTACTCTTTAAAAACGATCTGTTAGCTCAGCTGGGAGAGCATCACCTTGACAGGGTGGGGGTCGGGGGTTCAAGTCCCTCACAGGTCATTGGGTGCCAAACCCGTAGAATCCTTCGGAACAAAGGGTTCTTGACAAAAGACTGCTTCCTTTGGAAGTGGTCTTTTTTGTGTTCGGCAGTTGTAGGGGAAAATTAGCATTTGTGAAGGGACGATCATGATACAAAAAAGATACAAAAGGTACAGAATAATTAGAGATGTGGTTGAAAAAGCTAATTTTAAAAAGGATGTTTTTTGCGATGTTCGGATTTATTACTGCGATTATTCTCTTTAATTTGTTAGCTTTTACAACCAATAAACGTTTAAACAAAAATGAATTACTGCATATATGGATGTTTACAATCGCTTTCCAGGCAGTTACTGAGACCTATATAGACTTCAAATACCATGGTTATTGGTACTTTACTAAAGAAATTAATTGGTGGGTGCTTCCTGCATTCACTGTATTAATCCCTCCTGTAAATATTATGTTTATAAATTGGTATCCATTTAAGCAATTGTTTTACAAGCAAATACTTTATATCCTGTTTTGGGTAATAGCTATTACATTGTATGAACTCATCTCATTATTACCTGAACCTTGGGATTTTTATCATAATTGGTGGCGTATATGGTATTCATTGCTGGTTAACCCAATTTTGTTAATAGCTGTTTTGTTTTACTATAAATGGGTCTGTAAGATTAACTCATAATCATAAAAGTGGAAACAAAGCAAGCGATAAACTAAATAAAATAGCCAATATCATTAAAGAAGATAAAGAGTTTGCAATTGAAATACTAAATACGCTCATGAACAGTTCAGAACACAATAATTTACTCATTTACTTTCACATTTCTAGGTCGAATACAATCAGTAGATACAGGATAATCCCTATTTTTTTAGCAGCTTTGTATGCAATTTTGAAAAGATGAGAAGTGCTAAAATAGAACCAACTAGGGTTAATAACATATCCCATTGTGAATCCCAGATATCTCCTTGAGTTCCTAAGAATTCTTTAGAAGCTTTTCCTCCTTTTGTTATCTTAGAAACTAACCATTCGATTATTTCATACAAAGCTGCGATAGCAAGCGATATACTTAATGTTACACCGATGAGCCATTTTCCTTCCGTAATTGCAGCACTTTTCTCAGTTGTTTCTATAGATAGTCTGCATAATCAACCGTTTTGTCTAATTATCTTTATTCAAAAACAACAATGTTTGAGAAAAGAGCCTAAATGAATAAGCATCGAATCAATTGACTCGATGCTTATTCGCAAAGGCTGCTATTTTCTTCTCAATTTTAATAACGGTTTTGAAATAATCGGCGCCAACACACCTGAAAGAATTGCTTCAGTAATTCCATTGGTGGCTACAATGGTCAGTAGCGCAGGCAAGAGCTGCTCCATGTCCATCTTCAAAAAGTTCGCATATGGCTCCCGATACAATAAATAAATGAGTCCCAGCACTAAAATAGTATTTGTTAAAGATCCCAGCACACCAGCAATACTCATTCTTACTGTTTCATTGAGCTTCCCGCTGAGCATTCTATGAAACACATATGCAGCAACTACACCAATTAAAATCCGAGGCAATACGGATACAAGCGGATTGGTGAAAATAAGTGGTGCAATTGGGCTTGTCGGGGCGACAAATGCCCTGATGAACGTGATCATACCCCATACGCCGCCGACGATGGCTCCATCCTTCATTCCGAGGACGATTGCTGCGATAATGACCGTTACCTGAATAATCGTTAAGCTAAGCGGTCCCATCGGGATATATCCTAAAAAAGGGATTGTCGTTTGAATAATTATGATGGAGGAAAGCATCCCTAATATGACAATTCGGAACGTCTTATTTTTCTTGTTCATATATAAACCCCTTTTAACGAAAAAAATCTTCTTCGTTATCATACTACAAAATACAGAAGAGACAATAGGGGAACAAGCTAAAAAAGCATTATTCAGTCAATCGATAGTTTTATTTTCTCCTACCTGTGCTGGTTTAAATGAAAAAATATTTGACAATTTTGGTTTAAGATATTATCTTAGTATTAAGAGTAAGCGCTTTACTTTAATAGCTTAATTATTATCAGGGTGTTACTGAAGAAGGCATAACCTGAATTTACTAGTATGGACGAGTCTATAATTCTCCATATTAAGTAGGTTCAGGTTTTTCATTTTTACTAGTATTGCTATTTTAAACATAGCAAGAGGTTTTTGTTCTATACTATGAGAGATATCTTAGGACTAGTTGTATTGTCTCAAATGAAAAGGCGGGTGAAGCTGTGATCCTTAAGAAAGCTTTGAACAATAATGTTGTACTGGCTAAGAATGAGAAGCATCAAGAAGTTGTTATTTTCGGGAATGGGATAGCTTTTAACAAAAAGCCGGGCGAAGTTATTGATGAGTCAAAAATTAGCAAGGTTTTTACACTTCAAACCCAAGACCTATCATTGAAGATGGCGACCCTGCTGAAAGATGTTCCAGTAGTGTATGCAGAAATTGCAGAAGAAATCATTAAATATGCAAAGACAAAAATTCATGGGCCAATTGGTGACTATCTCTTCTTGGCATTGACGGACCATATCCATTATGCGGTTACCCGTTATAAAAATGATGAGGAAATTCATAATGTACTGTTATGGGAAGCGAAGAAATTCTATAAGATAGAATTTGAAATTGGCATGAAAGCAATTGAGATTATCAAGGAAAAAACTGGTGTCGAATTTAGTGAGGATGAAGCGGGATTTATCGCTTTCCACTTTGCTAATGCCCAAACGGAAGAGCAGGAACTAAACCGAACGGTAAAGATTACACAGTTCGTTCAGGATGTCTTGGGAATTATAAAATATCATTTTGGTATTGAATTCGATGAGGACACATGGAATTATGGGAGGCTCATAACCCATTTGAAATTTTTTGCACAACGGGTTCTTTCAAAGGATATTGGGCAAAACGATGATGACTATTTATATAAGCATGTTCAACAAAAATATAAGAAAGCATTTGAATGTGTGAAAAAAATTGAGAAGTATGTTGCCAATGGATATGGGGTTACCATTACGAAAGCGGAAATGGTCTATCTGGTCCTTCATATTAACCGTGTGACCAGCCGGACCAAAGATTAGACATAAATCACAAATCAACTTAATAATTCAGGGTGTTACTGAAAAGGCATTACCTGAAGTGAAACAGAGAAGGCAATAGCTGCTGTTACTGGATTCCACAATGGGATCTAAGATGGGGCAGCTGCAATCCCTCCGGTTAAGTCTCGGACTCTGTATTCATTTCAGGTTTTTCTTTTGGAAAAATAAATAAAACCATTAGGAGGAAATCTAGAATGGCTGATTATAAAAATCTAGCTAAGGCAGTCATAGATGGGGTAGGTGGAGAAGGGAATATCGTGAGCCTCTACCATTGTATGACAAGACTTCGTTTTAAATTGAAGGATGGAAGCAAGTTTAACAAAAAGGAATTACAGAATACCGATGGTGTTATAACGGTTGTTGAAAGTAACGGCCAATACCAGGTTGTCATCGGTAACCATGTTGCGGATGTATTTGATACGATTACGAAAATGTACAATATTGTAGCTACATCTAATGAGAAAGATACCAATGAAAAAAAAGGCAATCCTATTGCACGCGTGTTTAACATCATGTCAAACATATTCACACCAATTGTTCCATTACTTGCGGGTTCAGGTATGCTGAAGGCAGTTCTCGTTATTTTAACAACTTATTTCGGAATGTCTGCTGAAGGTAGTACCTATATGATTCTAAGTGCAGCCTCTAATGCGGTATTTTACTTCTTCCCGTTAGTTCTCGCATTTTCGGCGGCAAGGGCGTTCGGGACAAACCCATTTGTGTCATTTGCAATCATGGGAGCGCTACTTGAGCCTAAGTTTACAGGCCTTATGCAAAACGTTGGGGATATCGTTGAATTCGCAAACCTCCCTATTGTCCTTATGGGTTACAGCGGAACCGTCATCCCGGCTATTTTAGCGATTTGGGCATTTTCATATCTTGAGCGTTTCTTGAATCGTTATGTACCAAATTTGATTAAGATGTTTGCAGTACCAATGCTTTCTCTTCTAATCATGGTTCCACTTACAGCAGGTGTAATCGGCCCTATCGGTGTTTATCTTGGAAACTGGATTGCTGATGGAATAGCTTTCATGAGCGGAACAAGTGGAATGCTAACAGGAGCCATCATTGGTGCTGGCTGGACATTCCTTGTTATGTTTGGTGTTCATTGGGGTATTGTCCCAGCAATGCTTAATAACCTAAGTACGACTGGTTTTGATACAATACGACCACCGGTTGCAAACGCAACATTTGCTCAGGCTGGTGTTGCTTTCGGTGTGTTTCTTAAAGCAAAAGACAAGAAACTTAAAACAACAGCCATTTCTGTTATGATGCCTGCGCTTCTTGCCGGTATTACTGAACCAATTGTTTATGGATTGTCCGTAAAATACAAGCGGCCGATGATAGCTGCAGTTATCGGCGGTACGCTGGGCGGAGGTTTTGCAGGTGCAATGAAAACGACGGTAATGGCCTATGTATTCCCGGCTCTTACCACTCTGCCTGCATTTATGACTGGAACATTTGTGTATTACATCATTAGTATCACCATAGCATTTACCGTGACAGCTGCATTAACCTATATTCTTGGTTTTGATGAAGAAGATACGAAGGAGCCATTACCAAAGGATCAACCGAAAAAGACTCCGTCTGTAACACGTTCAATCGTCCTTTCTCCGTTGACTGGACAGATTGTCCCGCTTAATCAAGTAAAAGATCCTGTGTTCTCTACTGAAGCGATGGGCAAGGGAATTGCCATATTGCCTGAGGATGGAAAAGTGTACTCTCCAGTGTCAGGGAAAGTAACAACCTTATTCCACACAGGTCATGCAATTGGTTTGACTTCAGACCTAAATACTGAAATCCTGATCCACATCGGTCTTGATACAGTCAAGCTTAATGGTGAGTTCTTTATCACGCATGTGCAGCAAGGAGATGATGTTGAGAAAGGACAACTACTAATTGAATTTGATGTAAAGAAAATTGTGGAAGCAGGCTATGATGTGACTACTCCGGTTATCATCACCAACTCCAATGACTATACGGATGTAATTGAAACTGAGCAAAAATCAGTTAAGAAGCAAGATGTATTGCTAACAGCAGTTGTTTTATAAGTAAATTGGACCGCTGTGCTAGTTTAGTATAGCGGTCCAACTCTTAATAAGGAGGACTTGGTATGAAGGAATTTCCAAAGGGTTTTCTATGGGGCGGTGCCATTGCCGCTAACCAGGCAGAAGGTGCATGGAATGAAGATGGTAAGGGACCAGCCATTTCGGATGTATATCGGAATGGGATTGTTGGCGGCCATTTTGACGGCGAAGTACTTGAAGGCCATTATTATGCAAGCCATGAGGCAATTGATTTTTACCATCGCTACAAAGAGGACATTGCGTTACTTGCAGAGGCTGGGCTCAAGTGTTTCAGGACATCGATTGCTTGGTCGAGGATTTTCCCGAATGGTGATGAAGAACAGCCGAATGAAAAGGGTCTGCAATTTTACGATGATCTGTTCGACGAGTTGCTCCGTTATAACATTGAGCCAGTTATCACCATCTCGCATTTTGAAATTCCGTTGAATTTAATACTCAAATATGACGGCTGGAAGAATCGGAAGCTGATTGGCTTTTTTGAAAGGTATGCAAGGACAATCCTTACTAGATATAAGGGTAAGGTTAAATATTGGATGAATTTCAATGAAATCAACCATTTCCATACGATTCCACTAGCAGCAGGGGGAATCTTAATTAAGGATGAACAATCAAAGCTGCAGGATATTTACCAGGCATCACACCATGTCTTCGTCGCAAGTGCTCTTGCCAAAAAGCTATGCAGTGAAATCTCACCGGATGCAAAGATGGGCTGCATGCTTTCATTAAGTCCAATATATCCACACACCTGTAATCCTGAGGACATTTTTGACGCTTACGAACTAAGAAGAAGGTCACTTTTTTACTCTGATGTCATGATCCGCGGCTATTATCCAAGCTATGCGAAACGCATTTGGAGGGAGCATGGCATTTCTGTCAAGATGGAGGAAGGGGATCTTGAAATCATTAGGGAAAATACGGTCGATTACCTTGGTTTCAGTTATTATAGGAGTTCAACCCATAAAGCTGGGATGCCGATTTTGGGGAACACTGGAGGTATCATTGGTCTAGAGAACCCTTATTTGGAAAAAACAGAATGGGGCTGGCCGATTGATCCAAAGGGACTTCGTTTCGTGTGCAATGAACTTTACGACCGATACCAGATTCCTCTGTTCATTGTTGAAAATGGTTATGGTGGGATTGATGAAATTGGTGAGAATGGTGAAATTCATGATGATGCCAGAATTGACTATATACGAAAACACTTACTCCAACTGCAGGAAGCAATTGAGGATGGCTGTGAAGTCATGGGATATACCTGGTGGGGGCCTATGGATATAGTCAGTGCCGGGACAGGGGAAATGAGAAAACGCTACGGATTTATTTATGTTGATAAGGATAATGATGGTAATGGAACACTAGAGAGAAGGAAAAAGAAAAGCTTTAACTGGTACAAATCTGTGATTGAAACAAATGGAAAAGTATTATTTGAGACAAATGATAAATGCTGACTGAACCTAGAAATAAAACTGAATGAATTTATCTGAAAGCAAAATAGATTTAGGAGGGAATAATGTGGAGCATCGAAACAAGATTTCTTTTCCAAAGGATTTTCTTTGGGGCGCGGCCTCTGCGGCTTACCAGGTAGAGGGAGCGTGGAATGAGGACGGGAAAGGCCCGTCTGTCTGGGATAATTTTGTCCGCGAGGAAGGAAGAACCTATAAGGGAACGAACGGGGATGTTGCGGTTGATCATTATCACCGTTATAAAGAAGACGTAAAGTTGATGGCTGAACAGGGTCTCAAAGCATACAGGTTCTCGGTCGCATGGAGTCGGATTTTCCCCAAAGGTAATGGTGAAGTTAATGAAAAAGGTCTGCAGTTTTACGATGATTTAATCAATGAACTTCTGAAATATGGAATAGAACCGATTTTAACGTTGTACCATTGGGATTTACCACAGGCACTACTTGAGGAGTATGGAGGCTGGGAATCCCGAAGAATCATTGAGGATTTCAACACTTATGCGGTAACGCTCTTTAAACATTACGGCGACCGCGTGAAGTACTGGGTGTCGCTGAATGAGCAAAACTATTTTGTCGGCTACAGTTATGAAACTGGTCTGCACCCGCCAGCAGTGCGTGATAAAAAACGGATGTATGAGGCGAATCATATTGCCAATCTTGCTAATGCAACGGTCATTAAGTCGTTTAGAAAGTTTGTTCCAGACGGGAAAATTGGACCAAGTTTTGCGTATAGGCCATATTATCCACTAAATTCTAATCCGGAAAATATTCTCGCATTCGAGAACGCAGAGGATCTGCTAAATTATTTCTGGATGGATATCTATGCTTGGGGAACATATCCAAAGACCGCTTGGAGATATCTTGAGGAAAACGGTCTTACACCTACTGTGGAAGAAGGGGACTTTGAACTTCTGAAATCTGAGAAACCTGATTTTATGGGAGTGAATTATTACCGTACCACTGCTGTTGAAAAAAATCCATTGGAAGGCGGAGTAAGCATCGGTATAAAAAATACAACCGGCAAAAAGGGCTCAACCAAGCATTCAGGAGTACCTGGCATGTATAAAACCACTGACAACCCGTTTGTTGAAACTTCAAACTGGGATTGGGAGATTGATCCACAGGGAATCAGGGTGGCGCTTCGCCGCATCGAAGCACGCTATCATCTTCCAGTACTGATTACTGAAAACGGACTTGGTGAATTTGATACTGTTGAAGAAGATGATGTGATTAATGATGATTACCGGATTGGTTATCTAGAAGCTCATATTGCCGCCATCCAGGATGCTATTTCTGATGGAGTGGATGTCATGGGTTACTGCGCCTGGTCGTTCACTGATCTATTAAGCTGGCTAAATGGCTACCAAAAAAGGTACGGCTTTGTTTATGTGAACCGAACCGAAGAGGATGAAAAAGACCTCCGTAGGATTAAGAAGAAAAGTTTTTACTGGTATCAGGATGTTATTAAAAGGAACGGTATCCAATAGTTATTTTTAGAAAAAGGGGAGGTTTATAATCATGTTTCAATTGAAAACCAAATTTCCTGAAAATTTCTTATGGGGAGGGGCAACTGCTGCCAATCAACTTGAGGGAGGGAGTGATGTAGGCGGCAAGGGTCTTTCTGTCTCAGATGTATATATCTTTGATGAGAATACTCCAAAAGAGCATTGGGCTGACCAATGGCATTTGATGACCCATAGACAAGTGGAGGAAGCTCAAGATCCCACTAGCAAAAAGTATTATCCTAAAAGGCATGGAGTGGACTTTTATCATCACTACAAGGAAGATATCGCTTTGTTTGCCGAAATGGGCTTTAAATGTTTCAGAATGTCACTTGCTTGGACACGGATTTTCCCAAATGGAGATGAGCTCGAACCAAATGAAGTGGGACTGGCGTTCTATGACTCCGTGTTTGATGAACTAAAAAAATATGGCATTGAGCCGATTGTTTCTCTATCTCATTATGAAATGCCTCTTCACCTTGCCACTGAATATGGAGGCTGGGTAAATCGTAAATTAATTGATTTCTATGTACGATTTGCCACAACTGTTTTCAATAGATATAAGGATAAAGTGAAATACTGGATGACGTTTAATGAAATCAATTGTGTGAAGCACCACCCTTATGTAAGTTTAGGGGTTGTCGAGGAAAATCATCCTCATATTGAGCAAGCCAAATTTCAAGGAGCACATCATCAATTTGTTGCAAGTGCTCTAGCTACAAAAGCTTGTAAAGAGAGTAATCCTGAAGCAAAAGTAGGATGTATGATTAGTTATCAGCTTCTTGTTCCATACAGCTGTGATCCGGATGATATTCAAAAGACTGTGGAAAAGCAGCGAGAATCCTTGTTTTTTAGTGATGTACAAGCAAGAGGTTACTATCCAGCATACACAGCTCGCATGTTGGCGGACAAAAATGTAATCCTTGAAGTGGAACCTAAAGATGAACAAATTATGAGAGAGTATCCGGTTGATTATGTATCCTTCAGCTACTATATGTCGAGTGCTATCAGTGCGCATCCAGAAAAGTTAGAAGGAGCGGTAGGAAACTTAATTACGGGAGGAATTAAAAATCCTTATTTACCAACGAGCGACTGGGGCTGGCAGATCGACCCTAAGGGTTTACGAACTGCTTTAAATCAGCTATTTGATCGCTATCAAAAACCGTTATTTATTGCAGAAAACGGTTTAGGTGCAATGGATGTAGTGGAAGAAGGCGATCTTATCCAAGATGATTATCGCATTTCATATCTTAGAGATCATATCAAACAAATTAAAGAAGCGATTACAGATGGTGTAAATGTATTTGGATATACGAGCTGGGGCTGTATTGATATGATCAGTGCTTCAACGAACCAAACATCAAAACGATATGGATACATTTATGTCGATCAAGATGATATGGGGAGAGGCACAAAGCGCCGTATTAAAAAGAAATCATTCCATTGGTATAAAAATGTTATTACTAGTAATGGAGAAGAATTGGATTAATAGAATATGTTATTGGGGAAGCGGTTATGGTAGAAAAGAATTACACAATAATTGATGAAGTAATGGTAAAGGAGGAGCTTGCTGAATAACGAGCGAATTTCTGGAACAATGGATCTTTGATATAAGGCTGTTTCCTTTGGGAGCAGTCTTTTTTTGTTAAGCATCTAATTTAATTGACCCTCTTTACATACCCTGTAAGGGTATAGTATAATAACATCAAGTTAGGGGGTTGAGTATATGGAAAACTCAATTAAAGTAGAAGCTTGCCATACAGAAGATGGTACCTCTTGTCGAAAAAGTCATCATCCAGAGCGTGTAAAAAAGGATTTAACAACTCGATTAAATCGTATTGAAGGTCAGATCCGTGGAATCAAAGGAATGATCGAAAGGGACGTATACTGTGATGACGTGATTACCCAGATTTCTGCGACACAATCAGCTTTAAATAGTGTAGCCAAAATTCTTTTAGAAGGTCATTTAAAAGGATGTGTGGTAGATCGCCTTTCGGAAGGGGACAATGAGGTTTTAGACGAATTAGTGGTTACTATCCAAAAACTTATGAAAAAATAATTTTTTTGCGGTATATATACCCCTATGTGGTATGAGGAAATGGATTATGTTTTTAAGGGAATTAGAGTGCTTTTTAGAGCGCTCTCTCATTTTATAAAAAATATACCCATTATGGGTATGTGGAGGGTGGAAGATTATGAGTACAGAAGCTATAGAGGGTAGTAAATTGAAAGAAACGAGCATTCAAATTACAGGAATGACTTGTGCCGCGTGTGCGACCCGGATCGAAAAAGGATTAAATAAAATGGATGGGGTCGAGCAAGCATCGGTCAACCTTGCACTTGAAAAATCCTCCATTAAATATGACCCATCAAAACTGAGTGAAGCTGATTTTGAAAAGAAAATTGAGGCGCTTGGCTACGGGGTTGTAAAACAAAAAGCGGAGTTTGATATCACAGGAATGACCTGTGCAGCTTGTGCAACACGGATCGAAAAAGGGCTAAAAAAGATGGAAGGTGTTGCAGCCGCAAACGTCAATCTAGCACTTGAAAAAGCAACCATTGAATTTAATCCATCTGAAGTAACGATTGCAGACATTATTGCAAAGTTAGAAAAGCTTGGTTACGGTGCACATCAAAAGGAAGAGGATAAGGAACAGGTAGATCATCGTGAAAAGCATATAAAAGATCAACAACGTAAATTCATTGTTTCAGCGGTTTTATCATTACCATTATTATGGACGATGGTCGGTCACTTTTCCTTTACATCGTTCTTATATGTACCGGAATTCTTAATGAATCCATGGATTCAACTGATATTGGCAACACCAGTACAATTTATTATCGGGAAACAGTTTTATGTAGGTGCCTATAAAGCACTTCGTAATGGTAGTGCAAATATGGATGTGCTAGTTGTTATGGGTACTTCCGCAGCTTACTTTTATAGTGTATATCAAGCGATTGTTACAGCTGGAACACATCATGGTCCACACCTATATTTTGAAACAAGTGCGGTGCTGATTACCTTGATCCTCTTAGGTAAATTATTTGAAGCGAAAGCAAAAGGCCGTTCATCTGAAGCCATCAAAAAATTAATGGGACTTCAAGCAAAAACGGCAATGGTTGTACGTGACGGTGTTGAAAAGGAAGTACCATTAGAAGAAGTAGTCATCGGTGACACTATTTTAGTGAAGCCAGGTGAAAAAATTCCTGTTGATGGTGAAGTATTAGAAGGTACAACGGCCGTTGATGAATCTATGTTAACGGGTGAAAGTTTGCCAGTGGATAAAAAAGCGGGCGACATATTATACGGCGCAACGATTAATAAAAATGGTTTTATCAAAATGACAGCAACTAAAGTTGGTCGTGATACTGCGTTAGCCCAAATTATTAAAGTAGTAGAAGATGCACAAGGTTCAAAAGCACCAATCCAACGTTTGGCTGACCAAATTTCGGGTATTTTTGTACCAATCGTTGTAGGGATTGCGTTTATCACTTTCTTAGTATGGTTTATTTGGGTCCAACCAGGTGAGTTTACACCTGCACTTGAGGTCTTAATTGCCGTTCTAGTTATTGCTTGTCCATGTGCGCTGGGTCTTGCTACACCAACTTCTATTATGGCAGGAAGCGGCCGTGCAGCTGAGTTTGGTATTTTATTCAAAGGCGGCGAGCATTTAGAACAAACACAAGGCATTGACACAGTGGTTGTTGATAAAACAGGTACTGTCACACATGGTAAACCTGTTTTAACAGATGTCCTATTAGCAGATGGTCAAGATATAGAGAAATTCTTATCACTTATTGGCGCAGCCGAAAAACAATCTGAGCATCCATTAGCACAAGCGATCGTTCAAGGAATTGAGGATAAAGGCATCGAACTTGGTGAAACCCAATTTTTTGAAGCGATTCCAGGCTACGGTGTTCAAGCAACGGTCTCAGGTCAAGGGGTTGTCATCGGCACACGAAAGCTCATGCAGCAATATGGGATTGATATTACAACCATTCTATCAGCAATGGAGGAATTAGAGAAAAATGGGAAAACAGCGATGCTAGCGGGTATTAATGGACAATATGCAGGGCTAGTTGCCGTAGCAGATACGATTAAAGAAACATCTCAACAAGCGATTCGCCGACTGCAGGATATGGGCATTAAAGTCATCATGATGACAGGAGATAACGAGCGTACAGCGCAAGCAATTGGCAAAGAGGTAGGCGTTAACGCAGTAATTGCCGAAGTACTTCCTGAAGGGAAAGCAGAAGAAGTGAAAAAACTGCAAGAACAAGGTAAAAAGGTGGCAATGGTTGGTGACGGGATCAATGACGCACCAGCACTGGCTACTGCTGATATTGGGATGGCCATTGGTACGGGTACTGATGTAGCGATGGAAGCTGCAGATATTACACTGATTCGAGGAGACCTAAACAGTATTGCTGATGCCATTTTGATGAGCCGCAAAACGATGCGTAACATTAAGCAAAACTTATTCTGGGCGTTTGCTTATAATACCATCGGGATTCCAATTGCGGCAGCAGGATTCCTTGCCCCTTGGGTTGCTGGTGCTGCGATGGCGTTTAGTTCTGTATCTGTTGTATTGAATGCATTGCGTTTACAAAGAGTGAAGCTAGAAAAATAGAATATTGGATAGAGATTAAGATTTATAGAAGTGGTCTTTTTTATCTTAAAGAACCTCTTTGTAGGAAAATTAAGAGCAGCTAGTTTTTTCAGTCATTAAAAGAATGGATCGAATGTTATCTTAACAGAATATAGAATTAGTATAAAGTGACAATGCGTCATAAAATAATTGACAAATGACAATGTGTCATTTATGATAGAAACATCATTATATGACATTGTGTCATGTGTGAGAACTGGAGGTTATGCAGTGCCAAAGCAAACATTCTTTAATTTGCCAGAGGATAAAAAGAATAAATTGATCGAATCAGCTGAACTAGAATTTACGCGAGTCCCTTTATTTGAAGCTTCAATAGCAAATATTATTAAAACGGCGGGTATTCCTAGAGGAAGTTTTTATCAATATTTCGAGGACAAAGAGGATTTATACTTTTATATACTGGACGGGAAACTCAAAAAGGCAAAAGTGGGCTTCATAAATTTATTGAAAAAACATAACGGTGATTTGATAAAAGCTTTTATGGAAATGTACTACCGCATTCTTGTTGCTATCCCCGATGAGGAAGAAAAGAACTTTTTGAAAAATGCCATACTACATACAAGTCACAGGGTTGAAAGTTCTTTCGCAAGTATGATTGATGCTAATATTGATAATCAAGAGTTCAAAGAAATCATCGGATTAATCAATAAAGATAGTCTAAATATGAATGAAGATAAGGAATTACTCCAAATCTTCAAAATCATTTCAGCCCTTGCCTTTCACAACTTCATTGAAAAAATACTAAAGGGATTGTCTGATGATGAAGCGATGGAAACCTTCACACTGAGGATGGATTTAATAAAGCAAGGAATATCTAAGAAAAAATAATGAGGAGTATGGAAAATGACAGTGAATATTTATGGACAGGGATGTTCTTCAACAAGGAAAGCTAGAAAATGGATGATAGAAAATAAAGTTTCATTTGTGGAGCGCAATATTAGGGATGAGCCCTTAACAGTAGGGGAGCTTCAAGAGATTTTACGCTTGACAATAAATGGTACGGATGACATTATCTCTAAAAGATCTGCTCCTTATAAAGCGATGAAATTAGATTTTGATGAACTTTCATTACTTGAATTACTAGAAATTATTCATGAACAGCCTAGGTTACTCAAAAGCCCTATTATTGTATCCGAGAAGAAACTTCAAGTTGGTTATCATGAGGAGGAAATCCGTCAGTTTCTTCCAAGGAAAACTCGAAAATTTCAATGGCTACAATGGAGAATGGACCACTTTAATCCTGTTGAAGGTTAGCAGATTGTATCTTAATGGTCGGTGGGGAAATTATGATTGCCATGAACACCCTATTTTACAACGTTCGGCAACCCTCCATCTTTAATATTTGTGAGGTGGGCAAGTCGCAGGTTTGTGAGTTTTTGTCCCAGCTAGAGCGCTAGTCCAAGAAGGATTAACGCTCTTTTTTATTGATTTTATTAAACTAAGACTTTTTAAATTTTCTTATTCATCTACTTTTCGTCGCATGATCTCGTGATATTAATTGAAGATAACGATACACACTTGATTCCGACATTCCCATAATATCAGCAACTTCATTTATTGTCCCTTTAATATCAAACACCCCATATTCCTTAAATTTGGAAATAGCCAGTTTCTTTTGTTCAGGTGATAATTGCGCACCAGAATCTAGTATATCTTTATCTATTACCGTATAAATGATATTACGAACATTATCGTGAAGTTTTTCAACAGGTTGCTCCTGTTCGGTTTTCATTTCGAACTGTTCTATATCTATGCTTAGATTGGCTAACTTTAATACATCTTTGGCAACTTTCCGATAGACATCTACATCAATATTTATACATAAAAGACCTTGTAACTGACCTTCACTGTCCTTAATAAATAGAGTTGATGAACGAAATTTCTTACCTCGTGGTCCTTCCCCGACATAATCCACAATATGATCCTTTTCTAGATAGACTTTCTCGCTGATTAACTTCTTTGCATAATTCGTAAGTGGCCCGTTTAAAGTTCTACCACTTAATTCTCCATTGACGATGTGCCCGATATGAGAACCTCCATCAGGATCTAAAACATGTAATACAAATTCATAATTAGGTCCCAAAATTGCCCCAAAATAATTCATAATATTCCGATAGTGGCGAAATAGTTCTTTGTCCAATTTAGAATTCCTCCTTCTATGAAACCCTTAATTTCAAAGGTTTATTGTCGGGTCTTTTAGTTTTCGACAATTAAACGAATAAGGGGATATGTAATCTCTCTAGATCTAAATTCATGGTTTACTAGCTTGTTAAGGCCATGGTAGATTCTAATCGCTTTTTTAAGATAATTGGTAAGAGGATTAAATCGCTTTCAAATAAATGAAAAACTGCTCATCCCTCCTTTGATCTATTATAGTTATCTCTTAAATTATAACAAACTTTTAGAACATTCCAAGTAAAAAATAATAATTTTTTCTTATAAAAATAGTTTATTATTATTATATTGACATAGCATTATCTAGCGTGATATATTTTGCGTGTAATAAAAAATAATAACTGTTGTAATAAATTATTAGAAAAATCTAATGGAGGTAATACGAAATTATTGTTCTCTAATCATTTCAAAAGTGTGCAATCAATCAATTCACTGGTAAAAAATTTTTTGCTAGATTTGGAAACGTTTTCGTAACGGCTTTCATAATTAAATTACGGGGGTGCTTATATGAACTCGAATGTAGTGCCTATTAAAGAAAAAAAGGTTGTTAAATACAAGAGTTGTTTTGATGTGATTGGGCCGGTAATGATAGGTCCTTCAAGCTCACATACTGCAGGTGCTTTAGCTATTGGAATGGTTGCCAATAAATTATTTCAAGGTCTTCCAAAAAAAGTTGTAGTAGAGTATTATGAATCATTTGCTGAAACCCATAAGGGACACGGTACTGATTTTGCTATTATTGCTGGGGTATTAGGGTTTGCTGCTGATGACAGCAAAGTGCCAGATGCGATTAAAATAGCAAAATCTAAAGGAATGAATATTACTTTCATTGAAAAAGCAGGTGATAGTCCTGCTGGTCATCCAAATACGGCAGATATTTATTTGGAGGATGAAAGTCGAAGTATCCGAACGATGGGTATTTCGGTCGGCGGCGGACTAATCGAAGTCAAATATATTGAAATTGACGGATTTAGTTTGAATCTGCAGGGGCCATTGCCTGTGATTATCGCAATTTCCGAAAAAACTGACCTTGAATTTGTCTTACGCAGGATTTTTCAAAAACATGATGTGGAAGTTAACAATTTTAATAGATTAGAACAAAATGGCAAATATTTATATGCATTTTCGTTGGACTCGCTTTTGCCTAGTGATGTTCAGAAAGAATTGGGAAGTTTAAGCAGCATCGCTAATCTCATCATTCTTTAGTTTCATTAGGAGGGAAAAAACATGTATATGTCCATAAAAGAAATTGTCGATGCAGCTAATGAAAAACAAAAGCCTATTTATGAATTAGCCATCGAACAGGAAATGGAGCAAACGAAAGCTTCTTATGAAGAAGTTTGGCGTAAAATGGAAAAAAATTTACAGACGATGGAAAACTCCGTCAATAAAAGTATAGAAGGTGACGGTGTATTTTCTCCAACTGGGTTAACGGGTGGTGACGCTGTCAAAATAAAAAAATATCGAGAAAGTGGGAAAACCCTTTCTGGAGATTTGATGGTATACGGGGTCCAAAGTGCTATCGGTGTGAATGAAGTAAATGCTTCGTTAGGAGCTATTTGTGCAACTCCAACAGCAGGGGCGAGTGGGACCATCCCTGGAGTGCTATTTGCTATTAAAGATACGCTGCAGCTAAATCATGAGGACATGGTTCATTTTCTCTTCACTTCAGCATTATTTGGAATGGTAGTTGCAAATAATGCTTGTATTGCCGGAGCGTTCGGTGGATGTCAAGCCGAAGTAGGCAGTGCCTCAGCAATGGCGGCTGCAGCAGCGGTAGAAGCTGCAGGAGGAACACCACAGCAATCGTCTGAAGCGTTCTCAACAGCATTACAAAATTTGCTTGGTCTAGTTTGTGACCCAGTCGCTGGTTTGGTAGAAATCCCTTGTGTAAAGAGAAACGCAATTGGTACTGCCAATGCTTTAGTAGCAGCTGACATCGCATTAGCAGGAGTAACCAACGTCATCAATGCTGACGAAGTGGTTGAAGCGATGTATCGAGTTGGAAGGCAGATGCCACGCGAATTAAGAGAGACAGGTTTGGGCGGAATTGCGGCCACACCTACAGGAATTGCGATTAAAAGTAAAATTTTTGGAGAGAAACATATTAAACTATAAACGGTAGGAGGAATCATTATTATGCATGGGAATACTGCTAAGAAATTAGACTATCAAACTGAAAATCCTGCGGTAAAAAATGAAAATTATCCAGATCCAAAAAAGTGGCATAAACAAGATACCACCTGGGCATTGAGTCTATTTGGAACAGCCATTGGAGCAGGAGTACTGTTTTTACCTATTAATGCAGGTGCAGGCGGTTTATTATCATTATTGTTAATTACCATCCTTGCATTTCCTGTCATGTATTACTCGCATAGAGCGCTTGCAAAAATGATATACGCATCCAATTCTGCTGAAGAAGGGATTACGGGTACGATTAGAGAGTATTTCGGAAACAAGGCAAGTATCATTTTCAATATCGTATTTTTCATCTCCATCTATACGATCGTACTCATGTATTCAGTTGCACTTACAAATACGGCCAGTAGCTTCATGGTGAATCAATTGCATATGCAAGAGCCTCCAAGGGCTATTTTATCGCTTGTGTTAGTACTCGGTCTTATCACTATCCTAAATTTTGGACAAGATATCACTGTAAAAGTAATGAGCATGCTCGTATATCCTTTCATAGCTTCACTACTGTTTATCGCAGTATCTTTGATTCCTCAGTGGAATACGTCTATGCTTAGTTTTTCAAGTGTTACTACTGCTTCATCAGGAACAGGAATTTTTGGAATGATATTGATGGTACTGCCAATCATCGTATTCTCGTTTAACCATTCACCAATTATTTCGTCATTTGTTATGAAGCAAAGAGCAACCTATGGAATAGAAGCTGTTGACGCCAAGAGTGCTCAAATCCAAAAAGTTACTTATATCCTAACATTCAGTGTTGTTATGTTCTTTGTTTGGAGCAGTGTCTTAAGCTTGAATCCAAGTGACCTTGCCATGGTAAAAGAACAGAACTTGTCTATCCTATCCTATCTGGCTAATGAGTTAGGTTCACCAATCATTACGATTGCAGCACCAATCATTGCTTTTGTGGCTATCACAAAGTCCTTCCTTGGCCACTATATTGGAGCCTATGAGGTAATGCGTGACATGATTATCGAAGGCGGTAGAAAGCGCGGAAAAGACATCAAAGAAAAAACGGTTAAGTCAGCCATTCTTGTATTTGTTGTATTAACATGCTGGTATGCTGCTTATGCAAATCCAAGTATTCTTGGACTCATTGATTCTCTCAGCGGTCCGCTAGTTGCTGCCATTCTTTGTATATTACCAATGTATGCAATTCGAAAAGTACCTGTTCTTGCTAAATACAGAGGCAAATGGAGCAACGTGTTCGTCATTGTTATCGGTATTCTTACAATCCTAGCAAGCATTAAATCATTCTTATAATTAGGGTGAACGTCCCGCTGGTTATCAAAAAAATAGGCCTTAATCCTTGTTCTGCAAGGGTTTGGGCCTGTTTTTATACGACTAGCTGATAGGTTGAGTATTTTTAAGATACTTATACAGTTTAAGGCTCAAGTATAATTCAGCTTTTTCATTAAAGTCTTTGAAGTTAATTTGTGCTATTTCAGCCATTCTCTTTAATCGATAATTAAGTGTGTTGATGTGAATATGTAAATGCTTGGCGGTTTCACTTATATTCAAGTCATGATCCAAATAAGATTCGAGGGTGACTAAAAGTTCACTGTTATTCTTTCTATCATAGTCTTCTATAATAATTATGGGCTCGGGCTTTTGATAGGAAGGGGCAATGGATTTTATATGCCTAAATAACCCAAGTTGATGATATCCATAGACGTTTAAAAGTTCATTTGGAAAAATCCCCTTAAGTTCAAGAACCGCTTCCGCCTCACTAAAACAAGCGTGTATGAACTGAAGATTATGATAGATACCTCCAAAACCACATTGCAAGCCATCAATTTGGAACCTCTCCTTCATTTTATAAACAAAGGTTTCTATATAGTCTTGCAGCTCGATGGTTGGTTGCTTTGTCTTGGAGGCAACGAGAATAATAAAATCATGATCTTCTATTTGATAAAAAATAATATTTAGCTTCTGTATGGTTTCCATCACATAAATTAGTTGCTTATGAAAAGAGTCAGATATAAAGTCTTGAAATCTAAAAATGATAATAGAATATGTGGAAGGGGGCCTGATCCCTAGTTGTTCAAATTGCATGATTGCTTTCTTTTCATCCATAAAATGCCCTTTCAGCAGCATTCGGAAAATCTCTTGTTGGTCCTTTTGCTTTTTATTGATCTTTGTTTGGATTTTTAACAACAAATTCTTTGCTACTTTACTTGCTTCAACTAAATAATCAAGGTCTTGATCATCGATATTTTGCTTTTGATCGAGGACCCATATGAACCCTAGGATTTCTTCATTTTTACGGATAGAAATGGCAATTCGGTTTCCTAGTCCGACTTCTGAAATTTCCTTAATTCTTAATGGCTGTTTACTGGATAAGAGTGTAGGGATGATATTATTCTTCCAAAGCATATTTATTACATTCTCAGGAACTTTTCTTCTTATTATCGTTGATATTCTGGCAGGATCCGTTTTCTCATCATGCTTGCTATAGGCAAGTAGATGATGATTGGCATCCTCGACAGTTATTGGGCAATTTAAAACTTCACTGACTACGTCGACAAAATCTTCGAGGCTATCAAAATTTCTCATGAAAGGTTTTGAAGCATTACCCATAAAAGTCCTCCTAATATTTCTAATTCGTTTGTCTAAGAATTCCTTCGACAAATCCGATGAAATACCCTTTATTTTTGGTAAAGTTAAAATAAAGAGGATTGGTTCCATTCTTCGAAAACCAACCCTCTTTAAAGCAAAATTAGTAAACTTCAACTCTGTCTTCGATACGTATCCGCCCAGTTCTAGCAACCGTAGCATAAACTCCAAAGCTTCCGGCATTATTTCTGACAATAGATCTTAACACATTTAGATCTTTCGGAAGGTCACCCTGAGCCAGTGTTGTCATCACACATCTCTTTGTCTCCTGAGAAACTTTTAGCTGCACATCGCCGATTGTTAAGGTTTTGCCCACCCACTCATTTTCGATGAAGTCGTCTGTGCTAACGAAAGAATCCCCACTTGGCAAAGTTATTCTAACTGGAGGAATTGAAGTGTGCTCCTGCGGTGGTTCAATAAATGTAGCTCGATGCTGAAATATATTGGGCCATTTGTGTGGATTTTTAGCATTTGCAAGTTTTCCAGTTCCATTATCGATGACACCATATGCTCTGTCTCCGAGTAACCCTTTTTCGGTAATGCAAGCGTTTAATTCCTCTCCGATCATTGACTTGACTGGGTACCTCCAAATGGAAGCAACTTTTGCGGAAAGCATATTCACATTCTCCCTTTCGCTATTATTCCTCTACCTTTTCATTTGTAAATACAATTCATCATATTTTTGTGCTAAGGTGAAATCTAAATCAGTTAATCCCTTTGCCCGCCAGGAAGTAATTTTTATCGATATGAGCTTATAATCAATGGAGATAAAAGGATGATGATTCATGCTTTCTGACAACCGGGCAACACGCTGTACAAATTCTATGCCGTTTAGATATTCCTGAAACCGGTACTTCCGCTCAATCCACTTTTTATCGGTCAGCTTCCAGTTTGGATTGTCTGTTAACTTTCTTTGGATGTCCTCCTCATTAAGCCTTTCCATGGTTTCCCTCCCTCTATTCTAATCGTATTGTCTGATAAATCCCTTCGACAAACTCGATAAAATTCCCTTTATTTTTGGCAAAGTTATGGCGCGGATAGAATTGCTGTTATCGATTATTTCAGACATAACATTTTTCAGCAAATACAAATCATGAGCAAAAAAAGAAATGGGAGCATTGCCTTTGTGATTTTTCACAAATTATGCTCCTTTTGTTTGATGTTTTCCACAAATACAATCGAGAATATTCAGTCTATAATTTTCTTAAACAATATTATACTCATAAATATCAGGCTTTACTTTATTTCTATTTTTTCAAGCAGAAAAAATTACCAAGTTTTGATGGGGGATGGAGAGATGGATAGGATCGTCATTTGTAGATGTGAAGAAGTTGATTTAGAAGAAATAGAGCAAACCCTTATTAACTATCAATGTTCAATGCGGGAAATAAAATTACGCACGAGAGCGGGAATGGGCTATTGTGGTGGAAGGACTTGTCGTCCGGCATTGAATGCCATTTTGGAAAAAGTATCGGGAGAGAAGCAACCGCACCAAATTCCATTGAAAGTCCAGCCACCGGTAAGGCCAGTATCTCTGGGAAGAATAGGAGAGACGAATTATGAATAGTCATCGAATTTTGGATCATCCTGTCCTTGGCAAATTAACGATTGAGAAAGAAATCCCTTTTACATTTGATGGGAAAAAATATACTGGGTATGAAGGAGACACAATTGCCTCCGCACTTTTGGCACAGGGAATACGGACGCTTCGTGTTCATGAAGAAAGTGGTTCACCACGAGGGATTTATTGTAATATTGGTCATTGCTTTGAATGTCGGGTGACTGTCGACGGAACACCTGGTATTCGGGCGTGTTTGACAGAGCTAAATCCAGACATGATTATTGAAAGTGGAAAACAACAGTTCTCCCCCTTTAAATCAACGGAAAATCAAGATGATTTGCCTCGGACATATGCGGAATTTGAAAAACAACTTAAAGGGGAAAAGGAGGATGAGCCAGATGTATGATGTGCTGATTATAGGTGCTGGTCCTGCGGGCTTATCCGCAGCTATTGCTGCCCGAGAATGGAATTTGAATGTTCTTGTCATTGATGAATTTCTGAAGCCAGGTGGGAGATTGCTTGGTCAACTCCATCAGGAACCAGATGGGAAATGGTGGAATGGAATAGAAGAAAGTAAGATTCTTTTAGAAAAAGCAAAAGAATTGAATACAGATATTAGATGTGGCATTTCTGCACACACCATAGAAAAAACTGATCATGGTTTCAGCGTCTACACAAATGAAGGGATTTTGGAAGCTGAAAACCTCCTGATTGCAACCGGAGCGGCAGAAAGCCCAGCGCCCATACCAGGATGGACACTTCCAGGGGTCATGTCGATTGGTGCTGCTCAAGTGATGACAAACGTGCACCGCGTTCGTGTAGGAAAGAAAGGGATCGTTGTCGGTGTCAATGTATTATCTGTCGCAATTGCACGGGAAATGCAACTAGCGGGAATTGACTTGGAATGCATGGCACTTCCAGCCATTAATTCAGCTACCGAAAGTCATGGAAGCCCTAAGAAAGTTATGAAAGCGCTATTACGAATTGCTCATTTAGCTCCATCCGCAGCCATCCGTTTTGGCAGTAGATTCATGAAAGGGGATGGGACGAAAGATTTGGCTGTAAAGTTTTTTCCTAAAAGCGGTGTGAAAATGTGGGGTATGCCTATTCATCTCCGTAAGGCCGTGACCCGAATAAATGGAACGAATCAAGTAGAGTCTGTGACGATATGCGATATTACGGCGGATGGAGAAATCATTCCCGGAAGTGAAAGAAACATTGAAGTTGATTTTGTCTGTATTGCTGGCGGGCTTTACCCATTAGCTGAGCTTGCGGCTGTCATTGGTTGTCCCTTTCAATATATTGAAGAACTTGGCGGTCATGTCCCAGTCCATAATGAACAGATGGAGACACCACTGGAGGGGCTTTTTGTCGCAGGAAATATTACCGGAATTGAAAGCGCAAAGGTTGCTCGGGCTCAAGGTACATTAGCTGGCTTATCGATTGCAAAAAGAAAAGGACAGAACCTAGCAAAACTAGAAAATCAAATTCAGCAAGCAAAGATAAATGTTAGAACGATTCGTGAAAATGCAACCATACAATTCCATCCGGGCATTGAAAAAGGCCGTTCCCGAATGGAAGAGGCTTATTATGATATAGTGCACGGATAAAGGAGGGATTGGAAATGACCAACAAAAATTATGCAGAAGTTGCCATTATCGGTGGCGGGATCGTGGGCTGTGCGATTGCCTATTATGTTGCAAAAGCCGGGATTGATTGCATGTTAATAGAAAAAGGGGATTTAGCAAGTGGAACCTCTTCACGATGTGATGGAAATATTACCATCGTCGATAAGGATCCTGGTTTCGATAGTCTGATGTCTTTGGCTAGCCAAGAATTAACGGCTGAATTGGAGAAGGATCTCTATTTGCCGTTTGAGTACCGTACTCAAGGAAGTATATTGGTATGCGATAATGACGCCGAAATGGAAGTAGCTAATGAATGGGTGAACATCCAGAATCAAGCGGGATTGAAATTCAAGCTCTTAGACCATTCAGACATTCGTCAGGAATCGCCCTATTTTGCCGATGACATCCCTGGTGGCTTAGAATGTGAAACGGATTCACTTATTAATCCTTATTTATTTTGCTACTCGTTGATCGATAGAGCGAAGGAATATGGGTTAAAATTACACACCCGTGCAGAGGTAAAGCATGTTTCAAAAAAGGAAGAATTTTTGATTGAAACTACCAATGGCAGCTTTACGGCACAGAAGGTAGTGAATGCAGCAGGAGTGTGGGCTCCTTTTATCGGGAAAATGCTAGATATCGAGATTCCTATTAAGCCAAGAAAAGGACATATTATGGTCGGGGGAAGACAAAGGCCGATTATCATGAGAAATGTAATGGAATTCGGATATTTAATGAATAAATTTCAACGAGAACGCATTGCGGATCCCGAAACTCTAAAACATGGTGTGGCCTTGGTGCTTGAGCCTACTGAAAGTCAAAATTTCTTGATTGGCAGTAGTCGTCAATTTGTTGGCTTTGATGCAAGGGTCGATTTTAATGTTGTACAAACCATGGCTAAAAGAGCTTTGCGGTTCTTTCCAAAACTGGATGATTTCAATATCATTCGCACTTATACTGGTTTTAGACCTTGGACAGAAGACCATTTACCAATCATTTCAGCTGTCGAGGAAGTGCCAGGATTTTATATTGCTGCTGGCCATGAAGGGGACGGAATCAGCTTAGCAACCATTACAGGTAAGTTAATCGAGGAAATGATTAGCGGAAAAGAGACAACGATTTCGATTGAGCCATTACGGTATGACCGTTTTAAGCGAAAAGTTGTTCATATGTAAGAGTTCATCATTTGAATCTATTTATATAAAAATCTAAGGTTTAATTGAAAAGGACCACTTCCTCGGGAGTGGTCCTTTTCTCCTTTACGATAATTTTTTTATGTACCAAGCATCCATAGTACTATGCTCAGAACCATCTAGTGGTCTTTCGAGTTGCTGGAAACCTAATTTGATATATAGGAGATTAGCAACCTCAAGTTTCTCCATTGTTTCTAAGTAACAGTATGTATAGTGTTCCTTTGCGAAATCGAGTGCAACTTTCATCAGCTTCCTCGACAACCCCATACCTTGAACTTCTGGGGTAATGTATAGCTTCTGCAGCTCGCAAATCCCAGGCTTCTGTCCAAATGGTGCAATCCCCACACCGCCAACCACTTGATCTTGCTCATCCACGACAACCCAATACTTTGCATTTGGCTGTTGCTTGTAAAATTGTGCTAGACTGCTCAGTTGGGGATCAAAATAGGCTGTTCCAGGAATGTTTAAGCCAAATGATTCCAGTGAGCGTTTTATAATTTGCTCCATTGCTTGATTGTCTTTTTCATCAATTTCACGAATATTCATGATTCATCCTCCAATATTATTTTTCTACTGTCTACTTGACAGGAGGCGTGAAAGTGTGCCCTTCGCCTATTGTTGGAAGCCTCTCTCCTACCGATAATCGAAAATTGATTGTTCTTACACTCGATTTTCTTAGTCTCTAGGCCTGATTTTTCGCAAAATCTCTTAAAACATTGATTCCCCTTTTATAAGCTCCTTTTAACGAAAAAATCCTCTTCGTTATCATACTACAATATACTATAGAGACAATAGAGGAACGGGCTAAAAAAGCATTATTTCTAGTTGTTTCTATTCTTTTTCGGCTTCATAAGATTCCTATGTTTGTGATACTAGCAAAAATATTCCCTCCATTATTAATATTAATTAAGACATTATTGACTGTGTAAGTGAGCTTCAACTTAGCTTAAGATACAAGGGTAAATGTGCTAAAATTGATTCAAAGACACTTAATTTAAGGAGAAACGAATGAATTTAGGAGCAAAGGTTACACAAAAACAATTAATGGAGCTGCTATTAAATGTAGCTATCATCCGTCCTGTTTTTATCTGGGGAGCCCCTGGAATCGGAAAATCATCCCTTGTAGAAGAATTCGCATGTCAAGTCGGATTGCCGTGTGTTTCGCTGTTGGGAAGTCAACTTGCCCCCGAGGATATCATGGGTGTACCGCAAATTATTGAAGGAAAAACAAAATTCTGTCCCCCTAATTTAATTGCAAGAGACGAACCATACTGCTTATTTTTAGATGAATTAAACGCTTGTTCGCATGAGGTCCAAAAATCATTTTATAGCCTTATTCACGACAGAAGAGTTGGTGAATATATGCTACCAAAAGGATCGATTGTCATTGGAGCAGGTAACCGAGCACAAGATAGTGCCATTGTGAAAACAATGAGTTCAGCCCTTATTAATCGTATGTTTCATGCCCAGCTTCATGTTTCCTACAAAGATTGGATGGAATGGGCGATTGGATTTGGCATCCATCCATTTGTGATTGAATACTTGCAAATTCGTCCAGATCAATTGTGGACAGAACCGCCAAAGCATGAAGAACCCTTTTCAACACCACGAAGCTGGCATATGTTAAGTGATGTCCTTTATGAATTTGGAGAAGAGCATCTTACGAATGAAATGGTTGGAATATTAGCTGCTGGCTGTGTTTCACCCCAGCATGCTTCTCAATTCCAAACATTTCATAAACAAATTCATACAAAGTATCATTTAAATAAAATTCTCAATGGGGACATGAAGTTTCCACATGAACCTGAAAATCGCGATGTGTTATATTTTTTAACACAAAGTTTCCGTGCTCAAATTATTAAAGAGCTTCCAAGTGAAAAAGATGCCGTTCATCCCAGTCAGCGTCAGTTTGCTCATCAAGCAAAAGCTCTCATTAAAGATTTAGCTTCCATCAGTCATGAAATGGCACAATTAGTTGTCTCTAGTTCAGAAAAAGAAAAAGGATTGCCTGACTGGTTTATGACTGAGATCATTCGTGATCTACCAAGACTAGCCGAACGGAAGGACAAAAAGGATGCGTAAAAATAAGCAATCAATTGATATCGCAACGAAACTTTACCAAGAAGGATACAATTTGATTGCTAACCACCCTATGTTTTCGCCGCTCGTGACGCACGCTTACTTCAACCGCCAAGAAGGAAACCTATGTCCAGACGAAGGCTATGCAGTCGTGACAAAAGGAGGGATAATCCATGTACATCCGAAAAAAAGAGTCAAACCAGAGGAATGGCTGTATATTCTAGCTCATTGTCTCCTCCATTTGGGTTTTGAACATTTCAAGGATAAAGAGAACCCTGCTCTTTGGAACATTGCCTGCGATGCATTTGTCTCCAAGTTTCTATATGAAATGAAATTAGGAAAACCTCCTGGGGAATTCAGAGTACCAGTTGATTTTCATGCGCGTGATGAAGAGTCATTGTACAAGATGCTGCTCCAAAAAGGCATTGATCCAGTTTATACTGGATGGAGCGTAGGGGGTGCTAAGCAGTCGGATCTGATATTTGATGATGATCGGTATTATTGGGGAGGAGAAATCAAATGGGGTGATTTGCTTGGAAGAGGCATTGCACAAGCAGTATCTAGTGCCATCGATGTCGCAAGTGGCCATGCGAGTAGTTTAGGAGAAAAGAAGGATCAGCTAACGGAAGCGCAAAAAGCAAAAAATTGGTTTTTGGATTCCTACCCGCTTCTAGGGTCATTAGCCTCCAACTTCACCTTAATTGAGGATTCAATCCTTTGCAAACGGTTGGAAATATCTATCGCTGCGATCGATGTAATTCATAAAGAAATTTATATCAATCCTGCAGCCGGACTTTCGTTCGAAGAGTGTAAATTTGTTTTGGCCCATGAATATTTACATGCAGGTCTTTGCCATCATGAAAGAAGACAGGGAAGAAATCACTATTTTTGGAATGTTGCTTGTGATTATGTTATTAACGATTGGCTAATTGAAATGGGAATAGGAGAGTTTCCTAAAGTTGGCGGCCTATTGGATCAGGAATTGAAGGGGCTCAATGCAGAAAGCATCTATGACCGTATTATAACGGATATGAGAACCTACCGAAAATTGTATACATTCCGTGGACTTGGTGGGAGTGATATTATAGATGAAGGAAATAGTACTTATTGGGATCCAAGAAATGGCATTAGTTTGGAGGATTTTTACAAAAGTTGCTTGTCACAGGGCTTGAGCTTTCACCAAGAGCAAAAAAGGGGTTATTTGCCAGCAGGGCTAGTTGAAGAAATCAAAGCTCTTGCCATGCCACCGATTAAATGGGATGTGGAACTCGCAAAATGGTTTGATCATCATTTTCAGCCTGTCGAAAAGAGAAGAACATATACAAGGCTTTCCAGAAGGCAATCCAGCACCCCTGATATCCCACGCCCCGCTTATGTTGATGTAGGGGGTGATGAGCATGGAAGAACGTTCGGCGTGGTGCTTGATACTTCGGGATCTATGGATAAAAAACTTCTGGCCAAAGCACTTGGAACCATTGCAAGCTATAGCGTTGCCCGAGATGTTCCAGCAGTTCGTGTCGTCTTTTGCGATGCTACTGCCTACGATGCAGGATACATGACCCCAGAGGAAATAGCTGAAAGGGTTAAAGTGAAAGGACGGGGAGGAACAATTCTTCAGCCAGGAATTGATTTGCTCGAGAATGCAACGGATTTTCCCAAAAATGGTCCTATCTTAATCATTACGGATGGAGAATGTGACCGCTTGATGATTAAAAGAAAACATGCTTTTTTACTGCCAAAAGGGAAACATCTTCCTTTTATCCCTAAGGGAGATTTGTTTCGAATTGATTAAGCAACCCAAAGCCTTTCCGCACGAAGGTTATGGAACGGCGCCGCTATCACCACCCGAAATCACCAGGTAAAATAGTTGAAATTCCTCATATAATGTGTTTTTAAAACCTTGATAGGCCAAGTGCCTTTTAAGGTTTTTTTTGAGGGGTTACCTAGTGCCGAATGCACCACTATTTATTTTTAGTGATTAGAATAAACCTCTTCTTTATTCCAAGTCGAAAGATATCTGTTATTATCTCTGCATGAAATTTAGTCAATTTATAAAGTACGTACCAATAGCTATAAAACATATGCCCTTAGAAGATTATGGGTAAAATTGAGTTAAATAAAATAACCAGGAAGTTTTCAGAGTTAGAAAGTTTACCAGACCAAAATATTCCTACTAAGTTTTATTTTGATCGAGCTGCTCAAAGATTGGCAGTTTGCCTTGTAAGAGAAGGTGGCATATTTCCAGAAAAAACAGCTTTTGAATCATAGTAGCTATAAATAGAACCTTCATGGGTGGTAAAGGATTTGGGCTTTTTATTTGAGTTAGGACAACTAGTTTTACGTCAAAATCAAACTTGAATCGACATAATTTTAACCATAGATACATGGCTATACCATCCTTCTTTACAAACATATCTTGTTTATTAAGAGAGTAATGTAAGGAGGTGTGAGGGGATGCCAAGATTTTGTCTCTTTCCCGGCTATAATTGGTGTGGTCCAGGATGTAGTGGTCCCGGTGCTCCTGTTAATGCTGTAGATGCTGCTTGCCGAAGACATGATATGTGTTATCGATACACCGGAGACCGCTGTAGATGCGATCATGAATTTATTTATCGGTTGGAACGTTTACAAAATCCTTATTCCGTTGAAGGCCGTCATGCGAAAGTAATGCTAAACTATATGCGAATGGTGCGAGGGTTCAACTGTAGTTTTAAGTAGTGTAAAGTGGTACCTGATCTTTGATATGGAGATGGGTATTTTTTTATGAATGGAAGAAAAGAAAAATTGTGATGATGCGGTAAAAGAATCATAAATAAATAGGTTTTGTAAAATGATTAAGGGTGTCAGTTCAAATTTACTGGCACTCTATTTGTTCATTCTGCTAGGCCTTACTAGGTAGAAAATAGGATATATGAGGAAGTGGATGTAGAAATTTGAAAAAGTTTGGTCGTTTTGTGACAAAAAATGATTAAATTTGATTGAATTTGATTAAATCTGATTGAAATATATATTGGCATCCGCTAATATTTAGTTGTTCATGATTTCGTGTGGAGGAGAAGATAGTCGTGCTCACACCTGAAAGACATCATATTATATTGGAATTATTGAGGCGCAAGCATAATGTTAAGATACAAGAATTTGCGGAGAAGACGAATTCTTCAGAATCGACCATTAGGAGAGACCTAAGCCAGCTTGAAAAAGAAAAGAAGTTGAAGCGTGTTCATGGGGGAGCATCCATTGTGCAGCAAAAGGCACAAGAGCTTAGTATTCTTGAGAAATCTATGATCAACACAAATGAAAAAAATATCATCGCCAAATATGCAGCAAATCTTATTAATAATGGCGACTGCATCTACCTAGATGCCGGTACCACCTCCTACCAGATGATTCCTTATATAGTGTCAAAGAAAATTAAAGTTGTCACAAACGGTTTTACTCATCTTGATGCACTTCTAGAAAAGGAAATAGAGACTTATATCATTGGCGGTTATGTAAAAAATAAAACGAGAGCTTTAATTGGAAGCGGGGCCATTGACAGTTTGAGCCGATACCGCTTTGATAAATGCTTCATTGGAGTCAATGGGATTCATCTTGATTATGGGTATACTACTCCTGACCCTGAAGAAGCAAAAGTAAAACGTACAGCCATGAATCTAGCACAGGAGACATATGTTCTAGCTGATGATTCTAAGTTCAATGAAGTTGCTTTTGCGCAAATTAGCGACTTGAAACAAGCAACTATCATTACGAATCAGGTGGAACAAGAGATTTTAGATGATTTTTTGAAACAGACCAAGATAAAGGTAGTGACATCATGATTTATACCTGCACATTAAATCCATCGGTTGATTATCTTGTACAAGCGGACCAAATTAAATTAGGCGACTTAAATCGAGCGCAGAATGTCTCTTTTTTTCCCGGTGGAAAAGGAATTAATGTATCACGAGTGTTAAGAAATTTAGATATCGATAGTATTGCTTTAGGCTTTCTTGGTGGCTTCACGGGGGATTTTATTCGGAATGAATTGAACAAAGAAGGGATCTCCAATGACTTTATATATGTGGAAGAGCCAACAAGAATAAACGTTAAACTAAAGACAAAAGAAGAAACGGAGATTAATGGTGTTGGCTCCTATATATCTGAAATAAAGCAGGAAGAGTTACTGCAAAAATTTCAGAGTTTTACTAGTGACGATTATGTAGTGCTTGCTGGTAGTCTCCCTGCAAGCGTTTCAACTCAATTCTACGAAGCCTTGACCAATCAATGTTCTCAGAACGGGAGCCACCTAATCGTTGATACATCTGGTGAGTCGCTCAAAAATCTATTGAAGTACCAGCCTTTTCTAGTAAAGCCCAATCATCATGAATTAGGGGAGATTCTAAATAGAACTTTAACAAGCTTAGATGAAGTAATTGCATCTGGTAAAGAACTGTTAAGGAAGGGGCCACAGAATATCATTGTTTCCATGGGAGGCGATGGAGCTGTTTTCATCAATAACAGCTTAACAGCAGTTGCAACTGTACCTAAGGGTGAAGTGGTTAGTACAGTTGGTTCTGGTGATTCCACAGTAGCTGGTTTCTTAGCGGAATATGTGAAGAGCGGGGACTTTTTAAAGGCTTTTCAATATGGAGTAGCCTCAGGCACGGCAACAGCCTTTTCAAATGATTTATGTAACAAATCAAGAGTAGAAGAAGTATTGCCAAAGGTGAAGATAGAACTGCTTGATAAGGAGATGACATCATGAGAATTACAGAGCTTCTACAAACAAACACTGTTATTGTTGATTTAACTGCTAAGACAAAAGCTGAAGTCATAGATGAACTAGTTGAAAAATTATATACAGCAGGAAAATTAGCAGATAAAGAGGCCTATAAGGAAGCTATCTGGGCACGTGAATCTCAGAGTACAACAGGGATTGGGGAAGGAATTGCGATTCCCCATGCTAAAACGCAGGCCGTAAAAACACCGGCAATTGCTTTCGGTCGTTCTAAAGAGGGGATTGACTATGAGGCATTAGATGGACAGCCAAGCCATCTGTTTTTCATGATTGCCGCAAGTGAAGGCGCAAACAATACCCATCTTGAAACCTTGTCTCGACTATCCGGTTTCTTAATTGATATGGAGTTTCGAAACAAGCTTCTGCATGCCAATACTGCTGAGGAAATCATGAAAATTGTAGATGAGAAGGAGCTTTCTGAACAGGAAGAAGCAGCTGAAGAAGCTGAGACATCCATCTCCAATCAAGATTTGGTCCTTGCAGTTACAGGCTGCCCAACAGGAATTGCGCATACGTATATGGCAGCAGATGCCTTGAAGGCGAAAGCAAAGGAGATGGGTGTACAGATAAAGGTCCAGACAAACGGCTCAACGGGTGTAAAAAATCGCTTAACCGCGGAAGAGATCGATAAGGCAAAAGCAATCATTGTGGCAGCTGATACAAAGGTTGATATGGATGTATTCAATGGGAAGCATGTGATCCAGGTTCCTGTTGCACAGGGTATTAAGGATCCGCAAGGCTTGATTGAGAGAGCCTTAAAGCAAGATGCCCCTGTTTATCAAGGAACTGGATCAGCTGATAAGTCAGCACAAGGTGGAGAGAGAAAGGGCTTTTACAAACACCTAATGAACGGTGTATCCAATATGCTTCCATTTGTGGTCGGTGGTGGTATTCTTATCGCTCTATCCTTTATTTTTGGTATTCATGCGGCTGATCCGAAATCTCCTGATTTTAACCCAATTGCCGCTGCATTAAGTACAATTGGTAGCAAAACAGCGTTTGCTCTAATGGTTCCCGTCTTAGCAGGGTTCATTGCGATGAGTATTGCGGATCGGCCGGGTTTTGCTCCAGGTATGGTCGGTGGATTATTAGCAGCGAATGGGGGAGCAGGGTTCTTAGGAGGGCTTATTGCTGGATTCTTAGCAGGTTATTTAGTATTAGGTCTAAAACGTGTATTTGAGCGCTTGCCACAATCTCTTGAAGGAATCAAGCCGGTTCTCTTATATCCATTGTTCGGTATTTTGCTTACGGGTCTTATCATGCTTTATATTGTCATTGAACCTGTACAGGCATTGAATAGGTTGCTCGAAGATTGGCTTGGCGGCATGGGAACGGGAAATCTTGTGCTACTAGGACTTATTTTGGGTGGAATGATGGCTGTTGACATGGGTGGCCCAATTAACAAAGCAGCATTTACTTTTGGAATTGCCATGATTGATGCTGGAAACTTTGCTCCACATGCTGCAATTATGGCTGGTGGAATGGTGCCTCCGCTAGGACTAGCCCTTGCTACGACATTGTTCAAAAGAAAGTTTACAAAGCAGGAAAGAGAAACTGGTAAAACAACTTATATCATGGGAGCGACATTTATTACAGAGGGGGCAATTCCGTTTGCGGCTGCTGACCCAGGGCGTGTGATTCCGTCTGCCGTAGTAGGTTCTGCTGTAGCCGGTGCTCTTACAATGGTCTTTCATATTGGTTTGGCAGCCCCTCACGGAGGAATATTCGTCATTCCATTTGTTACAGGCAGTGCCTTACTGTATTTATTAGCGATCATCATTGGCTCGATTGTAACAGCATTAATGGTCGGTTTTTGGAAAAAAGATGTTAACGATTAAAGAAAAAAGACATCATCTTCTTGTAAAAGGCAAGTGGATGATGTCTTTTTTATGACTGCCACTATTCGTCATTCTCTGTTCTTCACTCTAAAGGTTAATGTAATACGAATAGAAATAAGAGCCCTACTGGACAATATTTTTTCCATAAAAGATTTCATCCATCTCAAGCTTGATTCTTTCGGTAATCTCAATTTGCTCATCAGGTGCTAGTTTGTCTTTTGTGTAACCAAACAGGTAATTATTCAAGTCAAATTCTCGTAACTTACATTTCGTATGGAAAATATGTTCCTGATAGATATTCACGTCAATCATATCAAATTGTTCACCGACATCTTCAGGGATATAGTTTTGAATCGAATTAATTTCATGATCGATGAATAGCTTGTACCCATCTTTTTTTCTTGTAAAACCACGGACACGATAATCGATAATCATTACATCAGTTTCAAATGAGCGGATTAAATAGTGAAGTGCTTTTAACGGAGATATTTCTCCACAGGTTGCTACATCAATATCCGCTCGAAAGGTACTAATTCCTTCATCTGGGTGAAACTCCGGATATGTATGAACAGTGATGTGGCTTTTATCCAGCTGCATAACAACTGAACCAGGAAGGGGCCCCGGTGATTCCTCGAATGTTTCTGATGTGGCATGTTCTATTGGTGCTTCTGAGACTAGTAGCGTTACGCTTGCACCCGCAGGTTCAAAATCCTGGCTTGCAACATTTAATACATGTGCCCCAATGATATCTGAGACATTCTTCAGAATATCTGCTAGCCTTTCAGCACTATATTGCTCATCAATATATTGCAAATACGCCTCACGTTCCTCTTTCGTGCTGGTATAGCATATGTCATACATGTTAAAGCTTAACGATTTCGTAAGGTTATTAAAACCGTGTAGTTCAATCGCCTTCTCATGTGTTAATTTCATAATCACTTCCCCCTTATTAATAAATTTCATTGTATGTATACGGTACCCATTCTGATCATTAGTTACTTATTTAAATGGAAAAATCAATATATGGTGTAAAGAAGTACTGTCGTGCTCCAAGTACCGCCGTGGGCCTGAGCATGTGTACATCAAATGTAATGGAATGTATATATTCGGAAAAATCACATAGTATATAATTGGAAATCAAATCAAAATGTTAGGGTGGGTGATCACATGGATGAGAAGTCATCAAGAAACCAAACGCCTATTAATAACGCCAAACAGGAGCAAATGGATCAATACCGAATAAAAAATACAGGAAAGCCGTTAACGACAAATCAAGGGAGAACAATATCAAACGATAGAGACATTTTAAGGGCTGGTGAACGCGGCCCCACATTACATCAAGATTGGCACTACTTTGAAAAAATGTCTCATTTTGTGCAGGAAGAGCAACCAGAAAGAGTGGTTCATGCAAGAGGCTACAGTGCCCATGGGGAGTTTGAATGCTACCAGTCGATGAAGCATGTGACAATGGCCTGTTTTCTACAAGAACCAGGGAAAAAGACTCCTATTACGTGCCGTTTTTCTACTGTACAAGGGCCAAGAGGATCCTATGATACAGCAAGGGATTTACGTTGTAAGGGTGTGAAGTTTTATACAGAAGAAGGAAATTATGATTTGACAACCATTGGGATGCCTGTATTGATCAATCAAGACCCGATGCAATTTCCCGATATGATTCATGCGTACCAAGCCAAACAGGATGATGATATCCCAACAGCTACAGGCGCACACGACTATTTTTGGGATTACGTAGCGAATAATCCAGACTCGCTTCATATGGTAACATGGATCATGTCAGACAGGGGAATTTTAAGAAGTTACCGAATGCTGGAATCTTGGTCCATTAATACGTATTTATTTGTTAATGACAGAGGAGTTGCGACATTTGTTCGATTCGTCTGGAAACCAGTCCTTGGTGTTCACTCGCTCCTTCAGGACGAGGCGATTAAAATTGGCGGACTGGATCCAGATTTCCACCGAAAGGATTTGAGAGAAGCTATTGACAAGGGGTATTATCCAGAATACGAACTAGGTGTCCAGCTAATTCCACTTGAGGATGAATTTAAATATGATTTTGATATTCTTGATCCTTCAAAGTTTTGGCCAGAAGAACTCATTCCTGTTCAATTAGTCGGCAAGCTGACACTAAATAGAAATATTGATAACTATCATACGGAATCAGAGCAAGCAGCATTTAATCCTGCCAATGTCGTTCCTGGAATTGATTTTTCCAATGACCCCGTATTGCAGGGCAGGCTTATCGCTTATCATATGGCGCAGGTACATCGAATGGGGCCGAATTTTCAGGAGCTTCCAATTAATAAGCCCCTGTGTCCATTTCATAATAATCAAAGACGAGGCCCAATGCGGGTTCGAATCGATGTCGATCAAGTAGACTATCATCAAAATTCACTCGCAAATAATACGCCATACGAGACTCCTCCAGAAGAAGGTGGATACGAGCATTATCCAAAAAAGGTAGAAGGGCATGTTATCCGTGCTCGGAGTGAGTCATTTAACGATTTCTATTCGCAAATAAGAATTTTCTGGAACAGCTTAACCCCTGTTGAAAAGCAGCATACAATCGATGGATTTAGCTTTCAACTCGGAAAAGTAAAAAGCGAGTCGGTCCGTCAGCAAAATGTTAACCAATTGGCCAATGTGGATAAAGAATTAGCTTCAATTGTTGCTGAGAATATTGGAGTTGAGCCCCCGACTGGATCCCATCTACCTATTTCAACGAGCTATGCTTCTCTTAGTCAGGAAAGTACGCCTAAATATGCAGCTACGTTAAAAGTAGGTGTCTTAATTGGCAATGGGTTTAACGGCGGGGAAGTAGCTGCTGTACTTAACTTCCTCCAGCAAAATGGAGTCTTCGTTGAAATAATCAGTGATAAGCTTGGTACAGTTACAGGGGCCGATGGAACAAAGATCAAGGTTACCCACACCTTTATCACAACTAGTCCTTATTTAGTCGATTCTCTTTATGTCGTCGGAGGAAATAGTGGAAATCAAGAAAATTTCGATCAATATGTTACAGAATACGTGCATGAAGCATATCGACACTATAAGCCAATTGGTATAGCTTCGACTGGACAGCCATATATTTATACATCAGAACACAATAACCTAGCTGGGGTCGTTTTTGCTGCAAATACTCCAAACTTTGGCGAGGAATTTGTCAATGCTATCGCTCAACAACGTTTTTGGGATCGAACATAGTACTTACAAAGAAATTTAAGCATAGAAAACTGAAAAAAGGACATATCCGATGGGAACATGTCCTTTTTCCTATTCTTTACAGAGAGCCGAATTTTGTGGCAGATATGGCGCCGGCTTTATTGGCAAACTCTGTATAATCTGTTAATTCAGCCTCATTTTTGGGGATACCTTTTTCATGAAAACAGGCTAGAAGGGCCGCCATAAAAGCGTCGCCAGCACCCGTTGTATCTACCGTTTCAACAGGAATTCCCGGTACACGTACCATAAGATTTTCATGAACAGCACATGCTTCGTCCTTTCCTTGTGTGACAAAAAGGAATGGGATTTCTAATTTATTTATTTGCTCCAGTCCTTGTTCGAGGGTTTCCGCTTCGGTTAGAAATAGCAATTCATCTTCAGCCATTTTTACGATATCAGCCTTTTTCACATAGGTTAAAATGGTTTCTTTGCATTGATTCTCACTTTCCCATCTTTTAAGCCGAATATTCGTATCGAAGGCAATCTTCAGATTCTCTTCTGCGGCATATAGTAAAGCCTGATTAGTTGTTTTTTTGGCTATTGGATGAAACAAAGTACCGGATCCAAAATAAAAGATTTTATTTTTTGTAAACGGATCTTTGTCCAGCTCCTCAGCTGTAATCCATTCATCAGGAGTTTCGTTCACGTACGAATGGAAATAACGTTCTCCATACTGATTTAAGTGAATGTAAACAGAGCAAATTCTTTTCGCTGGATGATAAGAACAAAAAGAACAATCAACCTGTTCCTTCATTAGATTCTCTTCTACAAATCTACTCGTTTCGTCTATTCCTAATTTACATAAATAATAGGAAGGAATGCCATGTCTCCTTATCCCAACTGCTACATTAACAGTCGCTCCTCCTAACAATCGTTGATAGGCAGAGTTCGTTGGATCTATAGCGATAAAGTCAACAAATGCTTCACCCAATGATATAACCCCTTGCTTTTTCAATATTTGACTCCTTTCACTGTAATTAGAAAATATTTATAAATAGACTGATACATTCATATTTTAACAAAAATATTAACAGTTATTTTGATCATTTGTAATAGTAAGAGAGTACACACAATTCTAATGAAGCTTTATGGAAAAGGTTGGGTCTAGTTAAGGGCTTGGCTTTTTTTTCGATAAAACTTGTATTTATTCCAAACACTATACTAACTAACCTAAAAAATTTACAAAAGCTTTACAATCGTTTAATGGGGAATTTACATAGCATCGTTATTCTTTACATTGTCTAAAAGATTATTTTAGATAGTGAAGTTACATTTGTGCATCCTGGAGGTTTAAATATGATTCTAAAAAGGAATTTGTTGGCGATATCCTTGCTTATGCTCTCCATTCTAATGATTGGATGTGGTAAGAGCGAGGAAGATCAGGCAGTAGAAGGGAACTCCAAAACCTTAGCTATATCAGGCTCCACATCTGTTGGACCATTAGTTGAAAAATTAGCCGAAAAGTATAAAGAGGAAAATCCAATAAAAATAGAAGTGAATCAAATTGGTTCCTCTGCAGGAATCACAAATGCCATAAATGGTGTCTCGGAAATAGGGATGTCCTCCCGTGATTTAAAGGAAGAAGAAAAGGCCAGCGGTTTGCAGGAAACAATCATTGCCTACGATGGAATTGTCGTTGTTACCCATCCTAGTAATAGGGTCAAAGATTTAACGATGGAGCAAGTAAAGAAGATTTTTACTGGGAAGGTAACAAATTGGAAGGAATTTGGTGGAGAGGATATGGAGATAGTTGTTGTATCCCGTGAGGATGGTTCCGGCTCCCGAGATGCCTTTCAAGAAATTGTCGGTTATTCATCAAGTGAGTTAATAAGAAGTGCTATTGTTGCGAGTGGGAATGGGAATATTAAGACAACAGTAGCTACAAACAGGCATGCGGTAGGATTTATTTCCTTTGAATATATTGATGATTCAATTTCAACTGTAAAGATTAACGGGGTAGAAGCTACGGCTGAAAATGTCCTGCAGCAAGCATATCGTTTATCCCGACCTTTCTTATTTGTTCACAAAGAAGGCAAACTAACGAATGAAGGTAAAAAATTTATTGACTATATTTTAAGCCCTGAAGGACAAGCAATCGTGGCTGAGACAGGAGCGATTCCGGTCAAATAATCAAATATATTCAAAACTCGTATCTAAACATCATGTGTAAATGAGAGCTTGGAGGAATGAAGTATGTCAAGCCTACCTATCAAAAAAGAATCCGGAGAAATCGGTAGAACGAACAGAAGGAAATATTTTTTAGAAAAGCTGTCAGGGAGAGTTTTCTTGTTTTGTGCCCTTCTTTCGGTTGTTAGCTTAGCGCTTATTATAGGTTTTGTATTTTATAAAGGTTCTCATCCATTTATTGCAGGGGGATATAGTATTACAGACTTTCTGTTTGGAGTGGACTGGGTACCCTCTGAAGATCAATTTGGAATTTTTCCGATGATTGTTGCTTCCTTGTACGCAACGATTGGGGCTTTAATTATTGGAGTTCCCATCGGATTATTTACAGCTATTTTTCTTGCGGAAATTGCTCCAAAAAGCATCGCAAAAATTATCTCGCCAGCTGTCCAGCTTCTAGCTGGGATCCCGTCCGTCCTTTATGGTGTTTTTGGACTAGCCATTATTGTTCCTTTTTTACAAGACAATTTAGGATTGGCGAAGGGTCAGAGCTTAATTGCTGTCATTCTAGTGTTGGCGATCATGATGCTTCCGACGATTGTGACGGTTGCAGAAACAGCGATTCGAGCTGTTCCAAAAACCTATCGAGAGGGTTCGTTGGCTTTAGGAGCCTCTCCTGTTGGCACTATATTTAAAGTAGTGGTACCTGCAGCGAAATCCGGGATCATGACAGCGATTGTTTTAGGGATGGGGAGAGCCATAGGAGAAACGATGGCGGTTATCTTAGTAGCGGGAAATAGTTTAATTATTCCAACCAGCTTAACAGATAGTATTCGTCCATTAACGACAAATATTGCCCTGGAAATGGGCTATGCCTTTGGTACCCATCAAGAAATGCTGTTCGCCACTGGAATTGTTTTGTTCTCATTTATTTTAATTCTGAATTTTGTATTGGCCAGAATCAGCTCGAAGGGTGGTCATTAAGTTGAGAAGGCTTAAGGATAATATAATGCTCGGACTACTTTGGTTGGGGGCTTTCTTAACTGTCGCGGTCCTTGTTACAATCGTTGGGTATATCTTTTATAAGGGATTTCGATTGATCAGTTTTGAGTTTATATTCAATGAATATTCTGCTGCTGGAGACGGTGGAATATGGCCGATGATTATTACAACCCTATATACGATCCTCATCTCCTTACTCATAGCAACCCCAATTGGGATCTTGGCTGCTGTATACTTACAGGAATACGCCAAGCAAGGACGATTAGTAAGAATCATCCGCTTTGCTACGGAAAGCTTAACGGGTATTCCTTCTATTATCTATGGTTTGTTTGGAGCCGTATTTTTTGTTGCGACGTTAAAATTTGGTATGTCAATTATTGCGGCATCTTTAACCTTAACGATCATTATTTTACCAGTTATTATCAGAACAACAGAGGAATCATTGAAGACCGTTCCCTTATCTTATCGGGAAGGTTCACTCGCATTAGGAACTACAAAGCTACAGACCTTATATAAAGTTATTTTGCCAAGTGCAATGCCAGGAATTTTATCCGGAATTATTCTTTCAATGGGAAGAATAATTGGTGAGTCTGCTGCGATTTTTTTAACAGCTGGTACAGTGGCTGCTATGCCAGATAGCATTTTCTCTTCCGCTAGAACATTAACAGTTCATTCCTATTTAGTCACCCAAGAGTCAGGGGATATTGAATTGGCTGCCGCTATTGGGATTGTTTTGATTGTGATCATATTAGTTTTGAATTTATCTGCAACCTTTATCTCCAAGAAATTAAATAAAGCCGACTATTAAAGGGGTGTATGGAAATGGCTACATCAGTGATAGAGCATAAGGAAACCAGAAAAAATACTGCAACATTTAAGAATACCTCTGAGAAAAAAACCAAAATCAGCGTTCATAATTTAAATTTATTTTATGGGGAGAAGCAAGCCTTATTCGATGTTTCGATTAATATTAAGGAAAAAGAAGTAACAGCTCTTATTGGCCCTTCAGGCTGCGGAAAATCCACCTTTTTAAGAACGTTAAACCGGATGAATGACTTGATTGATGGAGTAAATATTAATGGGAAAATCGTGATCGATGGTGAAGATATCTATGATTCCAATGATGTGATCAAGCTTCGGACGAAGGTTGGAATGGTTTTTCAAAAGCCAAATCTTTTTCCAATGAGTATTTTTGATAATGTGGCCTATGGTCCAAGAATGCAAGGAATCAAAAATAGAGCAGAATTAAACAGGATCGTCGAAGAAAGTCTTCGAGGAGCCGCAATTTGGGATGAGGTAAAGGATCGTTTAAAATCATCCGCTCTCGGACTATCAGGCGGACAGCAGCAAAGGGTTTGTATTGCTCGTGCGATTGCGATGAAGCCAGATGTGATTCTGATGGACGAACCAACATCCGCCCTTGATCCAATTTCAACGTTAAAGGTTGAAGAACTAATTGCAGCGATGAAAAATAATTTTACGATTGTCATCGTTACACATAACATGCAGCAGGCAGCGAGGGTTTCAGACAAAACGGCATTTTTCCTAAATGGAGAAATTATTGAATTTGATGAAACAAGTAAGATCTTTTCAATGCCAAGTGACCAAAGAACTGAAGATTATGTTACCGGGCGTTTCGGATAAATGGAGGTGGACCATGGTTGTACGAGAAAGCTTTGAAAATAGCTTGCAGGAATTACAAAGGAAAATGATGGAAATGGGTGAGTTGACGGTTGCTTCCTTGGATAAATCCTTTACTGCATTAAAGAATCAGGATATAGAATTAGCATTAAGAGTCATTGAAGAAGATAATGAAGTAGATGATTTAGAAGATGAGATTAATCAATTGGCCATTTGGCTAATTGTGAAAGAACAACCTGTGGCAAGGGACTTGAGGAAAATAATCGGGGCCATCAAAATTTCCTCAAACATTGAGCGTATTGCGGATTTTGGGGTGAATATTGCAAAGTCCACAATAAAAATCGGAAAGACGAACTCCCAAATAGATCTAACCAATCTCGAGGCGATGAAAGATATATCTGTGAATATGTTGCATAAATCTTTAGAGGCTTTTCTTACTGAAAAAATTGCCCTCGCAAAAGAAGTAGGGGATATGGATGATGAAGTGGATCAATATAGTGACGACAATTATAAGCATCTCACTAATTATTTATCTTCACATATTGAGCAAACGAATCAAGTTGCCCAATTATTATTTGTCAATCGTTATCTCGAGAGAACAGCGGATCACATTACGAATATAGCCGAAAGTGCTGCCTATTTAATAAAAGGGCGGATGTATGATTTGAATACCTAATTATTTTGTGGCCAGATGACTAAAAATCTCTGGCTTTTTATTATTTGTTCATTTCCTGCTTCTAGCTCTTGAACAGCTCCTTTTTGCTGTAAAAGGGCTTTAGCAGGAGATTGGTTGTCATATATTGCTGAATTTTCTGAAATACTTTCATTGATTTAGTAGATGTGAGAAATCTATAATATTAGTAAAATAGGGGGTGTTATCCTATGACATTACTAAGCAATCTGAAAATATTAGATTTCTCAACCTTACTTCCGGGTCCCTTTGCCACCCTTTTATTGGCTGATTTAGGGGCTGAAGTGATCCATGTTCAAAGACCAACCGACAAAGAGGCATGGGTAACTGATCAATATCTGCAGCGAAATAAGAAATCCGTAACATTAGATTTGAAAAAAACAGATTCTGTTGAAATCGTTAAAGGGCTTGTTAAGGAATACGATATTGTATTGGAGCAATTTAGACCTGGTGTGATGGAACGACTAGGCTTGGGGTACGAGGATTTAAAAAAAGTGAATCCAAAGATAATCTATTGTTCTTTAACTGGTTTTGGCCAAACAGGTCCATATAAAAATCGTCCTGGCCATGATATCAATTACCTTGGCATTTCAGGTGTATCAAGCTATTCTGGTACAAAAGCTGGAGGGCCAGCAAATCAAAGTATTCAGATTGCCGATTTAGCTGGTGGTTCTTTGCATTCTGTTATTGGGATTTTAGCGGCTGTCATTTATCGGGATAGAACAGGGGAAGGACAGCATTTAGATATTAGCATGACAGACTGTAGTTTCACATTGAATGCATTATCGGCACCGAATTATTTAGTGATGAATTCTGAATTAGAGCCAGAGGAACTCCTCCTTAATGGAGGAACCTTCTACGGTCATTATGAGACAAAGGATAGCCGATATTTTTCAGTTGGAAGCCTAGAGCCACAGTTTAGGAAAGAGCTATGTGAAGCAATCGGGCGTCCTGATCTATTTCCATTGAGCTTAAGTAACGAACCTCAAGATGTTCAATCCTTTAAAGAGGAAGTGAAAAAAGTATTTCTTTTGAGAAGCTTTGAGGAATGGCAGGATATCTTTAATGAATTCGAAGCCTGTGCCGAACCTGTCTTAAGCTTTGCCGAAGCCTGTGAACATCCGCAAATCGTGGAAAGAAACATGGTTGTGGAAGTTCCAGATTCAAAAGGAAGCGTACAAAAACAAATCGCTTGCCCGATCAAATCTACTGTATTTTCCCCTGAATACAACCATATTGGGTTAAGGCCGGGAGAAAATAATGAAGAGGTATTGGGGAACTGACCAAGAACCTATTTTAGACAGTGGAGAGACCCTCGTGTGAACGAGGGTTTTTAAATTGGAGTAGAATTTTGTCAAGACTGCCTATTTGTTTAAGGCTGTTTTCGCACGGATTGTGGTTCTGGAATGTCCTTAATACCGGCCATTCCGTTTCATACTAGGCGTGCGATACGCATAGATTGAGTAGCACTTTTCTCCGTTGTTTCTAGAGATACTCTGCATAAACAAGAGTTTTATCTAATTATTTTTTGTTCAAAAGCAACCATGTTTGAGAAAAGAGCCTTGTTTAAAAATTCCTTCAGCTACTGTTTTTGAACAGCCTCTTTAAATTTATTGTGACTTTAAGTTGAATATTATTATTGTAATATATTAAAAGAGTACGTATAATATTCTTTATATAAAAGACAGATGTATTTTTGGGGTGGAATTTAATATGAAGAGCTTATTGAACAAATGGCATCGTTTGAGCCTAGTAAAACAAATTATGATCGGTTTGATGACTGGGATGGTGCTTGCTCTAGCAATTCCAGAAACAGCAAAACCGATTGTTATTTTTGGATCTCTATTTGTCGGTGCATTAAAAGCAATTGCACCTATGTTGGTACTATTTTTGGTTATGTCGGCTATTTCTCAACACAAAAGTGAACAGAAAACAAATATGCAATCCGTCATTATTCTTTATCTTTTAGGAACTTTTTTAGCTGGATTAATTGCAGTTATTGCTAGTTTTATTTTTCCTGTCAGCTTAACACTTGCGAAGGGGGCTGAGGGTGTGACGCCTCCTAGCGGTGTTGTTGAGGTACTTAAGACCTTGCTCCTGAATATTGTTGATAACCCAGTAAAAGCAATCGTTAATGGAAACTATATTGGCATATTGGCTTGGGCCGTCCTTCTTGGTTTGGCTTTGAAAAATGCTGCTGAATCGACCAAATTGATGATTTCTAATTTTTCTGATGCAGTTTCGAAATTGGTTACTTGGGTGATTAAGTTTGCTCCATTAGGAATTATGGGGCTAGTATTTGAGTCAATTACGGCAAATGGATTGGATGCATTACTCGGCTATGGAAAATTGCTCGCTGTATTAATTGGGTGTATGATTTTTGTGGCGTTTATTGTCAATCCGATTATTGTATTTGTGTATATCAGACAAAATCCATATCCGCTTGTTCTAAAATGCCTAAAGGAAAGTGGTGTTACCGCATTCTTTACCCGAAGCTCAGCTTCAAACATACCTGTAAACATGAAATTATGTGAAGAACTTGGTTTGAATAAGGATAATTATTCAGTATCCATTCCGCTAGGTGCAACCATCAATATGGCTGGTGCGGCTGTGACGATTTCTGTTTTGACTTTGGCAGCAGTGCATACACTAGGAATACAAGTCGATCTTCCTACCGCTATTCTTCTTAGCGTATTGTCTGCTGTATGTGCCTGTGGTGCTTCAGGGGTTGCAGGCGGATCGTTATTATTGATTCCTTTAGCATGTAGCTTATTTGGAATCCCAGCTGATGTGGCCATGCAAGTAGTTGGAGTAGGATTTATTATCGGTGTATTACAAGACTCTTTTGAAACAGCACTTAACTCATCTACAGACGTACTTTTCACAGCCGCTGCTGAATACAAAGAGTGGCGCAAAGAAGGGAAAAAAATAGAGATTCATAAAGTAGCATAAACTTTAGTAAAAAACTGTAGCCCCATTGTTAGAATCAACTAACATTGGAGCTACAGTTTTTTTATGTGCTACATCTACTCTATAAATTAGAATGCCGCAGTCCAACCACCGTCCGCAACAACAACGGTTCCATTGATAAAGCTGGATTCATCAGAGGCTAAGAATAAGGCCACTTGAGCAATTTCATCAGGTTTGCCGATTCTTGGCATCACTCCATGGACAGCCTTTGTACGTCCAAATCCGAATTCATTGATCGATTTCATGGAAGCCCCAATGTTTGTCTCAACACCACCTGGAGCAATGGCGTTACAACGAATTCCGCTGTTCGCATACATGTAGCCGGTATTCTTGGTCAAACCCACTACTGCGTGCTTGGATGCCCCGTAGGTTGCCCCAGCGTGTGCCCCGTTTAATCCACCGGTAGATGCGACATTAATGATGACCCCTTTTCCTTTTTCTAAAAAGATCGGGATGGCTTTGCGCATGGCACGCATGACACTCTTTGTATTTACATCGAAAATCATGTCCCATCTTTCTTCAAGAATGTCACCAACAGGTTCAAATCCATCCATGATTCCAGCGTTATTGACGAGAATATCCAAAGTGCCATAGTCGTTTACGGCGGTATCGATCATTTTCTCGATGTCCTCTAATTTGGCTACGTTCACTTGAAGTGCTTTTGCAGTTCCACCATTCTTTGTAATTTCTTCTACAACACCATTTGCTCCTTCAAGATTGAGGTCGGCAACTAAGACCTTCGCACCTTCTTTGGCAAACAATTGGGCTATGCTTTTTCCCATTCCTGATGCCGCTCCTGTTACAATAGATACTTTGTTTTCAAGCTTCATTCTAACTCCTCCATTCCCTTGGTTTGATAGCGCTTTCTTAAATAGAATACCGTGGAATAAAATAATTTACAATCAACATCAAATCAGTAAAAGCCATTTATTAAATGTTTCCAAATTTAAAATGTAAAGATATAATTAATACTAGAAGAAAAAATATTTTTAGAATGAAAACTCTTATGAACATCGTAGTTACTAGATAAAGATAGGTAACTTAAGAATAGAATTCATTAAAAATCATGATTAAAAAAGTAAAGGAGGATTGAAACATGGAGGAAATCCTGGGTTTAATTTTAGAGGAAATTAAATCTATAAGAGAAGATGTAAATTCTCTAAAAGAAGATGTAAATTCTCTAAGAGGGGATGTAAATTCACTAAAAGAAGATGTGAATTCTCTAAAAGAAGATGTGAATTCTCTAAAAGAAGAGGTGAATTCACTAAAAGAAGATGTGAATTCTCTAAAAGAAGATGTGAATTCTCTAAAAGGAGATGTGAATTCTCTAAAAGGAGATGTAAATTCACTAAAAGAAGATGTAAATTCTCTAAAAGAAGGCCAGAAATCGCTAGAAGAGGGTCAAAAACTGTTAAGAGAAGGCCAAAAGGAATTAAAGGAAATTGTTGATGCCATTCGTGACCGTCAGGAAGAAACAGATGCAAAATTAGATGCTCTAACAATGGATGTACATCAGCTTCGTGGTGAACTTTCAGCTCTGAAAGAGGGACAAGAGCGACAGGATAGGATTCTCGAATCACTGTCTTTACGTTCACTCGAACAAGAAACGGAGCTTCGGGAGCTTAAAAGAATCAAATAATACGTAAGGAAGGGCTGAATCTCTAGAAAAGAGCTTCAGCCTTTCCTACTTTTTGGCTTCTTATTGAAATGTCTCCCTGACTTTAGTACCCAACCTCAACTGAGGCCACAACTATGTACATGAGGTCATTCTTGTCTCCTTTTTCTTCAAGAACAATACCGCTTGTTGTCAGCATTCCACCGTCCATGATTTCAACAGTAACCTTTCCGTAGGGCAAAACTTCCTTGACTGCATCAGTATCAAGCTTTTCCTTGTCACAAGGAACTGCAAGCTTCACATGGACTCTCATATTATCCAAACTATTATCTGGTAGCACAGAGCGAATGCCAGGCATTGAATTAAAGTGAATGGCATTTTTGACTGCTCGTATTGCTGCAGTTGTGATATTTTGACCGTGTACATCAATTCCCATTCCTGTTTCAATGAACATTAATTTTTCCATTATCAATAAGCTCCTTTTTTGAAAATACACCATTATTTTACCTCAAAAACTAGAAGTGTATCTACGAAACAGCTTGCTGTATCGTTATTTTTTGGATAAGAAAAGCCCAATTTGGAAAAATAGGGATGTTACTAGATTTTGGAAGGAGCCAAATGAAGAAAATCTATTTGAAAAGAGGGAATATCAATGGAAGCCTTTCCAACGATACATACAAATTTCTGGGATGCAATAATAGCTGTCCCTCTTGTTGTTATTCTTACACAAATATTCAAGAAAATATTTCCTATTCGAAAGCCCTTTGTTCCTACCCTAGCTAACGGATTGGGACTAGCGATCGGGATATTTTTTGCCCATGAACACAACGTGTGGGCGGGCATATTTATGGGCTTTTTCTACGGAAACGCTGCGGTAGGTGTCTATGCATCATTAAAAACACAAATAACCGCCTACAGAGAATCAAAAAATTAAGAGCTGGATTGTATGTGAGTGCTAATCTCCTGGATGGGCAGAAATGCTCCTTAGGAAAATACAAGCTAATACCTAAATAATTTTTCTTCAGTGTGTTATTTGCCCAAGAATTAAAAGCATAAACGAATATCTTGCTCTTGAGAAAGAGGAGGGATAGAATGAATACAGAAATGCTTTATTACCCACAAGTTCCAGTGGGGATGGATGAGGACAGTCGAATTATTGGCAGACCGTTTGGATTTGGCAGACCGTTTGGATTTGGTCGACCCTTCTTCGGTGCTCCATTCTTAGGAGGCGTGTTGGGTGGCTTAGCCGGTAGTGCCTTGCTTGCTCCATGGGCCTATGGTGGGTTTGGCTACGGATACCCATTTGGGTGGGGATATCCAATGTTTTGGTAATGCATATTATTAGAAAAGATACTCTATTCTTAATGTTAAACAGCTTATTTAGCTGTTTTTTTTATTACCCTAAGAATACAAGTATAAAACTCATTGACAACAAATACGTAAATAAGCTATGATTCACATATCCTATAAAACCAATTAATTTGGTATGAATTGTAAGAATAATATTTAATGAGGGGGAAATAGGATTGAAACGCAAATATTTAGGGTTGCTTATAGCTCTAGGAATGATTCTATTTGCAGCTGTGGGCTGCAGCAATAATGACAAGGAATCCAAGGATTCTAATGAAGCAACTAAAAGCAACAAGAGCTATGACGATGAAATGAACATTGCTGTTACCGCACAGCCGCCAACGCTCGATTCAGTGATGACGGTTTCTCAGGTGGCATTGGATATAGCCGGAAATATCTACGAAACACTATACACGTTAAACGAAAAATATGAACCTACACCAATGCTTGCGAAATCTGTAGATGTGAGTGATGATGGCAAGACTTATACCTTCCATTTAAGAGAGGGTGTCAAATTTCATAACGGCAAGGAAATGGCTTCTGATGATGTTGTAGCATCGATGAATCGTTGGTTGGAAAAATCCTCCCGTGCGAAATCACTTTTGGGAGGAGCGAAATTTGAAACCCAGGACCCATATACAACGGTTCTTCACTTAGAAAAGCCATCATCAGATGTACTGATTGCTATGGCATCCCAATCAAATTTCCCAGCTATTATGCCAAAGGAAATTATTGAATCAGCTCCTGCAGAAGGAGTTACAGAATATATTGGTACTGGTCCTTTCAAATTCAAAGAGTGGAAGCAGGATCAATTTATTCATTTAGTTAAGAATGACGACTATCAAGCCGTCGGTGAAAAGCCAAGCGGTTTTGCAGGAAAGAAAGAAGCCCTTGTGAACGATGTTTACTATCATTTTGTGACGGACCACTCAACAAGAATCGCGGGGATACAAACTGGTGAATATGATATTGCCGATAACATCCCAACTGAAAGCTATGAGCAGTTAAGCACCATGGATCACGTAAAAGTTCATACCTTTGAGGGTGGAACACTTACCATGTTCTTCAATGTGAATGAGGGACCACTTGCCGATGTGAAATTACGTCAGGCCGTGAACACAGCCTTAAATATGGACGAGATTCTGCTAGCAAGCTTTGTGAATGAGGACCTTTATGAGTTAAATCCAAGCTACATGAATCCAAATCAGCCTCAATGGGCAAGTGACGCTGGCAAGAAAGTATATAATCAAGGTGATTTGGAGAAAGCGAAGAAGCTGTTAAAAGAAGCTGGCTATAATGGAGAAGAAATTACTTTATTAACCACTCAGGATTATGGTGAAATGTATACTGCAACGATCGTTGTTCAAGAACAATTAAGACAATTAGGAATGAATGTCAAGGTTGCCAATTACGACTTCCCAACATTCTTAGAGAAGAAAAATGACCGCTCATCATGGGATATTTTTATTACGAGCAATGGTTATCAGTTGATTCCACCACAGCTTTTAGCATTAACACCAGATTGGGCAGGTAATGATAACCCACAAATTAAAGCATTAATAGCAGAAATTAGAGAAGCGGAAACTCCTGAAGCAGCGAAAGCAAAATGGGATGAACTTCAAGGCTTCCTCTATGAGTACTTGTCATCTACAGTCATTGGTCAATATAAGAGCATCCTTGCGACAACTGACAAGCTTGAAGACTTTGAAGTGTTTGAAGCACCAATTATTTGGAATACAAAGGTTGTTAAATAAAGACATTCGTGTAAAAAGATATCTATTTTGCGAATCCTCCATCTCATGTATTGTGATGGAGGATTCAATCTGTCAAGACAGCGTTACTTTTCAGTTGTTCTTGTTCTAATGTATAAAGCCGATCATGCTCAGAAAAGGAGGGACTTCTTTTGATTGGATATATATTGAAACGTGTACTTTCGCTGATCCCTGTTTTATTTGTCGTTTCAGTAGCGATTTTTTTAATTGTGCATATCACTCCTGGTGAACCGGCAGCAGTCATTCTTGGCTTAGAAGCCACTGAGGACCAGGTCCAGGAATTGCGTGAAGAGATGGGACTTAACCTCCCGATTTATGAACAATACTTTAATTGGGTAACAGACGTCATTCATGGGGATTTAGGGAACTCCTACTTCATGAAGGAGCCGGTTACAGAAGCCATTATGAAGCATTTGGAGCCGACGCTTTCATTGGCCATCCTAGGAGAAATTGTTGCACTGATACTAGCGATACCAGTAGGAATTATTGCGGCTTATCGTCGTGGCTCGGCGATCGATCAATCGCTTATGGTTATATCTTTATTGGGAATGGCAGTTCCAAGCTTTTTACTTGGGCTATTGCTCATGCTCCTTGTCGGTGTGCATCTGCAATGGCTGCCAGTTGCAGGTTATGAGCCCATTCAGGAGGGGTTATGGGAGCATATTAAATATTTAATTTTGCCGGCCATTTCACTCGGAGCCATACAGGCGGCACTAGTGGCAAAAATGACACGCTCATCGATGCTAGAGGTATTGAATACGAATTTTATCAAAACGGCAAGATCAAAGGGTGTCAAAGAATATAAAGTTGTGATTAAGCACGCCCTAAGAAATGCCTTTCTTCCCATTCTTACGGTGATTGGTCAATCCTTTGGAACGCTTGTTACAGGTGCAGTTGTGGTTGAAACAATCTTCAATCTACCTGGAATTGGCCAGCTCATTATCAATTCCATTGAACGAAGAGATTTTGCTGTGATACAGGGAGTTGTCCTCTTTGTTACATTGGTATATGTGCTTATTAATTTAATCGTTGATTTACTATATGGTGTCATTGATCCAAGAGTAAGGCTAGAACGGAAGTAGGGAGGGGCTGGATGATGGAAGAATTGAAAAGAACGGATGAATATCTCACGATAAAGGCGAATCTTAAGAAACAACAACGCCAATTGATCATGAGAAAAATTCGATCCAATAAATTTATGATGCTCGGAAGTATTATTTTCATCTTTTTAATGATAATTGCTCTCTTTGGCCCTAGCCTGATGTCTTTTGATCCCTATGAAATGAAAGTTACTGAAAGATTAAAAGCACCTAGCTCCTTACATCTATTAGGTACGGATGAATATGGTCGCGATCTTTTAACCCGAATTGTCTATGGTACTCGTGTATCGATTGGAATCGGTGTAGCGGTTACCATCATATCATCATTACTTGGGATGATAATCGGACTTTATGCGAGCTATTACCGAACCCTTGATCATATCTTGATGCGAATTTGTGATGGTTTGATGGCGATTCCTGGGATTCTTCTTGCTATCGCGCTGATGGCGGCGCTTGGTCCATCAGCAACAAATGTCATCATTGCCCTTTCGATCGTTTTTACACCTAATATTGCACGGGTCGTTCGCTCCTCCGCTCTTGTTATTCGGGAGCAGACCTATATAGAAGCGATGCATGCCCAAGGGGCTGGCTCATTTCGCATTATTTGGGGGCATATTGCACCAAACACCATTTCTCCACTTATTGTGCAGGCAACCTTTGTGTTTGCGGAGACGATTATTTCCGAGGCGGCTCTGAGCTTTCTTGGGGCAGGGATTCCCGCTCCAGATCCAAGCTGGGGAAATATCCTACAGGCGGGGAAATTAGTCATCTTTAAGGCATGGTGGATGGTTGTTTATCCGGGTTTGTTCATTATTATTTCCGTATTAGGATTGAATCTATTGGGGGATGGTCTTCGAGACTATTTTGACCCACATACAACAAGGAAATTCAAAAGACGGAAGAGTAAGAGAGTAGGAGGTTAATATTCATGACGGGTCAGCCTCTTTTAGAAGTGAAAAATTTAAGAACGCATTTTTATACAGATCGGGGTCAGGTAACGGCAGTGGATGGGGTTAGCTTCCACGTTCATGAAGGAGAGATTGTCGGAGTCGTTGGTGAATCCGGCTGTGGGAAAAGTGTGATGTCTCAGTCGATTATGCGCCTTTTTGATGAGAAGTACACGGTTGAATACGAAGGCGAAATTAATTTCAACGGAGAAAATCTTTTGGCATTTTCCAATGGGAAAATGCAGAAGATCCGTGGGAATGACATTTCGATGATTTTCCAAGATCCACTCAGCTCATTGAATCCTGTTTATACCATTGGGGATCAAATTAGAGAATCCATCCGGCTGCACCAAAAGGTTTCGAAAAAGGAAGCCTTTGACAAAGCAGTTGAAATGTTAAGGTTAGTGGGTATTCCAGCTCCTGAGAAAAGAGTGAATGAGTATCCTCATCAATTATCAGGAGGGATGCAGCAGCGGGCCATGATTGCGATGGCTTTATCATGTGAGCCTAAGCTGCTTATTGCTGATGAGCCGACGACAGCCTTAGACGTTACAATTCAAGCGCAAATCCTAGATTTAATGGTGGAGTTGAATAAAAAGCTCGGGATGGGCGTCATTTTTATCACACATGATTTGGGGGTTGTTGCAGAGGTTTGTACACGAGTGATGGTCATGTATCTCGGTCAAATAGTAGAGGAAATGGATACGGATCAGTTGTTCACTCGTCCGCTCCACCCATATACAAGAGGATTAATGCAATCGATTCCTCAATTGGATGGGGACCGCTCGAAGGAACTTCATGTCATAAAAGGGACGGTACCTTCCCTTGACAATGTTCCAAAGGGCTGCCGTTTTGCCTCACGTTGTCCCTTTGCCGATGATCAATGTCGAGAGAGTGCTCCTGAACTAAGGGTACATGAAGGAAATCATAGGGTCAGATGCTGGCATTATGAAAAAATTGACGAGGAGGGTGCATATGGCCGAGCAAGCAAATGAACCGCTTCTTGATGTTCGAAATTTACAAAAGTTCTTTCCTGTCACTGGTCAGCTTGGACGCATAGGAGGAGTAAAGGGGCAAGTCAAAGCGGTCAATGATGTCTCGTTTCAGTTGTTTGAAGGAGAGACCTATGGCCTTGTTGGAGAATCGGGCTGTGGGAAGAGTACCACAGGAAGAACTCTTCTTCGTTTGACTGAACCGACTGGCGGAAAGACAATCTATAAGAATCAAGATATTTTTCAAGCCTCGAAAAAAGAGCTTCGCAGTCTGCGCAAGGATTTGCAAATGGTGTTTCAGGATCCATACTCATCGTTGAATCCTCGCAAGCGGATTGGGCAAACGTTAGAGGAGCCTTTAGTGATTCACTCCCTTGGTTCAAAGGAGGAGCGGAGAGAAAGGGTTTTTGATATCTTGAATAAAGTTGGCCTGGGTGTAGAGCATTATTATCGCTATCCTCACGAGTTTTCTGGTGGACAAAGACAGCGTCTTGGTCTTGCTAGAGCTCTTGTCATGAATCCAAAGGTCGTTATTTATGATGAACCAGTTTCGGCTCTTGATGTTTCGATTCAATCCCAGGTTATTAATCTACTAAAAAAGCTGCAGGACGATCTGAAGCTGACATATCTTTTTATTACCCATGATATCAGTGTGGTAAGGCATATTTCCGACCGAATTGGGGTTATGTATTTAGGGAAAATTGTGGAGGAGGCTCCGACAGATAGCTTGTTTGCTTCCCCGCTTCACCCTTATACGAAGGCCTTGTTTTCGGCAGTGCCTGGTGCCAACAGGGAGCATAAAAAGGAACGCATTGTGTTAAAAGGAGAAATTCCATCTCCATTGAATCCACCATCTGGATGCATGTTTCACACTCGATGTCCTTTTGCGATGGATATTTGTAAAAAAGAAGTTCCCGTCAAAAAAGAAATGGAGTCGAAGCATTTTGTTGCTTGCCATTTGTATTGATTCGTTGCGGTAGACGGGAAACATAAGGAGGAGAATAGAATGGCAATCATTAAGAAAAAGGATGGTCAATTCGGAGTTTATAATGAAGCAGGTTACCAGGTAGAAGGAAGTTTCTCTGCGAACCTAGAAGGACTGAATCCAAAGGAAATGCTTGAAGCTTCGTTGGCGCTTTGCACGACCATCGTTATTCAACGAATGTTCGAGCGTGACGGAATTGAGTATCAAGAGGGCGATTTTTCCGTTGAGGTCAATGCAATCAAAGCAGGTGATAGTCCATCACGGTTTGAGGAATGCATCATGAAAATCACTCTTCCTCCTCATCTTGAGGATTCTTACAAGAACAAGCTTATCGTTTCAGCTGAAAGAGCTTGTACCATTGGTAACACCCTGAGAAAAGGGCTCACAATAAGAACAGAGAAAGTGGATAACTAAGTGATTCGGCATAGTCCCATAAAAAGGGACTGTGCTTTTTTGTTTTATTGAGCTTTGTCACTGAGAATGAAAGAATAGAAGTGTATAGTTAAGGGGAAAAGTTAGTTTTGATGAAAGTGGTGACATTATGGAAAAAGAAAACCTTTTAAATGAAATTTCTAGAATAATTAGTGAGAGCCGACTTGGGACGCTGAGCACGATGAGAGGAGATCAACCCTTTTCACGGTATATGATCTTCCGCCATGATGGCTTCAAGTTGTATTGTGTATCCAGTAAGCAGACCAATAAGGTACGAGATATTGAACACAATGACAAGGTTCATATTTTGCTGGGGTTTGAAGGTGGAGGATTTGGTAAGCCTTATTTGGATATCAGCGCAACGGCCACTATCCACGATGAAAAGGAATTAAAGGACCGTCTATGGCATGATAATTTTCTCAAATATTTGGAGGGACCGAATGATCCGAACTATATTGTAATCGAATGTGAGCCGAAAATCATTCGTCTAATCAATCATCCTGATTTGGACGGTCCTTACACTTTCGATGTAGTATCCTAGGGGGGCTAAAACAAGGGCCTTGGTCTACTAGATAAAAGAGAATCTTGTTCAACGGGTAGCCAATCAGGTTTGTTATAAAATTGTCTTCTTTACACTCGTGATTCATAGGAATAAAAAAGTCATTAAGAAGTACACTCCCCTCATATGTCGCATAGGATGATTTTGTAAATATGTGAAGGGGTTGAATAATATGTACGATCCTTATCGTTCATTTCCATACCATTATCAATATCATCCAATGTATGTGAGACAACCTATGTATTGGTTTGACGATGCAAACCGAATTAACATTCTACCGACCACGAATCAGAGCAACTACCTAAAGCTAAAGGATAATGGTCCAAATCCATTTGTAGTAAATATTAATACGGCCTCAAGGCAAAACAACAATTATCGAATGGCTTTATGGACTGGACATCATTTGCAGGTGACATTAATGAGCCTGAAACCTGGGGAGGATATTGGCTTAGAAATTCATCCTCATCTAGATCAATTCCTCCGTATTGAAAAGGGTCGAGGGGTTGTTCAAATGGGAAGGAGCAGGGACAATCTAAATTTTGTTAAAAGAGTATCCGATGATTCTGCCATTATGGTCCCTGCTGGAACATGGCATAATGTAAGAAATACAGGTAGCTCCCCACTAAAACTCTACTCTATTTATGCTCCACCACAGCATCCATATGGAACAGTCCAGGCTACGAAAGCACAAGCCATGGCTACAGGGCACTAGAATGAATGATGCGCTCCCTAAGAAAGATCAAATCCTCGATGATTTGGTCTTTTTGTTTGCCCCTGAAAAAATGATCCTTAGCAAGAATCTCAAGGTTTTGGGGTAAGCCCACAGACCATTCATGCTACAATGGAGAATTTTTTTACTTGAGGGGCGCGAGCATTTCCTTTTGGAGAGAAGAGCTTTATACGTTAGAACGAAAATGTGTAAATCCAATAGTTTTTCTTGTATAATGTAATTATCAAAGATTTTATCTTGCGAAAAGTAACGAAAAGAAATAGTAAAATCTAGTAAGCACCTTCTATAGCAAGGGTGCTTTTGTATTGGATGATAAAAGGGGGAACAGTTTTGCAAAAGGAAACAAATAAGAAATTAGTGATCGTTGCCCTCTTAATTGCAACTTTTTTGACGGCGATTGAAGGGACGATAGTCAGTACGGCAATGCCAAGAATTGTGGAAGATTTAGGAGGAAGTCATCTATATACATGGGTGATTTCAATCTATTTATTGGCATTAGTTATCAGTACACCTGTATTTGGGAAGCTCGCTGATTTATACGGAAGAAAGCTGATGTTTACCATTGGTACGATTATTTTCCTTATTGGTTCAATGCTTTCAGGAATCTCGCAAACGATGGAACAATTGGTCATCTTCCGCCTAATTCAAGGAATTGGAGCGGGTGCTTTGGCGACGATTCCTTTTACGATTATTGGTGATGTGTTCGAGTTCAAGATGCGTGCAAAAATGCAGGGCTGGATGAGCAGTGTGTGGGGGATTGCCGGGATTGTTGGACCGCTAGCGGGTGGAGTGATTGTCGATCAAATCACATGGCATTGGATTTTCTTTATGAATCTTCCATTTGGAATTATATCCTTATTCCTTCTTTGGACAGCTTTACAAGAAAACATTGAAAAGAAGAAGCAAATTATCGACTATGCTGGAATTATTACCTTTGCGATTTGTATGACCGCCTTTTTGTATGCGTTGACCTTGCTGAAGGATAATAAGCAGTTAACAGGAAATATTTCGCTTCTATTCATTATTGCAATTATTACCCTTGGAGTATTCTTTTGGATTGAAGCAAAAGGGAAGGAGCCGATGCTGCCGCTTTCCTTGTTCAAAAATCGCTTTATTACGATTTCGAATATCTCTGGATTTTTATTAGGATTTATTCTTGTTACGGTTACTTTCTATATTCCATTATGGGTGCAAGGGGTGACAGGCTTAAATGCTACCTATTCCGGAATTGCGATGATGCCGATGTCCCTCACATGGCCGATTGGTGCAATGGTATCGGGAAGACTGATGAGTAAGAGGTCGATCGGTAGTATTACCTTAACCGGGATTGCCGTTGTGATCGTCAGCTGTATCATGCTCGTATTCTTTAATACGGAAACAACGATTCCATGGATGCTGGTCGTAACAGGAGTGATTGGTTTTGGCTTTGGCTTATCCCTTACTGCTTTTACAGTTGCGGTTCAATCGGCTGTGGAATGGAAAATTCGAGGAGCAGCGATGGGATCGAATAACTTAATGAGAAATCTTGGGCAGGTCATTGGAATTGCGATTTCTGGTTTGTTATTGAGCGATGAGCTGAAGGGTCAAGCACTGGAATCAAGCTTGCATTCGGTTTTTATTTTGCTAACCGTGCTAGCAGTAGTTTCATTTGTTGTAACGAGCTTGCTTCTTAAGGAAAAAGAAACAGCATTAGTAACTGAGTAAAAACATTTGGATTTCTTGCATTTGAACGAAACCCAATAGCTCTTATTGGGTATAACCTGCGGAATTCAATTGTTTGAACAATACCCAATAGCCAATAATGGCTTGCTTTTTAAAATTTCCTAACCCATCCATAATAAATCTCTATTACAAAGTATTTTTATGATGGCAAATATAAAGGCTTTCCAAACAGATAGGGTAACTGTCTTTTGGAAAGCCTTTTCTGGGGCTTATCAGAATCAGACAGCCCCATCTTCTATTATCTATAGATTTTGCTGTCTTGGTCCACGCTTACGGTAAATGACATAGCTTCGGGATAAATAACGAAGCGGTGCACTAAATACATGGACAAGGCGGGTAAACGGCCATGCCGCAAAAATTCCAAATACAGCAAGAATATGAATTTTGAACCAAAGTGGAACATCAGCCATCAGACTGGCATCCGCGCGGAAGGTAAGAACTCCCCTTAGCCAAGGTCCAATCGTTGTCCGATAATCAAATCCTTGAGAGTCGATATTAAGGAATGTTGCAGACATTCCCGATAAGACGACAATCACCAAACAGATTAAACTAACCCAGTCGCCTTTTGTACTGGTTACGACAAGACGCCTTACGGTCATGCGTCGGTAACAAAGGATTAGAAGCCCAATTGCTGCTGCGATCCCGGCAGGAATTCCTCCAATTAGGGCGATGGTGTGATATTGATGCTCCGACACTCCCATAGTCTCATAGACTTCAATCGGAATTAATAGCCCCATCACATGTCCACCAAATACAAAGATAATTCCCCAATGAAAAAGATTGCTACCTATTCGAAGCAATTTCTTTTCCAGAAGCTCACTGGACTTTGATGTCCACCCAAACTGATCATGCTGATAACGATATATATGCCCGCCGATAAAGATCGTTAGGACGATATAGGGGAGGACTACCCATAAAAACTGTTCGTACATATTTCTTCGCTCCTCCTTACGGCCTTTGTAATGCCCGCTTCCTTAAGAGCAAGCATCATTGCCTTCATAATGTGACCATAAAGGTTCTGTTTCGGATCTAATTTTGATTCGATTTCTTTAATATTTTCCAAGTATCGGTCAAAAATAGGTCTAAATGTTTCCTGCTCAACCTGGCTCGCAAATTCAAGCATTACTGGGAGATAATCAGGGAGTTCTTTATCTGTTACATGAAATCCATGCAATTTATAATAGTTTTTCAAGAATAAAAGGTCCATGCCTCTTTCTCTTTGCTCTCCATTGGTCATGTACGTAACGTAAAGATTTGTTTTCTTACCGAAATCGAATGTATCCACATAGGTAGAAATAAAATCAGCCGTTGATAGAATTGTAGCTTTATTTAGAAATTGCTGAAGCTCTTCTTTTAATTTGGAGTTTGATAAAGAATCAAGCTCTTCTTGGAGATCCTCAAGCGACTCAATAAATTCTTGGTTGGGATAACTCAATAAATACGAGCAAAATTGAAAACCTAGCTTAATTTCCTGTTCAATCATGCTTTCACCACCCATTTCAATTATTTGAGTCAAAAGTGTCCACTCCATATGGACACTTTTGACAAAAAGTCCACCGGCGGTACCTGGTACCACTTGGAAGGGGTACCACCTATTAGAGTGTTCCGCATGCGCCTGGGCCGCCGGCGAAGGCAAGACCACAGCTACCTTGCTCATCGTAAAGGTCAGCGACTTCTTCACGATGGGATGCTGGGATAACGAAACGGTCTTCATATTTGGCAATCGCAAGGAGGCGATACATGTCCTTAATATCCTGCTCGCTTAAGCCTAGGTCTTTCACAATATCCACATTTGGAGTCTTATTTGTTTGTACACTTCTCATATACGTTCTCATAACCGCCATTTTCTTTAATACGTTGCGGATGTGAGACTCATCTCCGGCTGTAAGAAGATTGGCCAAATATTCAATTGGAATTCTCATTTGATCGATCGCTGGGAAGATGTCCTCCGCATTTGAGCTGCTTCCAACCCCTTCAAACATGTTCATGATTGGGCTTAGTGGTGGAATATACCAAACCATTGGCATCGTGCGATATTCAGGATGTAGCGGTAGGGCAATTTTCCAATCGATGATCATTTTGTAAATAGGTGATTTCTGAGCAGCCTCAATGAATTCCATTGGAATGCCTTCCTTTTTGGCCTCAGCAATAACTTCAGGATCATGAGGATCAAGGAAAATATCTAATTGTGCATGATACAGATCCTTTTCATCGGCAAGAGCCGCTTCCTCAACCTTATCCGCATCATAGAGCATTACACCAAGATAACGAATCCGACCTACACAGGTCTCAGAACAAATCGTTGGCATACCAGCTTCAATTCTTGGGAAGCATAGCGTACACTTCTCTGCTTTATTTGTTTGCCAGTTAAAATATACTTTCTTATATGGACAGGAAGTAACACAATGTCTCCAAGCACGGCAAGCGTTCTGGTCAACAAGGACGATCCCGTCTTCATCGCGTTTGTACATCGCTCCTGAAGGACAGGCACTTACACAAGCAGGGTTTATACAGTGTTCACAAATTCTTGGAAGATACATCATGAATACATCTTCAAATTCAGTGCGAATTTGGTTTTCCATTTTCTCTACGTTCGGATCTTGAAGGCCAGTAATATGGCCGCCAGCAAGGTCATCCTCCCAGTTTGGTCCCCAGAGAATTTCCATGAAATCACCAGTCAGAGACGACTTTGGACGAGCCACAGGCTGAACTTTACGCTCTGGACTATTGGTTAATGTTTCATAATCGTAGTTCCATGGTTCATAGTAATCATCGATTTCTGGAAGATCTGGATTATAAAACAAATTGAGTAATCGCTTCATTTTGGAGCCTGATTTAAGCTGAAGCTTGCCGTTTTTCACTTCCCAACCGCCGCGATACTTCTCCTGGTCCTCCCAACGCTTTGGATAGCCGATACCTGGCTTTGTTTCCACGTTGTTGAAGTACATATATTCCGCACCTGGACGGTTCGTCCAGGTGTTTTTACAGGTTACACTACATGTATGACAGCCAATACATTTATCTAAATTCATGACCATCCCAATTTGAGCTTTAATCTTCAAGCCAATCAACCTCCTTGAGTTTACGGATGACCACATTTACGTCACGTTGATTTCCTGTTGGTCCGTAATAGTTAAAGCCATAGCTTAGCTGTGCATAGCCACCGATCATATGGGTAGGCTTCACATAAATTCTTGTTGGGCTATTATGAGTACCTCCGCGATTGCTGGTAAGGTTTGTACCTGGTACGTTAATATGTCGGTCCTGAGCGTGATGCATAAAGGCCATTCCTCTTGGAATTCTGTGTGAGACAACCGCTCTTGCAACGACGACACCGTTGCGGTTAAAGCACTCGATCCAATCATTATCTAGAACGCCAACATCAGCGGCATCATCCTTGTTCATCCATACGGTTGGACCACCGCGGAAAAGGGTGAGCATTGGTTGTGAATCAAAATACATACTGTGAATCGACCACTTATTATGCGGTGTTAAGTAGTTCAGAACAATTTCTTTGCCTTCCTCTTCAGGACGGTTTTTCTTAAATGGTTTATGTTGAAGAATTGGCTTAAAGGTGGCCATTGCTTCTCCAAATTCCTGCATCGTTTCATGATCAATATAGAATGACTGTCTTCCCGTAATCGTTCTCCAAGGAATAAGTCGTTCAACATTGGTTGTAAATGGTGAATAACGTCGTCCACCTTTTTCAGAACCACTAAAAGCAGGGGAGGTGATCACCGTTTTTGGCTGAGCTGTAATTTGGGCAAATGTAAAACATTCTTCTTCCCGTTCAGCAGCTAAGTCGACTAGTTCAAGATCTGTTTTCTTCTCAAGTGCTTCCCATGCTTTAACCGCCATTCTTCCGTTTGAAGTAGAAGAAAGAGTTAGTACTGCTTCACATGCACTTTTGGCCGTTTCAATGCTAGGACAGCCATCACCGATTCCACCTTGGTGAGTTCCAAGAACCTTCTTCAATTTTTCATATTCTTCTTCTGCGGACCATGTAATTCCCTTTATTCCATATGGAGCGTTCTTGACATTTGGTCCTAAAGTGATCATTTTGTCATAAATAAGCTTGTAATCCCTCTCAACGACATGGATCTGTGGCATCGTTTTCCCAGGAATCGGCTCGCATTCGCCTTTACTCCAGTCCTTCACGATTCCAAGCGGCTGTGCTAGCTCCTGCGGTGTATCATGGAGCAATGGTGTAGCTACAACCTCTTTTAGTGGTTCCATTTCTAGTTCAGCAGCCATTTCTGATACGTTTTTGGCAATTGATTTGAAAATCTCCCAGTCTGAACGTGATTCCCATGGTGTTGAAACAGCTGGATTAAATGGATGGATAAATGGATGCATATCCGTACTGTTCAAATCATGTTTTTCATACCAGGTTGCTGCCGGTAAAATAATGTCTGAATATAGTCCTGTACCTGCCATACGGAAATCAAGATCAATGAGTAAATCGAGTTTTCCTTCAGCCGCCTTGTCATGCCACTTAATTTCTTCAGGGCGCAGGCTGTCATCATCATCATTTAATACTCCGCTTTGTGCTCCTAGTAAATGCTTTAAGAAATATTCATGTCCTTTTCCAGAACTAGAAATAAGGTTTGAACGCCAAACAAATAGATTTCTAGGGAAGTTTACAGGATTATCCGGATCTTCTATCGCGAACTGTAATTTGCGGTCTTTTAGTTTTGCTGCTACATATTTTCCGACTTCCTCAGGTGTATTAGCCCCAGCTTGTTCAGCCTCTTTGTAGAGGTCAATGGTGTTTTGATCAAATGTAGGGTAAGAAGGAAGCCAGCCAAGTCTTGCTGCCATAACGTTATAATCGGCATAATGATCGTAGCGGGCTTTGTCATACAATGGTGAAATATGATCACTTACTGGATGCTCTTCATAACGCCACTGGTCTGTTGAAAAATAGAAAAATGACGTTCCGTTTTGAAGCTTAGCTGGACCTGACCAGTCTTTTGCTGTTGCAATCGTTTGCCAGCCCTCAACAGGTCGGAGCTTCTCTTGACCAACATAGTGAGCCCAGCCACCACCATTCACACCTTGTGCACCGACAAATAGAACAAGATTTAAGACGGCGCGATAAATCGTATCGGCATTGAACCAGTGATTGATTCCCGCACCGACGATGATCATGGAGCGACCATTTGTATCAAGGGCATTTTGGGCAAACTCTCGAGCAATTTGTGTGACTAGTTCTGGTTTAACACCAGTAATTTTTTCCTGCCATTCAGGTGTGAAAATCGAATCGTTCATCGAAGTTCCACCAAGTCCACGGTCAACCCCATAGTTTGCAAGTGTAAGGTCGTAGACGGTTGTTGTATAGAAGACCTCTCCATTTACCTCTACTTTTTTCATTGGGACGTTTCGATAAAGAATTTGATTGCCTTCATGGGAAAAATAAGGAAGCTTCACAGTTGCGATTTCTTCTTCGATTCCTTCGAAAGACAATCTTGGATCGATTTTTTCTTCGGTTTCTTCGTCGATCATTTTAAGATTCCATTTTGCTTTGTCTTCCCAGCGAGCGCCCATCGTTCCATGAGGAATCACCAATTTGCCGTTCAGATTGTTGAAAAGGACAGGCTTAAACTCACCGTTTTCAGTTGCTTTACCAAGGTCGGCAGCATTTAGGAAGCGATCAGGAATGAACTGCTCCCCGTCTTTTTTCAAGGTCACAACAAATGGGAAATCAGTATATTGCTTCGCATAGCTGATAAAGTAGTCATGCTGATTCTCTACATAGAATTCTTTCAAAATGACATGGCCCATCGCCATGGCAACGGCCCCATCCGTTCCTTGCTTGACCTTCATCCAATCATCAGAAAACTTGGTGGACTCCGCGTAATCAGGGCTGACTGAAACAACCTTTGTCCCACGATAGCGAACTTCTGCAAGGAAATGGGCATCAGGTGTCCGTGTTTGCGGAACGTTTGAACCCCATGTCATGATGTAGCCGGAATTATACCAGTCACTGCTTTCAGGCACGTCCGTTTGATCGCCCCAAATTTGTGGGGAGGCAGGAGGGAGGTCCGCATACCAATCATAGAAGCTTAGCATTGGTCCGCCCATTAGAGACATGAAGCGAGAGCCTGATGCGTAGCTAATCATCGACATCGCTGGAATCGGTGTGAACCCGACATTTCGATCTGGGCCATATTTGATGATGGTGTAAAGTAGGGATGCCGAAATAAGCTTTAATACTTCATGCCATTCTGCTCGCACCAATCCGCCTTTTCCTCTTGCTTGCTTGTATGTCTTTGCCTTTTCAGGATTTTCAACAATGCTCTTCCATGCTTCTAAAGGATTTGAATTTACCTTTAAAGCCTCACGCCACATGTCTAAAAGAACGCCACGGATGTATGGGTATTTAACACGCAGCGGGCTGTAAAGATACCAAGAAAAGCTCGCACCACGGGGGCAACCACGTGGTTCAAAATCTGGCATATCTGGACCTGTTGATGGGTAGTCAAGCTTTTGACCTTCCCAGGTGACAATGCCGTCCTTTACGTAAATATCCCAGCTGCATGAACCTGTACAGTTAACGCCGTGGGTAGAACGTACAACCTTGTCATGCTGCCATCTCTGGCGGTACGCTTGCTCCCAATCACGATTTTCATAGGTTGTTTGGCTATGGTTATTGGATTGTTTTTCAACTGGAGTTAAGTATTTTAAACGATTTTGTAAAGGTGATCGTTTCTTTTTCATGGAAAATCACTCCTTATTTTGTTTTGACTGTTATTTGGAATGCCTGACTAAACTTACTTTAACAATGCGTAAACAATAGAAGCTGTAAAGTACTTCACATTTTGGGGTCTGACACATATTTGTCACATCCGGGGTTGACGGGAAAGGGAGTAGAGGTGGTTGGCAAAAGGACTCGTAGAATTAAAAAAAGCTGACTCGAGAGTCAGCTTAATCCTATCCATTATTCAAGCTATGTTGCTGGATTATGGTTAATCGCAATTGGTGAAAAGAACGTTATTCAATACTACAAAAAACAGCGGGACAATTTTCACAATCAATTTCTTTTTTAATATACTGGAGGTCATGAATCGTAATTTTCTTTTTCTCTATTGAGATAACGCCTTTTCGTTTGAGTTCATTCAATAAATGATTCGTACTTTCCCGTGTTGTTCCACAGAAATTGCCAAGCTCCTGATTGGTTAAGGGAAGATCAATTAAAATACCATCCTCCTGCTCAACCCCATAGCTATTTGTCATCCGAATTAAGGTAGAGTAGAGAGCTCCTTTTTTACCGTAAAGAACGAGATCACGGAACTTCATTTGTGTTTTTCTAAAGTGGTCACTCATCCATTTGATAAACTCAAAGCCGAGGGCACTATCTTGAAAAATTTTCTCTTCGATCATTTCTTTTTTTATTACCGCGATTTCTCCATCCTCAAGCATCAATGCACTAAGAAGGTATTTAGGTGAATTCGTGAACAAGGTTAATTCTCCACAAATGTCATTTTCGCTGCAGATTCTTAAGGAAAGCTCGCGGCCATCTGCGGTGATTTTACTTATTTGAATTTTCCCCGAAATGACTAAATACAGCTCGCCAGCATCCTGACCTTCTTGGAACAAATATTGTCCTTTTTCCACTTGAATGATTCTATCCGCAATATGAAGTAATTCTTTTATCTCAATTGATTTTGTAGGTTTCAGCGTGTTAGGCATTTTATCCCCACCTGACATTTTTTCGTATTCTTTTATTCTAACATATATTATTTTAGCACTTTATAGATGAAATATGGAAATATGAAATGTTTATGAACATGGTAAAAATGTGAAGTACTTCACACCCAGAAGGCCCATCGATTTTTTACGATGATGGTAACAAATCGATAGTACTTCTATGGTTGTTTGAAAGGAGATAGGGCTATGAAACTTAAAAAAGTACAATTACCACTACAGACATTTACATTGATTTCTGGATTTATGGTTTGGGTGATCTTATCCTCATTGATGCCTTTCATCAAAGAGGAGATCAATTTGAGTGCCAATCAATTAACATTAGTAACAGCTACACCTGTTGTACTTGGGTCGTTACTCCGAATCCCGATTGGTTATTGGACCAATCGATATGGTGCTAGAAAGCTCTTTGCGATCAGTTTTCTCTTATTGTTGTTTCCGATTTTTTACATCAGTAAGGCCAACTCTCTTACGGACCTACTCATTGGCGGATTATTCTTAGGGATCAGCGGTGCGGTATTTTCCGTTGGGGTTACCTCGCTGCCAAAGTATTATCCAAAGGAACGTCATGGTTTCATTAACGGGATTTATGGTTCAGGAAACATTGGTACGGCGATAACAACCTTTGCTGCACCGGTTATTGCCACACAGGTTGGCTGGCAAACTACTGTTCAGCTCTATTTAATTCTAGTATTTGTTGTTGCGCTACTAAACTTCTTACTTGGGGATAAGAACGAACCAAAGGTCGTAACTTCATTAAAGGATCAAATCAAAAGTGTCTACAAGAATGAAAAACTATGGTTCTTAAGCTTATTCTATTTTGTTACCTTTGGCTCTTTTGTCGCATTTACGGTTTATTTACCAAATTTCCTTGTAGCGAATTTTGGATTAGAAAAAATAGATGCTGGTATGAGAACAGCAGGATTTATTGGGATAGCCACTCTTTTTCGCCCAATTGGTGGATGGTTGAGTGACAAGTTTAATACGTTCAAAATTCTTATCCTTGTCTTTGCTGGTTTAACCTTGTCAGGCATTTTGCTTGCGTTCAACCCATCGTTAACTTGGTATTCCGTAGGATGTTTAACGATTGCTCTCTTTGCGGGGCTTGGAAATGGAGCTGTGTTCAAATTATTGCCGATGTATTTTTCAAAGCAGGCTGGAATTGTGAATGGGATTGTTTCCGCAATGGGGGGATTAGGTGGATTTTTCCCACCGTTAATTCTTACTTTCCTCTTCAATTTAACCGGTCACTATGCGATTGGATTTATGGCACTTTCCCAATTTGCAATGGCCTGCTTAATTATTGTCATGTGGATGTTTTATCAGGAAAAATTGGGAATGTCCAACCGAGTCATTAACTACACAGTTGAAGGCGTCATGGTCACCGATTTGAAAGGAAATATTGAAAAAGTAAACCCTGCCTTCACTCAAGTGACTGGCTATAAAGAAGAAGAAGTGATCGGAAAGAATCCACGGCTCCTCCGTTCAGGTAAGCACAACAAAGAATTCTATGAGAAAATGTGGGAGTCTATAAAGGAGAATGGATTTTGGCAGGGTGAAATTTGGAACAAGAAGAAGGATGGCCAAATTTATCTTGAACAGCTTTCGATCAGTCCAGTGAAAAATGATGCAGAGGAAATCAAGAATTATGTTGCCATGTTTCGTGAAGTAAAAAAAGAATCCTAATAATTAAGGGATAGGTTCAAAGCAGAATTGCTTAAGCCTATCCTTTTTTGATACCAACAATATTTGGTAGAATAGGAAGAGACTCTTTAATATAGGGCTCTGTTATATTTTGTTGTTGATCTACGTATCGCCTTATACGTGTACGTTCACTAAGTTATTCGTACCGAATAAAACACGTTCACGCACACGTATAAGGGCAAAAATCAACATTGAACAACAACACAGCCTAGAATAAAGAAAGGGCCATTCTTATGATGTATTTATTTTTTGCTATATTTTTACTTGTTTATTTAGCCATTTGTTTTTATATCGGTTACAATGGCTTCGTTTGGTTGAGGCAAAGCTTTTCTTTCCGGTATAAATGGGCCTATATTGCATGTATTGCTTTTTTATCCTTTAGTGTATTTTTCGATCGGTTTTTTTCCACAAGAGTGCTGGCGTACATAAGCGGGATATGGTTTCTCATTATTGGATATGGCCTAATTCTCTTGCCGATCATTAATTTAATCTACTTTCTTAATAAGAAACGTGGAGCTAAGATTTTGGGCGGTGCACTCGTCATCTTTTTCATCGGGGTAGTTATCAGCGGTTCCTATTATGCTTGGCATCCTGTTGTCCGTACATATGAAATCTCGATTGATAAGCAGGCAGACCAAAAGGAATTTAATATCCTCATGGTTACTGACCTACATTTAGGAAAAATCGTAGGAAACAAGCATTTGGAGAGATTAGTAACCATCTCAAAAGAGATGAATCCAGATATGGTCGTTATTGCGGGGGATATCATTGATGATTACATTAAGCCTTATGTGGATGAACAGATGGGAGAGACGCTTTCGAAGATAAAAGCGCCACTCGGTGTTTATGCAACCTCTGGGAATCATGATTACTACGGTGATGATTTAGATGAGCTGCATCAAGAAATGGAAAAGGCGGGCATCATCATGCTCTCGGATGAATCCGTTAATATTGAAGATAGCTTCTTTCTGGTGGGAAGAAATGATCTCACAGACAAACATCGAAAAACCATGAAGGAATTAATTGGAGCGCTTGATAAGAACCTGTCAATCATCATGCTGGACCACCAGCCAAACGAAATCGATGAAGCCAGTAAAAATGGAGTGGACATCTTACTATCTGGTCACACCCATGGAGGACAGATTGCACCAGCCAATATCATTACTGGGCTCATTTATGAGAATGACTGGGGCTATTTGAAGAAGGGCGATCTCCATTCCATTGTATCGTCAGGCTATGGTCTTTGGGGACCACCATTTCGAATTGGAACCCAATCTGAAGTTGTGCAGTTGAAAATAAAGTTCAAAGGCAAGGAATAAAGGTATCTTTTTGAAAGCCTGTAAATAGCTAGAAGCCTAGGTTCTCCATTGCCGAGAATCTAGGCTTTTTGTCATGAGGATAAAAAAGTACAGAAAAGAATAAAAGATTACCATTTGTTAGCGCTTACACTATGGAATAGTCCATTTATAATTTAAATTGTAGGAATTATTAGAAATATAGGAAAGGGGATTTTACATGAAAAAGAGGTTTAAGGCAGTTTCGTTTATCATTGTTGCGATGATGTTTCTATCTTTGCTTGTAGCATGTAAAGACAACAGCAGTAGCGGTGGTGGAAGCGGAGGCAAGAGCAGTAAGGTAAGCGTAGGGATTGTATTGCCGACGAAGGACGAGCCAAGATGGGTGCAGGATGAGCAAAGATTCAAAGATGCACTGGCTGATTCTGAATATACGACGGAAATCCTTTTTAGCCAAGGTTCTTCTGCAAAGGAAAAGGAAAATGTGGAAACATTGCTTAACAAAGGAATTGAGGTATTAATTATTAGCCCGCATGATGGTGAGGCGGCTGGAGCTGCTGTGGAGGCAGCAAAAAAGGACGGCGTAACGGTTATTGCTTATGACCGACTCATTACCAATACCGATGCAGTCGATTATTATGTCACCTTCGACAGTGTTGCCGTTGGAGCAGCCCAAGCACAATATTTGGTGGATCAGGCAGAAGGCACGAATGTTCCATTGTACTTATATGCTGGAGCGGCTTCAGACAATAATGCTTTCTTATTCTTTGAAGGAGCCTGGAGTGTCCTTCAACCAAAAATTGCTGATGGAACATTTAAAATCGCAAATTCAAGTGAAGCAGAAGGTTTGAAGGATAAGGCTGAGCTCTCACGTGATGAGATGAGTAAGATTCTTGGCCAGGTAACGACAAACTGGGATCCGAATGAAGCAAAGAATAAAGCACAAACACACTTAACGGCTGCTGGAGCCGACTTGAAGGGCAATGTAGCTATTCTTGCACCAAACGATGGAACTTCTCGTGCGATTGCAGATGTGTTTGCGACAGATGGTGATATTACAAGCTATGTGATCAGCGGTCAGGATGCAGAGAAAGCCTCCATCCAATACATTATTGATGGTAAACAATCAATGACCGTGTTCAAGGATGTACGTACTCTAGTCAAAGATGCCATGGGTATGGCAATCGATATTCTTGACGGAAAAACTCCTGAAACAACGGGAACCTATGACAACGGCTCTATTGAAGTGAAGGCAAAGCAAACAGATGTCATCGTGGTCAACCAAGAAAATGTGAAGAAAGAGCTGATTGATTCAGGCTACTATGAAGCTAGTGAATTTACAGGTCTCTAGAATTTTGGATGTCAAAACAGGGGGATAGTGATAGATTCATCTATCACTTTTCTCCATTCTGTTGTTTTGCTAGGGGGGAGAAGATTGGGTAAGTATATTCTTGAGATGCATCAGATTACGAAGGAGTTTACTGGTGTTAAAGCTTTAACGAATGTGAATTTCAAGGTAGAAAAAGGCGAGATTCATTGTCTAATTGGAGAAAACGGAGCAGGTAAATCCACTTTGATGAAGGTTCTCTCCGGTGTCTATCCTTATGGTACGTATGAGGGAGATATTGTCTTTGATGGGGAAGTACAGAAATTCAATAAGATAAGTGACAGTGTTCAAGCTGGTATTGCAATCATCTATCAAGAATTAGCTCTTTTTCCAGATTTAACTGTCTATGAAAATATATTTGCTGGGAATGAAGTGCAACACGGAGGCGTCATTGATTGGAACCAAACGGTCGTTCAAGCGAAGGAAATATTGAAAAAGGTTAAATTAGATGTGAACCCAGATACCCTTGTAAAGGATTTGGGGGTGGGTAAACGTCAGCTAATCGAAATAGCAAAAGCGCTAAGTAAGGATGTAAAGCTTCTTATTTTGGATGAACCTACCGCGGCATTGAATGAGGATGATAGTGAAAACCTACTCCGACTTATAAGGGAACTGAAGGAACAAGGCATCACCTGTATCATGATCTCCCATAAGCTCAAAGAGGTTATCTCCATTGCTGATAAAGCAACGGTGCTTCGTGATGGCCAAACAATTTGCACACTTGACAGTTCAAAGGGCGAGATAAAAGAGAATATTATTATTAAAAATATGGTTGGTCGGGAAATCAATGATATCTATCCAAGGCGGGAAAAGAAGGCTAATGAGGAAAAAATACTAGAGTTGAAGAATTGGTCCGCCTATGATCCGCAACTAGGCCGTTATGTTGTCAAGGATGCAAATCTTTATGTGAATCAAGGTGAAATCGTCGGAATTGCTGGATTGATGGGTGCTGGAAGGACAGAGCTTGCCTTAAGTATTTTTGGCAATGCAAGGTCCTATAAAATGAAGGGGGATTTATGGTTTAACGGCTCTCTACTTTCACTTAAGCATCCTAGTGAAGCCATTAAGGCCGGGATTGCTTATGTGACTGAAGATCGTAAGGATGACGGACTCTTTTTAGGCCAAGATATCAAAAATAATATTTCTGCTGCGAACTTAAGGAGTATATCTCATAATGGAGTCATCAATCAAAATGAGGAGATTAAGATTGCGGAAGGATATAAGAGCTCGCTGCATGTGAAAGCATCCTCTTTGGAGCAGCTTGTTGGAAACTTAAGTGGGGGTAATCAGCAAAAGGTATCCTTAGGAAAATGGCTATTTGTTAGTCCGAAGCTTCTTATTCTAGATGAGCCTACTCGTGGAATTGATGTGGGGGCTAAATTTGAGATATATACGGTGATGAATAAGCTGATCAGCGAGGGGATGAGTATCATTATGATCTCATCTGAACTTGGTGAAGTACTAGGGATGAGTGATCGAATATACGTAATGGCTCAAGGTCAAATTACAGGGGAGCTGCCAATAGAAGAAGCGACTCAGGAAAATATCATGCAGCTAGCAACTCAGGTAGGGGGATAGGTTGATGAACACGATCAATGAAGCTAAATCATTAATTCAGGAAAATATTCGAGATTACGGGATGTACATTGCTCTCTTTGTTATTATCCTTACATTTACGATAATGACTGATGGACTATTTATATCCTCACGAAATATTAGTAATCTCTTAGATTCCGCAGGTTATATTGCTGTATTAGCTGTAGGTATGACGCTTGTTATCGTCATTCGCCATATCGATTTATCAGTCGGCTATGCAGCTGGATTTCTTGGCGCCATCGCTGCCATTATTTTGACGCAAACAGGGGTGCCTGTCTATTTAACCATTCCAATTATTCTAGTACTTGGTATCGTTATTGGGCTTTTTAATGGCCTGCTTGTTGCAAGTATCGGAATTCCTTCCTTTGTTGCCAGCCTTGCAGGGATGCTTATTTTCAGAGGTGCCTTGCTTCAGGTGACGGAAAAAACAGGAACAATTATCATCCAAAATGACCATTTCAACGCCATTGGTAACGGATATATTCCTTCCCTTTTCCAAATAAATGGTCTCCACTTCCTTACCCTTATCGTGGGGCTAATCGGGATTATTATTTATATCTATAGTGAAATATCGACCAGGAGAAATAAAATCAAATATCAATTTGATGTTGTCTCAAATAATATTTTTGCTTTAAAGCTCATGTTTATTTCTTCCATTATTGCGTATATTACTTGGATATTAGCGGGCTATAACGGTATCTCATGGACGATTATGATCATGCTAGCGGTCGTGATTATTTACCACTTTCTTTCGACGAAAACAGTGTTGGGCAGACATGTTTATGCGGTGGGAAGTAATCCCGAGGCTGCACATCTGACTGGGATCAATGTCAAAAAAATTACTTATATTGTATTTGGTTCAATGGGAATGCTTGCCGCTCTTTCCGGAATTCTATTTACCTCGCGGTTGCAATCGGCAACGACCACTGCTGGGACCTTATTTGAGCTAGATGCCATTGCAGCAGCCTATGTTGGTGGGGTATCATCCGCAGGTGGCGTAGGGAAGGTGACGGGGGCCATCATCGGTGCTATTGTTATGGCTTCTTTGACCAATGGGATGAATTTATTAGGAGTCGGAATTTCCTATCAATATATGATTAGAGGTGGTGTCTTAGCGGGAGCGGTCATCTTTGATGTTTTAACAAGAAAAAAGAGATAGTAGTGATAAAAAAGGGACACCATGGGGTCCCTTATTTCATTCGTATCGCATGCCCAGTTTGAATTGGAATGCACCACTCCAAATCCACAATCCGTACGAAAAAACCTTCATAATATTTGAACAATTACCAATAGCTGATAAAATATGATTAGTTTCTCATAGAGTAGGTGGATTCTTTTGCGAAAAACAGGCCTTATAGTACTCTGTCTTGTTATCCTCATTCTTTGTTATTTTACTTTTGTTTCAGCGGAAGCTGTATTTCGTTCCGAATGGCAGGTGCCAAAAACCGTATCTGAAAATCAGAAACAGCCTCGGCTTGTGCTCATTACCCAGGATACAGAAACACCATTTTGGGATAAGGTGGGGCATGGAGCAATGGAGCAAGCCAAAAAAGAGGGAGCTTCCCTTGAAATTTGGGGGAGCTACGGCAATAACCATGAGGATTTTTTGAAAAAGTTGGAGATTGCTATTCATTCAAAGGTGGACGGTATTATTATTCAAGGACTTGATACAGAGGAATTTAAATATCTAGCAAAGGTAAAGGCCTCTTTTTATGGAATTCCGATTATCACCGTGGCAAATGACGTACCTGTGACGGAAAGCTTGCGGAGAACCTATGTCGGCTCAGACCAATGCAAGGCAGGAAGTATGCTTGCCATGCGTTTGGTCGCGGATATGGGAACAAGCGGGAAAGTACTTCTCACCTATAGCAGCAACGAGGAGTATTATCAGAAGCAAAGATTAGAAGGAATACAGAATGTATTAAGCGAGTTTCCTAGTATCGAAACGATTTATGCGGAAACCTCCAGTTCACGGGAGGAAATCATCGCTACAACAAGAAATGTTCTAAATAATAGTCCTAATGTCGATGCGATTATCTCTGTGAATTCTAATATTATTGGAGCCCTTGTTCAGGAAATAAGTAAGCGTTCACAAGTTGAACCCTACTATATTTATTCCTTTGATGATGCTCCAGAGTCCTTATCCCTTCTTAAACAAGGAAAGATTGACGGGATGATCGAACAATCGCCTGAAATGATGGGGAAAACGAGTGTCGAATTAATTGTTGAATGGTTGAATGGGGAGACTGTCCCACTTGATTTCGATGGTTATTATACTAATATTCGTATTTTGAAAGCGGCGGATGTGCAATGACGAGTATACAGAAGAAAATATTAATGCTTACTACATTCGTTCTAGTGATCATGTCTTCTATTTGGATTGCACTGACGTATTATAACTATAAAACTCATAATCAATACAACGATATTTTACAACGATATTTGAATATGAATGAAGTAACCACTGTTAGTCATCAAGTTATAACAGAATTGAATAATTATATGCTCAATCCGTCATCAAAGAACTTAGAGAAGCTTAATAAAAGCATTGAAGTAATCCAAAGAGCTAAATATACGATTTTTCCTTTAAGAAATGAGGAAAATAATTTTGCCTTAACTAGTTATATTAATTTAATTGACAGCCTTTCAGAAACAACCGAACGATTAATATTATTTAATTCCAGTGGGGATTCTGAGGCCGCCGTGAAAGAGTTTACTGAAGCTACAAGAATATCTAACTATATTTCTGAAATGAAACTGACTCTTATTGATACAGAATTGAAAACGTATGACCGCTTTTATCGAACGATTATCGAGCAATCAGAAGGATTGATTATGCTTGGGATATGGATTATTCTTCTCCTCACAATCCTTTTGCTTCTATTTACCTATTGGTTTTCCTTAAGTATTACAAGACCTGTACATAAGCTCACCCAGGCGGCAAATGAATTGTCTCAGGGGAAATTCGATACACCAATAAAGGTTGACTCAAACGATGAAATCTCTTTCCTTGCGAAAACCTTCGATCGGATGAGAATAAACATAAATAATTTAATTTCCGAAATGAAGCAAAAGGCTCGGCTTGAGCATGAGTTACAGCAAAATAAGCTTCTTTTGCAAGAAAGCCAGTTTCGTAGCCTGCAAAGCCAGATCAATCCTCATTTTTTGTTCAATACACTGAATATTCTTTCTAAGAAAGCGTATTTAGAAGGAGCAGAAGAAACGAGTGATCTACTCGTCAGCGTCGCAGGGTTGCTCCGATATAATTTAAAGCGCATCGACCGATCCGTTACTTTATTTGAGGAGGTAACGGTTTTACAGCAATATATCGAAATCCAAAAAGCAAGATTTACAGAGCGTCTTGGGGTCCAAATGGAAATCGATGAAACCTGTTTACATTTGGCAATCCCAGCATTGACGCTACAGCCCATTATCGAAAATGCTGTGATTCATGCGGTGGAGCCAAATGAGGAAGGTGGCCTCATTTCCTTTCGTATCATTGATGTGGGGGAACTTGTCCAGATTGAAATTGAAGATGATGGAGATGGAATGCCTGAGGAGAAAATCGATCAAATCTTAAATGAACAACAAGTCCATTCTGAAGGACACTCAACAGGGATTGGATTCAGTAATGTAGTAAAGCGACTCCGACTATTTTATGGCTATGAGGACGTCATTACGATTGAAAGCTCAAGAGGTTCAGGGACGAAGGTAGTGATAAAAATTGAAAAGAGAAGGAGTGAACGTGCATGAAACTCCTAATTGTCGATGATGAGCAGGTCGAACGAGAGGCGATGGAAGTCATTTTACAAAAGGCATACCCAAACTTAATCATCAAACAAGCGAAAAATGGGAATATGGCGGTTGAAATTGCTCATGAATTCCAACCAGATTTGGTCTTGATGGATATTAAGATGCCAGGGATGAACGGGCTCGAGGCGGTGGAACAAATTAGCACTGACTATCCTCATATCAAATTTATCATGGTTACAGCCTATGACATGTATGATTATTTGCGTTCTGCCATTAAGCTTGGTGTGAAAGACTATCTCCTAAAACCAAGTAATACAAAAGAAATTCTTCATATTGTAGGGAAAGTGATGGGGGAAATAGAACAGGAAAAAAAGCGAAAAGAAGTGAATAAGATTCAATCAGAGGCTTTTCAAAAGGCTTTAGCCATTGTGGAAACTGATGTGGTTACCCAGCTACTATTTGATCATGTTCATGAGATCCGTTTTAACATGTTAGTAGAAATGCTTGGAGTTCGTTCCACCAACGAAATGTTTGTGATCTGTGTAATAATGCCGAAGGGCTGTGAGAGGTCATATTTTGCCGTCAAAGAAAAAATGAGACAGATTGGCAGTGGATGGGTAGGGGCATTATCAGGTAACCAGCTCCCCATTATTGTTTTTCGAGAGCCCGAAAAATCATATCGTTCCCAAGCTATCTTTCTTGCTCGTGAAATTCTATCTATCGCCCCAGCGGGACAGTTTGAAGAATGGTTTGTCGGAATTGGCGATGTGACGGATTCATTAGAAGAATTAAGACAATCCTATCATAATTCCTTAATTGCGACTTTGGACATCACCCTTCCAAGCAAATATCGCTTCTTTTCAGATGTACCGAATTTGGAGGAATATTGTGAAGAGGATATGGTTACTTACCGAGAGAATGAATTCTCCGATCTGATTCGACTTGGTAAATGGGAGCAAATTCATTTAAATGTTCGGCGATTGATTCAGTGCTATGAGAGAAAAGGAGCCGACCTCTTACAATCTCAGCAAAGATTGCTAGAAAGCCTGTGGATCATTTCTCGAGTGATGAATGAAATGGGGGTAGAAGCAGTTACACCACTTTATTCCTTTAAGGCACAAAATTATCGTCAATTGTATATGGAAGCAGAACTACTAATAGATAAAATGAAGCAAACCTATGAAGAGTATTCGCATCTATATGAGGCGGACACGATAAAGCAAATTAAACAATATATCATGGAGCATTCTCATGAGAATATTTCACTTGAGACTCTTGCACAAAAAGTGGGATTAAGCCCAATCTACATCAGCAAGATGTTTAAAGAAAAGCTTGGGATCAATTATATTGATTTTCTAACTGACTGTAGGATCGAAAAAGCAAAGAAGCTATTATGTGACCCTATAAAAAGTATTAAGGAAATTTCCTTTGAGGTGGGCTATCACGAACCGAACTATTTTAGTAAGGTGTTCAAGAAGGTATGCCAAATGTCGCCAAAGGAGTATCGTAGAACCTTTTTAGAAAAAAGAGCTTAAAGGGAGTGAAGACGATGAAAACGAATAGGTATCGACTAATAGCAGTCATCTTCACTCTTTTTCTTATGATATGCATTGCTTCTGGCTGTGAGCAGAAATCAAATAATGGAGAACTGGTAAATTCCCCCGAAGGGAGCTTAGCTAGCAGTACGAATCAGCTACAAAAGCCCAAGGATGAACGGATAAAGATAGGATTTTCCATGGATACGTTGGAAGAGGAACGTTGGCTTAGGGATCGACGCATGTTCATCAATGCGGTCAAAGAACTGGGTGCGGATGTTAAGGTCATGGAAGCAAATGGAAATGAGGCATTACAAATTTCCCAGGCTGAACGGTTAATCAGTGAGGGTGTTGACGTACTTGTTGTCGTTCCTTACAATGCTGAAGCCGCTGCGGCAATCGTCAATAAAGCCCACTCCGCAGGGATTAAGGTCATTTCCTATGATCGATTGATTAAAAATGCTGAAGTAGATCTCTACATCTCTTTTGATAATGAAAAAGTAGGGGAATTACAGGCCAAGATGATTAGTGAGCTCGTGCCAAAAGGAAAATATGTCTATATTGGAGGTGCTGACACTGATAATAATGCACACCTCATTAAAAAAGGGGTCTACAAAGTACTTCAGCCGCTAATCGATAAGGGAGAAATTAAGGTCGTGTTCGATCAATGGACAACTAATTGGATCCCTTCGAATGCTTTCAATAATATGGAGGCCGCATTGAAGGCAAATGATAACGATATTGATGCTGTCATTGCGGCAAACGATGCGACCGCAGAAGAAGCGATCAAGGCCCTTGCTGCACAGGGTCTTGCTGGAAAAATTCCTGTTGCTGGTCAGGATGCGGAGCTCGCAGCAGCCCAACGTATTGTCGAGGGGACTCAAACGATGACTGTTTATAAGCCATTGCAATCATTGACACTAGAAGCGGCAAAGGTGGCGGTTCGTCTCGCTAAGGGTGAAAAAGTTCAAACAAATAGCAAGGTCAATAATGGAAAAATAGAAGTCCCTTCCATTCTTCTGCCTCCTATCGCAGTGGATCGAGCAAACATCGATGCAACCATTATTGCAGATGGGTTTCATTTAAAAGAAGATGTATATAGGAAAGGGAAGAATGAATAACGGGAATTGCTGGACTTATCCTTGATAAGATGGTGGGTCTGTTCGAAGGCTGGATTAATCGAAGATGGGGAAGGGCATAGGCTCTTGTTGATTGAATAATTGGTTCACTCCCTGTATATTATCTTTTGAAGAGTAGGTACGAGATTCATAGAAATTGCTCTATTTAATTCGTATGTTTGGTCAGCCGATCTCGGATCCTATAGAAATATTAAAGGGTGAATCACATTGACTTTAGGCCCTCGGGTAGTTAAGACAGGTATGGCCGTCACATTAGCTCTTTATATTTGTGCGCTATTTGACTTAGAGCCTGCCATTTTTGCGGGAGTTGCCGCTATTTTTACAGTACAGCCTTCCATTTATCGAACGTGGAAACATGTTTTAGACCAGGTAATTACGAATACTATGGGGGCTGCCATTGCTCTATTTGTCATTTATTTTATTGGGAATGAACCGATTATCATCGGGATTGTGATGATTTTTGTCATCCTCATCAGTCTTAAATTGAAGATGGAAAGTACCATTTCCTTAACATTGGTGACGATATTAGCAGTGATGGGGGCGCCGAGTCATGAAGGCTTGCTATATGCTGCCAATCGTTTTCTCATCATTCTTGTTGGAATTGGGTCAGCTTTTATCGTCAATATTACAATTTACCCTCCAAAGTATAAGAAGAATTTCATCGACAAAAGCGAGACTGTTTTTCAAAATATGTCATTATTGCTGAGGACAGCTATCTCTAATGAATTAACAGAGAAATCTTTTCAGGATGATTACTCAAAGCTTAAAGAGGATTTGAAGCAGCTTGGGGAATTTTTTAAGATTTTAGATGAAGAGCGTGCGAAAATGTCGCGGCTAAACCCGCAGGATGCACGGGAAATTGTGGTCTTCAAGCAAATGTTAAAATGTCTTCAGAAGGGCCAGGAGCTGCTTGAAATCATTGAGGAGCATTATTTTCAAAGTGATACGAATGAGGAGGATGGTAGGCTATTTGATCAGCAAATTGAAGAGCTGATTAAATGTCACGAATACTTCTTGTTAAAGTATGAAGGGAAAATTAGAGAAGAAGGTGACAATGACCATGAAGCACTCATTGAAAGCGGCCTTTTCCTTGGCTTACTGATGGAAAAGTACCGCAATGAGGGTGGGGATAAGCTCCGACTAGTGGTCATTGGCTCGTCAGTATTTGAATATGCTTTCCAGCTGCAGCGACTGAATCAGCTGATAGAGCAATATCGAAAAACACTGAGAAAGTCAGAAGCTGCTTAAATAAGAAAAGCTAACCCAAGAATTGTTGCATGGGTTAGCTTTTTCCATAGAATTAGGGCTATACGCAGCTACTTTTTTATGCAGTAACTGTGGATTCCTTTAATTCACTTGCTGGTCCGAAGAACTCGAAGTGGATGTTTTCTGCAGGTACATTCCATTCTGTTAGGATTTTATACATCATTTTCATAAATGGAACTGGTCCACAGAAATAGAAATCAGCTTGATTGTTAGCAACAGTTGATTTCAACCATTCTGCGTCGATAAAGCCTTCCTTATCAAAGTTCATAGCTTCTCTATCATCTGCAGTAGGTTCGGAATAGACGACAAAGCTATGAATATTTTTATGGCTATCGGCAAGTTGTGCTACTTCTTCTTTTAAAGCATGTACCTTGCTATTTAATGCACCATGTATAAACAGTACTTCACGTTCTGGTTGCTGTTCAGCAATTGTATGAAGCATGCTAAGCATTGGAGTTAATCCAACACCCCCACTGATTAGCACGGCAGGTGCATCCTTTTTCTCAAGGACAAAATCTCCCGCTGGAACACTTACTGGGATGATATCCCCTTCTTGAATATCATTATGCAAATAGTTAGAAACAACTCCATTATCCTCACGTTTGACACTGATACGATAAAAATCCTTCCCTGGTGAAGTAGACAAGCTGTAGTGGCGAATATGGGTGTATTCTTCGCTTTCTGGTTGAACCTTTAGTGTTAAGTATTGTCCAGCCTGATAAGCAGCAATCGCTTTTCCATCTTCAGGCTTTAAGTAGAAGGAGGTGATAACGTCGCTTTCCTTTACTTTTTTGTCAACGACGAAGTTTCTAAAGCCTTCCCAGCCGCCTTCTTGTTCCTTCGCATCTGCGTACATTTCTTTTTCAATGCCGATAAATGCATCAGCAATCACACCGTAGGCTTCCGCCCAAGCTCCAATAACTTCATCTGTTGCAGCATCTCCTAGTACTTCCTTAATGGCTGCAAGTAAATTCTCTCCAACAATTGGGTAGTGTTCAGGAAGTACTCCAAGAGCACGGTGCTTTTGTCCAATTTGTTTCACTACTGGTAGGATCGCTCCAAGATTATCAATATGTGCCGCCGCAGCATAGACCGTGTTTGCTAAAGCCGTTTGCTGACGCCCTTGTCTTTGATTGGCATGGTTAAAAATATTGAGGAGTTCAGGATGATTTGTGAACATACGTTGATAGAAGCAAGTCGTAATATCTTTGCCGTATTTTTCTAGAACAGGTACAGTACTTTTGACAATTTCAATTGTTTTCTGACTTAACATAGAATGTAGCTCCTTTTTAAACATATATTTAATTTACATCTTTAATAATATAATAATAGTGTTTATAAAAGATATATTTTAGATACATGTTTCAAAAAGTTGTCACATTTTAAGAATGCTTTCTGCCTCTCATGTTATAATGGAAGAAACCTGGATTTAAGGGGAAAGAATCAATGAAGCTTACGAATTATACTGATTATTCATTACGTGTTCTCATCTTTTTGGCAGCAAAAAAAGAAGGGGAGCTAAGCACGATTCAAGAAATTGCGGATATTTACCAAATCTCTAAAAACCATTTGATGAAAATTATTCATCATCTCGGACAGCTTGGCTATATCGAGACTATTAGAGGGCGAAACGGTGGAATCCGACTAGGAAAAGCACCAAGAGATATAAATATCGGGGAAGTAGTTTCAAAAACGGAAGAAGATTTTTATATCGTTGAGTGCTTCAAGGATGGGAAAAGTGATTGTATCATCTCTCCAGCCTGTAAATTAAAACATGCTTTATTTGAAGCTCTACAAGCATTTATGAAGGTATTGGATGAATATACATTAGAGGACTTGGTGTACAATCAGGAGGATTTTGAAAAAATTCGCCTTACATTTATGAAAGAGTAGCTCAATGTGAATTAAGAGGGAAATGGAGGGAGAAGTGTGGGGAAAGTTCTACTCGAAAAGAATCGTAGAATTGCTTTTGTGACGATTAATCGACCAGAGCAATTGAACTGTTTTGACTTTGAGACACTTGTAGAATTGGAAAAAATTATTGATGAGATTCGGTTTGATCGTGAAATCAATGTGGTCATCATTGTAGGAGCGGGGGATAAGGCGTTCAGTGTGGGGGCGGATCTGAAAGAGAGACGGACTCTAAATGAACAGGAAGTAAGGAGAAATGTACAAAAGATTCGAGATGTGTTCTCTCAAATAGAGGATTTACCTCAACCAACCATTGCAGCGATGAATGGATATGCATTTGGGGGAGGGTTGGAGCTGGCTCTTGCCTGTGATTTTCGTTATGCGGTGAAAAGTGCAAAAATGGGTTTAACCGAAGTAGGTCTGGCCATTATTCCAGGGGCAGGGGGTACCCAAAGGTTAACTCGTTTAATCGGAGTACCAAAAGCAAAGGAGTTAATCTTAACGGCAAGAAGGATTGATGCAGAAAAGGCTTATGAAATGGGGCTTTTGAATGGAGTAGTTGAAGATGGTCAACTACTGGATAGCGCTATTAGTTTAGCTGAAGAGATTCTTAAGAATGGCCCCCTTGCCGTTACGCAAGCAAAATATGCTATCAATCACGGGAGTCAAGTTGATTTAACAACAGGTCTGGCGATTGAATCGAAGGCCTATGAAGTGTTAATTCCAACAAAGGATCGAGTGGAAGCATTGAATGCTTTTCAGGAAAAGAGAGCACCAAAGTTTCTAGGAGAATGAATGTTTGGTTTGTGTTCCAGATTAAGAGCCTCAATTCTTAAAGTAGAGAATTGGGGTTTTCATCAATAATATGTTGACAACTCGAAAAAAATATTTTAGAATAATTTCGTGTTCCGAAGAGGCTTCCTGAGATCGGGATGACTCTTAACAAATGTAACCCGATAGAGGGTACAATCAATTAAATGCCGGCCTAGCTCAATTGGTAGAGCAACTGAATCGTAATCAGTAGGTTGGGGGTTCGAGTCCTCTGGCCGGCACCATCAAAAGATTTGGAGGAATACCCAAGTCCGGCTGAAGGGATCGGTTTCGAAAGCCGACAGGGGTGTCAAAGCCCGCGGGGGTTCGAATCCCTCTTCCTCCGTCAAAATACAAAGGCTACGGTTCTTTTTTTTGAACAGTAGCCTTTTTTGAGGATTATTTTAAGACCCTTTTTGCCCCTACAAATTTATCCTTCCAATACTTTGTATTCAAGGATTGCTCTGAAACTCCTTTTGAAACAGAAACAGCGATAAATTTATCCTTGCTCAGTGCAATTCCCACAAAGGAAACATCTTTGCCGTTTGTTTTAAAGAATAGGAGATCTCCTTCTTTAATGCCTTTTTTCTGGACAGCTTTTCCTTCTTTATATTGTTCTTTAGAGGTACGTGGCAGCTTTACTTTGACTGATTTTTCAAATACATATTGAGTGAAGCCTGACGCATCGAACCCTTTTGGATCCTTTCCGCTTGCCTTATATTTTACACCCATATGTTTTTTCGCTTCTTGTGTAACTTCTTTAGGTAAATTGCTGCTTGCTTCGACTGAGTTAACTAATGGGCTGAGCAGCATTGCGATAAGAGTCATGATCGTCAACCCGATCATAATTAATTTTGGGAATCTAACAGTTGTTGTTAACATTTATATTTCCACCTTCCAATATTGATTTAGATTAGTTTTCTATTTTTATTTAGGAGTTTGCTTTTTCATAAATTTCAAAGTCGTTAATTTTCCAGCCTTTGTTTGCGAAATGGTGAACACTTACTGAATAGGTTTCGAATTCTTCTGTTTCACCGACGGGTACAGTCACGAGATAAACCCGATCTACCCCTTGCATTTTGCTGTATTTTACTGATGCTTGATCCCATTGAAGAAGGGAACCGCCATCTGCCTCGACTTGGGCAAGTCTCTTTTTATGCTCGATGATTCCAATGTCCTTAAGGTATTTCTCTGCGTAGCTTCTTGTTGTGCTTTCCGTTAAGTAATCCATTATTTCCTTCTTCGTGTCGATGTCCTTCGATAAGTATCGGTAGAAGGTGTCATTCAGCTGAAAAGACTTATATTCACCCTCGCCATATGCTCCACCATTTTGGATGTATGTCCTCTTTTCCACCCATTGTTGAACGAGCTTTAACACCTCCTTATTGGATATTTCTTGTTTGTTCCCTTCATGGGCTACCACTGGTTTTTCTTTTGCTGCTGATATGTTTTCATGGATAAAGGGAACGGCCATCATGGTAATTGCCAGGCCAGCTGCAACGATTATTCTTATCTTCATTACTATCACCTCTGATTTCTTTGTACGGTCTAATTGTAGTTCGAAATTGAGGGTGATAAGTTAAGAAATGGTAAAGAAAGGTTTGAAATGTGGTAACAAATATTCATAAAAAAAATGACGGCAATTTGCCGTCACTTAAAAAGTTATGGGATTGGAGGAGATTCTCCAGCCGTCTTCTGTTTTCATGAAAGAGATTGGAATAATCTCAAAGGCAAACGAATTTCCAATCGGAACCTTAAGATCAAATTGGGTTTCTGTTTCCAAAATCTGATGCTTTGCAATGGAGGCTTTAAGATAGTTTAGTAGGGAGCCTCCATCCGCATTAGGCTGGGCGAGCCTGCCATTATGCTCAATAATTTTCATGCTTTCAATATAGCTTTGAATCGCTTCACGTGTAAAAGAATCTGACAGGTACGCAAAAAGCTTTTCAAAGGAATCTAGGTCGGGGCCGAGATATCGATAATCTAGTTCATTTACCTTAAAGCTTTGAATTGTATCGGATTCTACAGCTCCCCCAGCATTTACATAGGCCTTCTTCATCGTCGCATCATGAACTTTTTTGATAAGAAGCTCTTCCTCTACACTCCTATGCTTTGTAAAGGGAGGACCTATTTTAATACTTGCAATGATCTCATCCAAATAGGAAGCGGCTTGATCGAATAGAATGTTCGAGCCATCCAAGTTTTCCTTTCGCTCGATCGTATAGAAATGCTCATCCGTTTCCGTCAATAATGGAAAAGTTAGATCTTCCTTTAGGGTGAAATCCTTTGAGTATATCTCAACAGTAAATAAAGGGGTTTTTGTTGTTGAATCTGTGAAATTAACATTCAACTTATACTCAAAGTTTTGTCCCTGCTGCCCTTCAATCGTGATATTGTTCGTCAGCTCTTTAGGAATGGATAAAGTCAAATTGCTTGCCGAGTCATAGAGTTCCACGTCATTCTGTTGGGCAACCTGTATTTTCTCTTGCAACTCCACAAATTTATCATAGGAAGGAACGGTAATATTAAGGGACATTCCTTTTCTAATAATATCTGCCGCTAACTGTGGCTGCTTGGCTTTTAACCATGCATCCGCCAAATAATAGTAATAATAGGCTGTGTCCGGCACTTCTTTGATTCTTTCTTGGTAGTAGCTTGCGATGGTAGAGAAATAAGATTCATAGAGCTCTTGATCGGGAACAAATGAGCCGTTATCCCATTTCCATATTTCAATATCGTAAACATCTGCAAAGGAACGTTGCCAGGTTGCGATTCTATACTGATCATTCGCGTAAATGAGATCGAGCTCGTTATAGTTTAATTGAGTCAGCTTTTCAAATTTCTTATCCTGATAGCTATAAATATCAAGTATAGAGCCAAAGGATGCCCCCATCATAAAGCCGATTAACAACTCAGGTTTGCCATCCCCAGTGATATCTGTTGTACTACCCCAACTGATATCATATCCAGGACCTTCGACATGACCGGCTTGTTTCCATGTATTTTCCTCTTTTTGAAGAATAATTGCACCGGTGTTATCTGATTTGATACTAGATTTATAGAAGAAGACAATTTCATTTACCCCATCTTGATCAAAATCCGCTTCTAGAATAGGGCTAACCCCAACAGGTTCATTGGGGGTAAAAAGAGATGTCCCCTGTGGAAGAAATGGAGCGATAACCTGGCTGTAATTATTCCCTATCTGACTGCGTTCTTTAGCTTGAGCGGGCGCTTTTATGAGACTTACTGGTTCTGGGAAGAGATTACAGCCACTTAGCAGTAAAGGGATGAGAAAGATTAGTCCGAGCTTGCCGCATATTTTTGCGATATTCATCTACCTCCATTCAAGTAGTATTTTTGTTTCAATATAATCGGTTCATGTTCGAAAAGATATCTATTCTGGTAAAGAAATGGTTAAGAAAAGGTAACAATTACAAAGGCAGCATGATTTCAACTGTTGTACCCATTCCAACTTTACTTGTTAAGGTGATTTTTCCTTGGTGGACATGAATTATTTCTTGACAGATAGCTAGTCCCAGTCCCGTACCAGACATCGTTGATCTCCCTTTATGAAATTTTTCTTTCACCAATTGTAGCTCTTCCGGTGGAATTCCTTCCCCAGAATCAATAATTGATATGAAAACATTTGGATGTTTGATTTCAACAGAGATCATGATGTTTCCATCCGCAGGAGTAAATTTAAGTGAGTTATCCAATAGGTTAATGAACACCTGTTTTAATCGGTTAAAATCTCCTTTTATCGTTACATCAGCGTCACCAACTTTTTCAAGATGAATTCCCTGTCTTTCGGCTCTTGGAAGCAGCTGTGTAACAACCTGGTCAAGAAGCATATCAATGGAAACCTCTTTGAATTGATACTCTACCTTTCCGGAAGAAAGGCTTGATAAATCAAGTAAATCTCCAAGCATTAGTGACAGACGCTCGCTCTCGTTGGAAATAATCTCTAAGCCTTCTTTAATAAACACATCCTCTGACATAGAGTGGAGGGTAATCGCCCAGCCTTTCACCGATGTTAAAGGGGTACGTAGCTCGTGCGATACAGAGGCGATAAATTCATTTTTTAAACGCTCATGCTTTTCCACTTGTTCCGCCATATAATTTAGCGTATTTGCTAGTTTTCCTATTTCATCGGTATTTTTATTGGAGATTCTTGTGGAAAAATCCCCAACCGCCATCTGTTCAGCTGCTGTCGTAATAACTTTAAGGGGCTTTGTAATCGAATTAGCGATAAAGTAACTAATGGTAACCGCGATGGCAATAACCAGTAAGCCAATGCTCACAAGTCTCCATGCGTTTTGCTGAAAAACTTGCTCAATTGGCTCCATAGACGTCGTCAGTCGAATGGCACCATACTTATTTTGTTTCATGGAAAGGGGGTATGAAACGGACAATATTTTTTCATTATCTAATAAGCCTTTATAATAACCGGTCTTTCCACTTAATGCGGTGGATACATCTTCAAAAGCTGTCAGGTTATTGGCAGAGGAGCGATAATTCTCCGCAATGATCTCACCGTTTGGATCCACGACTTGAATATGGGCATCGATCAAAAAATTGAAGCTTTGGAGAAGAAGTGATGCCCGCTCTCCAAATGATTCATTCTGGAGGTCCCTTTCATAAAAGGATGTAAAAACAGCCCCTTGATCTCTTAAAGTTTGTTTGACTCCTTCCACATAGTAGTACCTAAGAGCAAACAGAATGAAGGCTTCAAAAATAACCACGGTGATGATAATCAATAACAAGTAGCTCCAGACTAATCGTGTTTTGATCCCTGTTTTCATACGCTTTCAAGATCTTGGAAGCAATATCCAAATCCCCATATGGTTTTGAGGTAGTCTGGGGTTGAAGGTGTTTCTTCAAGCTTTTCTCGTAATCTACGAATATGAACATCTACGGTCTTTGGATCGCCATAATAGTTTTCTCCCCATATTTCATCTAATAGTTCATTTCTTGTGATCGGCTGGTTAACCCTTTGGAAAAACAGCTTCATGAGCTGAAATTCTCTGGCAGTTAACTTTAGTGGAATCCCAGACTTATAGACCTTCTGAGTTTTTAGATCTAGAACAAACGGGCCAACCGCATCCTTTTTTTCAAGAGTGCTATCATTTCTTGTAGTACGTCTTAGCACGGTGCGAACTCGAGCAACCAGCTCCAATGGATTAAAGGGCTTGACAATATAATCGTCTGCTCCAAGCTCTAATCCTGTTATTTTATCCATATCCTGACCTCTTGCTGAGAGAATAATAATGGGGAGATAAGGAAAGTGCTCCCTTAATTTTGAGCAGATTTCAAATCCATCCATATCGGGAAGCATTAAATCTAGGATCACGAGATTCGGATTTTTCTCTTTAACCGTTTGCAAGACATGCTCTCCTGCTCCTAGTTCAATTACGTTAAAATTTGACCTGCTAAGGTTAAAGCTAATGAGCTTTCGAATCGGCAATTCATCCTCAACAATTAAAATGGTTTCTTGATTCATTGTTATACCTCACATTTTTAATTAATACCTTTATTTCCCTATTTTACCATGATGAGAAAAATAATAAATCTATCAATGGATAAAATCTGTATTTAGAGGGGTCCCAGTTTTGACATTTTTGTGATCGTTTTCACGGAAAGGCTAGTACAAATTATATAAACTGATACAATACAGAATGAGTAAAGAATAAGGAGATATTTTATGAGAAAGAAACGCTTTAGGTTGAAACTTGGCCAAAAAATTAATCTCATTGTGCTAGGAATCATCTTGTCTTTAGCCGTCGTCATCGGAATCGTTGTCGTGCAACAGGTTACGAGTGGTATTAAGGAGATTGCGACTGAAAAAGCGAGAGGGGATTTAAACTTAGGTAAAAGCTATTTGGATGCGAAGTTTCCTGGGGACTGGGTGATTAAAGATGGAAGCCTTTTCAAGGGTTCTGTCAAAATCAATGATAATTTTGACATCGTTGATGAGTTGGGAGAGAAAACAGGAGATACAGTTACCATTTTCCAGGGGGATACCCGTGTTGCAACGAATGTGATGATGGAAGGGAAGCGAGCTGTTGGTACGCAGGTCTCACAGGAGGTTGCAAATAAAGTCTTAAAGGAGAAAAAGGATTTTTTCGGTGAAGCCAATGTGGTTGGGCACAAGTATGTGTCAGCCTATACGCCGATAATGGATAAAAGTGGAGAGGTTATCGGAATCTTTTATGTAGGTGCCCCGCAGAACATTATTGATGAAACGATCGCATCATTTATGAAAGTATTCATTATTGTGTTGCTGGTTGTGATCGTTTTCTCTTCCGTGATTGTCTATTTGTTTACCAGAGGTCTTACGAAACGATTATCCACTGTTTCTGCAGCCATGGATCAAGCAAAAGAGGGAGATTTTACTAAGGAAATTTTGGATGAAACCGGTGATGAGCTAAGTCATCTGGGGGAAAGCTATAATGCTATGAAAGAGAATTTGGGTTCGATGTTTCATAGAGTTATAGAGATCTCGGAGAAATTAACCGCTTCTTCACAGGAATTAACGGCTGGTGCGGAACAGACAACAAGAGCTACCGAGCAAATTACAAGCTCGATTCAAGAGGTTGTTGATGGGATAGAATCCCAGGCAGCAAGTGTGGATGAAAGTGCAAAGGCGGTAGAAGAAGTAACATGCGGAATCAATAATTTAGTAGTAAATTCAACGACGATTTCACAATCAGCACAGGATACTCAAGGGTATGGAAGAGAGGGTGGAGAGCTAATTGAAGAAACAGTAGAGCAAATGAAGAAAATTCACCGTTCTGTTCATTCGAGCAGTGAAAAAATCCAACTCCTCGATGAACGCTCGAAACAAATTGGAGACATTACAAGTACTATTTCCGAAATTGCGAACCAAACCAACCTGTTGGCATTAAATGCTGCGATTGAGGCGGCTAGAGCAGGTGAGCATGGGAGAGGTTTTGCAGTGGTAGCTGAAGAGGTTCAAAAGCTTGCTGTTCAGTCACAGCAATCCTCGATACAAATTTCAGAGCTCATCCGTGCGATAATAAATGATATGAGAGATACATATGAATCGATGGAGCAGGTAAAAGCAGATGTGACTGAAGGAATTGGAATTGTAGGAAAAACGGAGGAAAGTTTTGTGAAAATCCAGCATGCGGTCGAGGAAATGGAACTGCAAATTTCTGCGGCAGCTGAGAATGCGGAGCAAATATTAGCTGGCGCGAAGGTCGTTTCTGCTTCGGTTCATGGGATATCCGACGTCACGAAGAAATCTGCAACCCATACACAGACAGTTTCTGCTGCTACCGAAGAGCAATTAGCTTCGATGGAGGAGGTTCTCGCATCTGCTAATTCACTCTTGCAAATGGCAGAGGACCTACAGGAAAATACGAGTAAATTCAAAGTATAGGAAGGCTCTTCAGCCATTACAACTTCAACATAAGAAACGAAACAGCCATTAGAAAACATCCCAAGAGCAAGCTTCTTGGGATGTTTGACTTTTATATTTTCATAACTCCGCCGGTGCTAGCGTTGGTGACAAGCTTAGAATAACGTGCCAAGTAGCCTTTTTTGACTTTTGGCTCAAAGCCTTTCCAATTTGCTTTGCGAGTCTCAAATTCTTCATCTGAAATCTCTAGGTTGATCGTACGATTGTTTAGATCCAGTTCAATGATATCCCCATCTTCAACGAATGCGATGGGGCCACCCTCAGCTGCCTCTGGGGAAATATGCCCGATTGAAATTCCTCTTGATGCCCCAGAGAAGCGACCGTCGGTGATGAGACCTACCTTTGCGCCAAGACCGCGACCGACAATTTGTGAGGTAGGGGCAAGCATTTCAGGCATTCCAGGTCCACCCTTAGGACCTTCATAGCGGATGACGACAACATGCCCCTCCTGAACCTTGCCAGTGATAATACCTGATAATGCCTCCTCTTGGGAATCAAAACAAATCGCAGGTCCTCTATGGTAACCGCCAACGGATTCATCGACAGCTCCAACCTTAATAATGGAACCTTCTGGAGCAAGATTTCCAAATAGTACTGCAAGTCCGCCCGTTTCAGAGTGGGGGTTATCTATAGGTCGAATGACATTCTTATCAAGAATATCACAGCCAGCTACATTCTCCGCTAATGTTTTTCCCGTTACGGTTAAGCAATTTCCGTTCATGGCGCCAGGCTTCTTTAACACTTCATTAATAATTGCGCTGACCCCACCGGCATTGTGGACATCCTCAATATGATAGTCAGAGGCTGGTGCAATCTTAGCAAGATGTGGTACACGAGCGGCAATTTCATTAATGCGCTCTAGGGAATAATCAATCTCCGCTTCGTGGGCCAAAGCAAGTGTGTGGAGAACAGTATTGGTTGATCCACCCATTGCCATGTCCAAAGCGAAAGCATTATCGATCGCATCAATCGTGACAATATCACGTGGTTTGATGTCTTCTTTGATAAGATACATCAATTGCTTGGCTGATTTCTTAACAAATTCCTTTCGCTCCTCGGAAATGGCTAGAATCGTGCCGTTTCCTGGAAGAGCAAGTCCTAGACCTTCCGCTAAGCAGTTCATGGAGTTCGCCGTGAACATCCCTGAGCACGAGCCACAGGATGGACAGGCAACCTGCTCTAATTCTTGCAATCTAGCTTCGTCAATTTTTCCAGATTGGAAGGCACCGACTCCTTCAAATACGGAAGTAAGGGATAGTGCATTCCCTTGGCTATCTCGACCAGCCTTCATCGGTCCACCACTTACGACAATGGTTGGAATATTGACACGAAGGGCCGCCATTAGCATCCCCGGTGTGATTTTATCGCAGTTCGGAATGCAGACCATTCCATCGAACCAGTGGGCAGAAACGACGGTTTCCACTGAGTCAGCAATGATCTCACGGCTTGGCAAAGAATAGCGCATCCCGATATGTCCCATTGCAATTCCGTCATCCACGCCGATCGTATTCATTTCAAAGGGAACGCCGCCCGCCTCACGAATCGCATTCTTCACGATTTTTCCAAATTCCTGCAGGTGAACATGTCCAGGTACAATATCAATATATGAATTGACGACCGCAATGAACGGTTTGTCAAAATCCTCATCTTTTACACCAGCTGCTCGGAGCAAGCTTCGATGTGGTGCACGGTCAAATCCATTTTTAATCATATTACTTCTTAACTCTGCCAACTTAACTCCCCCACTTTCTAGTATCCAACCTTTAAATTATTTAACTTTTTCATATTTTATCACTATTCTTGGAATTAGGATAGGATTTTTGCTTTAATCATTTGCATTGTTGAAGCGGATATTTCTATGTAGTTATTAATACTACTTGTGGAATGGTGGATATTAAGTTACAATAATAAAGTGAAATAATTCGAAAAGAGGTCTCTTAATGGGGAAGTTAGATGAGTTTATCAAAGGTCTTGATAATCCAAACCAAATATCTTTGATGGATATTCCGGAAATTGATTTATATATGGATCAGGTCATTCAATTATTTGAAAATAAGTTCAAGGACTCGAAAAGAAACGATGAGGAAAAAATTCTCACGAAAACGATGATTAACAATTACGCAAAAGCGAAATTATTTTTCCCAATCAAGAATAAGAAGTATTCTAAGGAGCATTTGCTGCTGATTAGCTTAATTTATCAATTAAAAGGCGCTTTATCGATTAATGATATTAAGGAAACCTTGAACGGGATTAATAAAATGATAACTAATGACAGTTCGTTCCAGCTAGAGGAGCTATATAGCAGCTATTTAAGCCTAAATACTACCAACATTGCTAGCTTCCAGGAGCAAATGAGCGAACACATGGATGAGGTCAATAAGGAAGTTGAAAAATTCGAAGAGGATGCACAAGGATATCTACAAAAAGTACTGCTCATTGCAACGCTTGCTAACATTAGTAACCTGTATCGCAGGGCTGCTGAAAAAATAGTGGATGAGATTATAGAAGAGAGGGAATCACAGTGAGTGAGACGCATATTTTTACGAAGGGTGAAGAAATTGCCAATGCCATCAGTCACGGAATAGGAGCATTGTTAAGCGTTGCCGCCCTAGTTTTATTAATTGTGGATGCTGCCGTTCATGGAAATGCATGGCATGTGGTTAGCTTTACGTTGTTTGGTAGCACGATGCTTCTGATGTATATTTTTTCAACGATGCTTCACAGCCTTCCAAGCGGAAAAGCAAAGGATGTTTTTGAAATACTGGACCATTCCTCGATTTATTTTTTTATCGCTGGTACGTATACACCATTTCTCTTTCTTGTAGTAAAAGGCTGGGAAGGGTGGACGATCTTTGGGATTGTCTGGGGGCTTGCGATTGGCGGTACCGTATTTAAATCATTTTTTGTTAAAAAATTTGTATTTTATTCCACGTTGTTGTATGTGATCATGGGCTGGCTCATTGTTTTTGCTTGGAAGCCGTTAGTGGAGAATCTCCATCCAAATGGAATTCTGCTTCTAGTCATCGGTGGTATTTTGTATACGCTTGGCTCTATTTTTTATGTGTGGCGTGGGTTTAAGTATCATCATACCCTTTGGCATTTATTTGTTATTGGAGGAAGTGCGGCCCATTTCTTCTGTGTGTTTTTATATCTGGTTTAGTTTTCTAAATAAAAATATGAAATAATATGAATCCAAAGAAAATGAAAGCCATTGTGTAATGAAATCTTCTTCTTTTTCCGGTGGCTTTTTTTCTTCTTAGCCAATCTTAAGTGTATAATGTAGATCATCGATTATTCTCATGGACAACCTCGTTCATGGACTTTTTTGGAGGTAATCAAAATGAAATGCAAAATTAACAAAAATGCTGCAAAGGTACTAAAGGAAATGCTTGAAACGGAAGAGGCCCAAGGAAAGATGATCCGTGTCTATGTTACATATATGCATGGTGACCATGCTCACTATGATCTTAAGCTAGATACCCCAACCGAGCATGACGAAATTGTGGAAACCGACAAGGGGATTCAGATTCTTCTTGATAAAAGAGAGGAATTTCTTGATGGAGTTTGGATTAAGTATTTTTATGTTCCCCAGGAGCAATTTGAAATTACCAACCCATCAAAGGAAGGTCATGGACACCATCATTAATAATGAAGAAATTGAAGCTCTTGCGTCTTGCAAGAGCTATTTAAATAGAATATCATCTCTTAATGTGCCAATTTTTGCTAATGCTTCATTAATATCCGCCTCATCTACATTGAAATGGGCCAGTGCATCATGAAGATGCCGTACGATGGCATCATAGTGCTCAGGTTGAAGATTCATTCCTTTATGTGCTTTCGCCATCGATGTACCAGTGTACTGATTAGGCCCACCTAAAGCAAAGCTAATAAATTTCGTTTGATGTTTCCTTTGTTTCTCCATATCAGTATTTTCGAAGAACTTATTTACTGTTGGATCCTTGAGAACCAATTCCTCATAAAAGTAATCTACAACCTTTTCAATTGCTTCCGATCCGCCAACTTTGCCATAAAGGGTTTGTTCAGCCATGTTATCTTCTCCTTTTGTTTGTCCTTATGCTTCTTCAAACTTCAAACACAAACTATGTTGTTGCAATCCTGCTGTTTTCCTATGCAAACAATAATTGTGACTTTATGGAAGAAATAATCGGAGGGGAGTGATTAAATAAATGAGCAACTGTGAAACCAATCATGTCTCTTCGGTTGGTTTTTTGTTTGGAAGAACAAAAAATTCTTAAACACTTCTGAAAATACGTCTTAAGTCTTAGATTCAATTACATTCACGGTCTATATAAAACCCTACAAATTTTGGTATGATTACAGTATAGAAATCTGAGTGATGTTTGAAACATTTATGAACGGAAATCCGTATGACATATGAGGATTAATGTTAGGAGTCGATAAGAATGAATCCATTTATCTCTTTTGTTTTGCGAACGTTATTGGCGATTCCAACGGCTGGTTTTGTCTGGTTAATTAGCTTTTTTGCTTTTGACCAAACCCTTTTGTTATCCACTGTTTTTTCAATTTTTAGTGGTGGGCTGATGTATTATTCTGCAAAGGCCGTGATGAAGCATCGCTTTATTAAGAGTCAAGGGCTTTCCAGAAAAGAATATAAATATATTGAGACAAATTTGGATGAGGCCAAGCAAAAAATTGAACGGCTGAACAAAGCGTTATTTTCCATCAAGCAACTGACTGCACTGAAACAAAACATGGAGATTCTTCGTATTTCCCGAAAAATATACCGGATTACGAAAAAAGAACCGAAACGATTTTATCTGGCTGAGAAGTTTTATTTTTATCATCTGGATTCTTATGTAGAACTAGCAGAAAAATATTCCTTTTTGGCAGCTCAGCCGACAAGAAATCGTGAGCTGAACCAATCGTTAAAGGATACGAGGAGAACCTTAGATGAAATGAGATATGCTTTGGAGAAGGATTTGGATATGGTTCTCTCCAATGATCTCGATGAGCTACAGTTCGAACTAGATGTGGCAAGGAAAAATATCGATACCTTTCGACATTCTGAATTTCTTGATGAAAGTAGGAGACTTAAATGAGTGATAAAAACGAATCCCTTTATGGAAATACAACCGGTGTCTTTGATGATTTGCTTGCCAATCCATTTGGTGAAGAAAAGCCAAAGACCGAAGTTTTTCAAGCAACCGAGCAGAAACCAGTAAAGCTCATAGATGTCATCCCGGAAGAAAATCGGGCAAAGGCCTACCAGCTGGCAGAACAAATTGATCCGAAAAATCATGAAGCAATGATTTCTTATGGATCTCAGGCTCAAGGGAAGCTATTGTCGTTTTCTCATACGATGCTTGAGCATGTTCAAAAGCAGGATGTCGGGGAAGTTGGGGAGATTATTAGCAATCTCATGAAAAAGCTGAACAGCGTTAACCCTGATGATCTAAAGCCTGAGAAGCCATCTTTTTTATCAAAGATGTTTGGCAAAATCTCTTCAACTGTTCAAGAGGTGTTATCCCGCTATCAGAAGACGGGTGCGCAAATTGACCGTATCAGTGTGCAGCTTGAACGAAGCAAGAACACGCTTCTGAGTGATATTCATTATTTAGAGAAGCTATATGATAACAATAAGGATTATTTCAATGCGTTAAATGTCTACATCGCTGCTGGTGAAATAAAGCTTGAGGAATTGTATGAGAAGACGATCCCTGAGCTAAAAAAGGCTGCAGAAGCCACGGGCGATCAAATGAAAGTCCAAGAAGTGAACGATATGATTCAGTTTGCTGACCGTTTGGACAAACGTCTGTACGACCTGAAATTAAGCCGGGAAATTACTATTCAAAGTGCACCACAAATCCGTCTGATTCAAAATACAAACCAGGCATTGGTCGAAAAGATCCAATCTTCTATTCTAACGGCAATTCCTTTGTGGAAAAATCAGGTGGCGATTGCTTTAACCTTAATCAGACAGCGTCATGCGGTCGAAGCGCAAAAACAGGTGTCTAAGACGACGAATGAACTATTGCTTCGAAATGCAGAAATGCTCAAGGCTAATACGATCGAAACAGCGCGGGAAAATGAGAGAGGACTAGTTGACATCGAAACCCTGAAAAAGACACAGGAAAATCTGATTTCGACACTTGAAGAGACGATGCGTATTCAAGAGGAAGGACGTCACAAACGTCGCCAGGCAGAATACGAGCTTGCTGCGATGGAAAATAATTTAAAGCAAAAGCTCCTCATGATTAAAGGGGAGTAGAAATATAAACAGGTGTTGATTCTCATAGGAGAGTCAGCACCTGTTTTCGTTTATTATAGGTAATTTTGTTAGTACCTGCTTTTTCAACGGTTTTCAATTTAAAGGACATACATATACACACAAAGAAAGTGAGCGGTTGTACCAAGCATGATGAAAATATGGAAAATTTCATGAAACCCCATATGTTTGGATTTTAGAAAATTGGGTTTTGCTGCGTAAATGATTCCCCCCACGGTATAAAGTATCCCTCCCAGTACGAGTAGGAATAATCCAGTTGAGCTTAATACCTTGGACAACGGGGAGGCGACAAAAATAACCATCCAACCCATCAATATATAAATGGAAGTTGAAAGCCATCTAGGGCAGTGAAACCAAACCATTTTAAAAAGCACGCCAGTTAAAGCTACAAAAACGATGATTGAAAATAACAACCAGCCAGTCATGCCATTCAAGCTAATCAGGCAAAATGGGGTATAGGTTCCAGCAATTAGGATAAAAATCATGGAATGGTCCAACTTTCGCAAGAAGGCAATCACCTTGTCCCTCGCGATGACCATATGATATGTCGCTGATGCTGAGTAGAGAAGGATCATGCTTACCCCAAACACAATCACAGCGGTGATGGAAAGAGCTGATTCTGTAGTGATTGCTGCCTTAATGACCATAGCTAAAAGTGCCACAAAGGATAAGATTGCTCCACTTAAATGTGTCAAACCATTAATGGGTTCACGGATGTACTTCATTTTCATACCTCCATACTTTAATATGTAGTTTTGATAACTATTTATAATAATACGGTAACGATTAATAGTAGTCAATAAAAAAAGACCGAGTTGGTCTTTTAATGTGGAAAGATGTGTATGAGAACACCTATGAGCTTTTCACCCCATAAAGAATCAGGCCGACTCCACAAATGATCCAAAGCATTTTTGTCAGAGATACCTTTTCAGCTACCCCGAAGAGTCCAATTGTCGTTGTAAGTATAAGAATGATCGGACCAATTAATGCCAAGGAGCTATTGATGATTAAGGCTTTCTCCACTTCATTTACCTTCAAAAATAAAAAGGCAGCAAAAATTTCAATACTACCAGATAACATTCTTAACAAGGCCATCCCGATAATTGCTTTTTCAAGGAATTGAAACATAGTGACCTCCCCCTTATTTTTCACCATTCTATTCTATGCTTGTACCCCACGGAGAAGGACAAGTTTTTTTGGAAAGGTCTCAAACGGACTACCTAATAAGCCCATCCACCTTGACGATAGGTCGCATAGGATGAAAGAAAAAGAGTATTGGAGTGCTGCCCAAAATGATTATTATGATGGGTACTTTATTAGAGAAAAAAGCGCCGGCGAATCTTCCTGAAACGGAAGCCAATATATACGAGGAACTGCAAAAAAGTGACCTCCCCCATTATTATCGATCTTGGCAAAGCTTAAACTTTGAACTGCTATTAAGAAGGAATATTATCGAATCGGCGAAAGAGCTGGCTAAGAGTGGGGCAGAATTCACTGTTTTTTATAATTCGAAGTTTAACGAACAATTTTGGACAAAGACGTATAGAGGCTACCGATTGAAGCCATTTGCCAAACCGTCTGAAGCCATCGAGGATATTTTCAAAAATGGAAAAAAATATGGGTTTGAATGCTCCACTGCCATTGTCATTATCTATTATTATGCTGTTCTAAAATCTATCAACCCGTCGGCATTTAATCAACTATTTCAAAATTTGTTGGTTTGGGATTGGAGCTATGATGAGGATTTAAGAATAATTACCAAAGTAGGGACTGAATTTATTCCTGGAGATGTTTTGTACTTTCATAATCCCGATTTTCTCCACCCTGTTTGGATAGGTGAAAATGCAGTGTACTTGGGAAGGAATCAGTATTTTGGACATGGAATAGGGATAAGAACGAAGGAAGAGATGATTAAAGCGCTGAACACATTGAGAAAACCAAATGCCAAGAAATCCGCCTATTTATTATCCCAGTACAGTAGGTTGGATTTTGATTATTTGTCTCGATTTGCATAGTTGATCGTCCTGAAAAATGTGCGTTTGTCTATTCCCGATTCCACATTCGCTGAATAGGATATATTGACTCACAATAAGGAGGTCTAAAATATGTCAGATGGATATGGATATGGCGGCGGATTTGCCCTAGTAGTAGTACTGTTTATTTTATTAATTATAATCGGTGCTTCTTGGGGTTACGGCGGATTTTACTAAAAAACTCATGTTAAAGGAGGGGATATAATGCCATTCGGTTATGGATATGGAGGCTTTGGTGGCTACGGCTTTGGTGGTTGCGGTGGCTTCGGATACGGCGGAGGCTTCGCTTTAATTGTCGTACTCTTCATTCTCTTAATTATTGTCGGAGCTGCATGCTTTAAGTGGTAATTAGAAAAGCGGAAGCGCTGGACCAAGACAGTTCTCTAAGCAAAAGGAGATTTTAGATTTTTCGGACTGTAGGAAAGTGGGGGAAACCCTGCTTTCTTTGTGTGATCGTATTTATTTTTTGTTCAAAACAATCATGTTTAAGAGCTACATAAAAGGGTGAGAATTTGTTATAATATAGCGTCGCAAGTTTTTTTGAAGAGCTAACAAACATCGTTAAGAAATGAATAGATGGAAAGGATACAACTATTTATGGGTAATGACTTTAAGAATGAGGTACTATCCCGTCGCACCTTTGCAATTATTTCTCACCCGGATGCTGGGAAAACAACTTTGACCGAGAAGCTTCTTCTTTTTGGCGGAGCCATTCGTGATGCTGGTACAGTGAAAGGGAAAAAGACAGGGAAATATGCAACAAGTGACTGGATGGAAATTGAGAAGCAACGTGGGATTTCAGTAACATCAAGCGTGATGCAATTTGAGTATCAAAACTGTCGTGTAAACATCTTAGATACCCCAGGACACCAGGATTTTAGTGAGGATACGTATCGAACATTAACCGCTGTAGATAGTGCTGTAATGATTATCGATTCAGCAAAAGGAATTGAGGAGCAGACCTTAAAGCTGTTCAAGGTTTGCCGCATGCGTGGGATTCCGATATTTACCTTCATTAATAAGCTAGACCGAGAAGGCAGAACTCCTTTAGAGCTGCTTGCAGAACTTGAGGAGGTCATGGAAATAGAATCCTATCCAATGAACTGGCCAATCGGTATGGGCAAGGAATTCCTAGGGATCTATGATCGCTACTATAAGCGAATTGAGCAATTTCGTGTGGACGAGGACAAACGCTATGTGGAGCTTAATGAGGATGGAGAAATTGAAGGGGAGCACCCTCTTAAGCAAAGCGGTCTCTATGACCAGACGCTTGAAGAAATTATGCTGTTAAATGAGGCTGGAAATGAATTTTCCCGAGAAAGAATCGAGAATGGTGAACTAACACCTGTATTTTTCGGAAGTGCCTTAACAAATTTTGGCGTCCAAACCTTCCTTGAAACCTATTTACAATTCGCTCCACCCCCGCAGGGAAGAAATTCAACCGAGGGTAAAATCGATCCAATGTCTGAAGAGTTTTCTGGATTTATTTTCAAGATTCAAGCCAACATGAATCCAGCTCATCGGGACAGAATTGCCTTTTTACGCATCTGTTCAGGAAAATTTGAAAGAGGCATGACGGTCAACTTACCGAGATTGAACAAGCAAATAAAGCTTGCTCAATCTACACAGTTTATGGCGGATGATCGCAGCACAGTTGAGGAAGCTGTAAGTGGAGACATCATTGGCTTGTACGATCCGGGTATGTACCAAATTGGAGATACGTTGACCGTGGGCAAGAATGATTTCCAATATGAGAGATTACCGCAGTTTACACCGGAACTGTTTGTACGTGTAACCGCAAAGAACGTCATGAAGCAAAAGCATTTTTACAAGGGAATCGAGCAGTTAGTGCAAGAGGGAGCGATTCAGCTATTTCGGAATGTTAGAAACGAGGATTATTTATTAGGGGCAGTCGGTCAGCTACAATTTGAAGTCTTTGAGCACCGCATGAAGAATGAATACAATGTCGAAGTGATTATGGAGCGGTTAGGCTCGAAAATCACGAGATGGGTCGAAAATGAAACCGTGAATGAAAGCCTATCTGCTCAAAGAAGTATTCTTGTGAAGGATCGCTATGGAAAATTAGCCTTCCTTTTTGAAAATGATTTTGCGCTCCGATGGTTCCAGGACAAAAATCCTGATATCAAATTATACAATCCGATGGATGATTACCAGTAACATACAAGGAAAACGACTCAAATATGGGTCGTTTTTTATTTTGGCTTTACATTGACATCCGTCCTAATCATATATTAATATAATGTTATTCTTTGCTTTAATGCTAAAAAGCGTTTCAGTGCGAAAATATTTTTGAACGAGGGATAAGGCGATGAGACAGGAGCAAGCAATAATAAAACTAACTTTCTTGGAGGCTATTCTACTAACCTTGCTTATTTTGGGAGGAGTTAGTTTTCTTATAATCAAATACGAAGCTGTTCCACATATTCCGATTGTCCTCGCAATTTTTTTGCTATTTTTATATGGAATGATCAAAAAGGTTTCCATTAAGGACTTAGAGAGTGGGATGATTGAAGGGGCAAAATCTGGGCTTGGCGCAGTGATGATCTTCTTTTTTATTGGCATGCTGATTAGCAGCTGGATGGCAAGTGGCACGATTCCAACCTTCATCTATTTTGCATTAGAGTTTGTAAACGGTAAATTTTTTTACTGTGTTGTGTTTGTAGTGACATCACTAATTGGCATTAGCATTGGGAGCTCACTAACGACTGCTGCAACCTTAGGCGTTGCCTTTATGAGTGTCAGCTCAGCCTTGGATTTCTCATTGCCTATTACAGCAGGGGCGATTATTTCGGGGGCTTTCTTTGGTGATAAAATGTCTCCCATATCAGATACAACGAATCTCGCTTCGATGACTGTGAAGGTAGATTTATTCGAGCATATCAAAAATATGATGTGGACAACGGTTCCGGCTTTCCTGTTATCCTTTGTCCTTTTTGCTGCACTTTCTCCAGCTGAAGCATCGGCTAGCTTTGAGAAGATTTCTTTATTAAAAGAAACCTTACGCTCTTTAAATCTCGTACATTTATACTCTATCTTGCCATTTCTTGTGCTTACATTTTTGGCAATCAAAAGAGTTTCGTCCATTGTTACTTTATCCGCAGGAATTCTATCATCATTAGTGTTGACATTTTTCGTTCAGGAGAATTTTAACTTTGCAGTTATGATTAAGCTCTTGTTTAGCGGCTTTGAAATAAAGAGTGGTGTGGAAGAAATCGATGTGCTCTTAGGCAGAGGAGGGATGGAAAGCATGATGTTTTCTATGTCGCTCGTGCTCCTTGCACTAGCTTTAGGAGGGCTTTTGTTCAAAATTGGGATTATGGATGCTCTCCTAAATGCCATTTCCGCTTTCCTATATAAAGTGCCACTTCTAGTTCTTTCAACGGTAACAACTGCCATTGGTATCAATTTTTTAGTAGGAGAGCAATATTTATCGATCCTTCTAACAGGAAATGCATTTGAGCAGCCTTTTAAAAAAGCAGGGCTTCATCTAAAAAATCTATCCCGAATCTTGGAGGATGCAGGGACGGTGATCAATCCACTCGTTCCATGGGGAGTTTGTGGAGTCTTTTTGTCAGGAGTTCTAGGTGTCGATACGATTGATTATGTACCATATGCCTTCTTCTGTCTCCTATCTCCTATTATTACACTTTTCTTTGGGTTTACAGGGATTAGAATTTCAAAACTATAGCATTCACTTTAGCAGCTACTCTATCGGCTGCTTTTTTTTGCGTCCATTTCTGGTACTAGAAATGTCGAATTATTGTTTTTTTATTTTCCCAACCCCCAAAATGGATTTTGCTCATGCGTATCTCTTTAATAGATGGCGGCCGCCTTAAAAAAAATCATGAGGTGAAAGAAGATGAACAAAAAATCGAAGAAATTACTCGCAATAGCAGCAACAGGATTTTTGGTATTCTCCACAACACCAGCATTTGCTGAAGATAATGGGCTTGGCCTCACAGTTGTAGATGATACAAAAGCAGTGAATCAGAACGCTGAGACTGATGTGAATAGCATAACAAGCGAAGATGGTAATGAAGCAACAGTTGATCAAAATACGGAAGCTCCCTCCCTTCTTCCTGGAGACTTCTTTTATTTTGCAAAAACAGTCTTAGAAAAAATAAAGCTCGCCTTTACCTTCGATAACGAAGAGGAAGCGAAACTATTTACTACATATGCATCTGAACGATTGGCGGAAGCAGAGGCTCTTTTCAAAAATGGAGAAGAGGATAAAGCGCTGGAGACTATCCAAAAAGCGCTCGAGAATCTAGATAGTGCGGGAGATTTAGTGGAAGGTGGGTCTTCTACAGTTGAAGAAAAGGAGGAGAATTCGAAGGTGACAGATGACGACTCCACTCCAAAGGACGAAGAAGCTTCCACTACGGAAGAAACGATGACACCGAAAACGGATGAGGAGACAACTGTTGAGGATTCTTATAATGAAGTGGAAAAGCTCATTTCCCAAAATATTATTGCCTTGAAAGCAGCCCTAGAAAAGGTAAAGAATCCGGTTGCAAAGGCAGCACTTCAAAGAAACATTGAAAAAAGCTATGCAAAACTCGCGAAGAAGCTTGAAAAGATAGAAGAAAAATACGCCAATAAAGACGATGACTCCGCTGCTGATGTTGACATTCCGAATGAAATAAAGGAGGAAGACGGTACTCAACCATCTGCAAAGGCGCCAGAAGTTGTAGAGCCTCCTGTTATTAAGGATGAGCAAGCTACTGAGAAATCAGTTGAAGATGAACGTGTAGTTGAAAGTATTAAGAAAGACCAGAAGAACAGGGTGAAAGAAGTAAGACAAGAAATCAAGGAAATAAAACAGCAGGAAAAGGCTAAACAGAAACAAGTTAAAATGGAACAGAAACAAGTAGCAAAGGAAGGCAAGCGAGTTGAAAAAGAAATAAAGAAACAGGAGAAACAAGCTGAAAAGCAGGCAAAGCATGCTGAGAAGCAGCAAGAAAAGAAACATGGTCAAGGTCATTCAAAGGACCAAAGCAAAAAGGAACACGGTAAAGATAAATAAGCCCATTCAGGAGCTCCATCCATTATGGTGGAGCTTCAAACATCTCACCTCAGGTCACAGGATTCACATTTCCAAAACCTTACCCTTAAAAAAAGACCAAGCATATCGTAATATATAGATGTGATCAAAAAGGGGTGAGACTGTGCTTGGTTTATTGTTCTTGACCAAAAAGAAGGAAAAATCACTTGAGGAAACGGTTTTATACATACAAAAAGGTGATTTGGCACTTCAAAACGAACTCATTACAGCTTATAAGCCATTCATTGCAAAATCAGTTTCAGCCGTTTGCAAAAGGTATATTAGTGAAATAGATGATGAATTTAGTATTGGGTTAATCGCCTTTCACGAAGCGATTGAGAAATTCGAACCAACAAAAGGCAGCTCTATGCTGAAGTTTGCTGATGTCATTATAAAACGAAGAGTGATTGATTATATTCGTTCTCAAATCAAGCATAGGAATGTGAGCTTTGAGATAAGTGAAGAACAAGACGATGAAAATCCTCAATCGACTATTGAAGCGAAGGTGTCGATTGATGCATTTCAAAAGGAATTAGACGTGGAGTTAAGAAAGCATGAGATTATCCAATTTGCTCATGTACTCCGGGAATATGGCTTAACCTTCGAGGATTTAGTAAAGAACTCTCCAAAACATGTTGATGCCAGGAAAAGTGCCATGGAAGTGGCTCAAATCGTCGTACAGAAGGAAGAATTAAAGAGCTTTTTATTAGAAAAAAGAAAGCTTCCAATCAAACAATTAGAAGAATTGGTACAGGTAAGCAGAAAAACAATTGAAAGAAACCGGAAATATATTATTGCCATGTCGCTGATTTTGATGGGCGATTATGTTTACTTACGAGATTATATAAAAGGGGTGTTAGAAACGTGATCAAAGGAATTATTATGGAAATGAATGAACGTTTTTTAACATTGTTAACCCCCGATGGTGAATTCCTTCAAGTTAGAAAAAAAAGCAACGATTATCAAATCGGACAAGAAATTTTGGTTCCAGTGGAAGATAGAGGAACATTTTTTTCTAATGTAAAGGTGTGGAAAGGAAAGTCGGTTGTCGCATTTGCTATCGCCTGTATCCTTGCACTAGTTACTTTTATCCCGATTGGCAAGGATGAAGTATACGCCTATATGAGCATTGATGTTAATCCTAGTATAGAACTGGGTGTTAACGAGGATTTAGCCGTAATCGAGTTGATTTCCTACAACGATAGTGGGAAGAAAATTATTGCTGATCTGCCTAAGTGGAGAAACAAAGATATTCATGAAGTAACAGGCTATATCCTGAAGAGCCTGAAAACAAACGGTTATCTTAAAGGGGAACAGGAAGTAATTGTTGGCACTGTCCACACAGGAGGGATTAACGAGAAGAGTGATCTGAAGCTTGAGGCCGCTATAGGAGAAATGAAGGAAGCGGTTACGAAAGATAAGGGAGAGCTTATCACCTTTGAGGCCACCAAAAAGGAAAGACAAACGGCTCTAGAAGCTGGAGTTTCAACTGGGAAGCTGATGGCGGAGCAACAAAAGGGTAAGCTTGAACAAATCGAAAGCACAAGAAAGAACAAGGAAGATTCTCGACAAAAGGAAAGTCGTACTGTGCAACAAAAGCCAGTAATTGAAAAGAATACAAAAAAGGAGCAGACCCCAAATAACAATGGGAAAGCCAAAAAGGAAAAAATAAATAAGAACAAAGCTCCTCATGACAAAATAGATCATAATCCATCTAAGAATAATAAGAATGAGTCAAGAAGAGACCAACGACCGGGTCAAGAAGATAAGTTAAAAGAAGAAAAAGCGGGGAAGAATCAGGGGAATTCTGATCAATATAAGAATAAAAATCAGAAGCATAACTGGGACAAAAACCCTTCCCGTAATAAAAATCAATCCAATCATAATGGAAAGTCCAATAGCAAAGGGAAAAAGGATGAAAAACCGAACCGAGCTAACGACGCTAAAAAGGAAAAGGAAAACTGGAAATAAGAAGTCCGGCGCTGTTGCCGGACTTCTTTGCCATCTATTATGGTTATTTGTGGGGATTATTTGTTTTGTCCAGAAAGCTGTGCTTGAGCCTGGTGAACAAGTCGTTTCGTGATTTCTCCACCAACGGATCCATTTGCTCGGGAAACGGTATCAGAACCAAGTGTCACTCCGAATTCCTGTGCGATTTCATATTTAACCTGGTCTAAATATTGCTCAATCCCAGGGACTAATAGCTTATTGCTGCTTCTTGCCATTTCTCTCAGCTCCTTAAATAATTTACAGAAGATTAATCTCTGTGTATTTATTATTTGAGAAAGCTCAAAATACATAAGTGGAAAATATGACAAAAAACCATTATGAGCCTGCTTAATAATAGTCGGTAGCATACCTTCTCTTCGTTGTTGCTCCAAAACCATGAGCAAAGACTCGTTCAGGTATACCACCGACAATGAACTATTCACAAAAAAAAGAGCAGGAATATTCCCGCTCTTGTTACATGTTTTATTACTTTACAGCCTCCAGCAATAAGTCAACAATATGCACGGCTCTCATTTTATCGCTAAGGCCTTCTCTTTCAATCCCGAGCTTCATTTGAAGAAGACAGCCAGGATTTGCGGTCACGACCGTTGTTGCATGAGTTGACTTTGTTTGCTCCATTTTATAATCCAAAATTTGCATCGACATTTCTGATTCGACAATATTATAGATACCTGCTGAGCCACAACAGCGATCAGCATCCTTCATCTCTTTGTAGTCTGCTCCTTCAATCGCTTGTAAAAGGGCACGTGGTGCTGCAGCTGTCTTCATGACATTTCGCAAATGACAGGAATCCTGATAGGTGACAATTTGGTATGGTAGCTCTAGTTTGACCTTTTTATGAAAATCAACTTCATACAATATTTGTGTAATATCCTTTATTTTATTCTTAAAGTCAATGGCACGATCCTTCCATACCGGGTCATCCTTCAGAAGATGGTCGTAATCGACAAGGAAGGCTCCACAGCCACCCGCATTCGTGATAATGTAATCGACATCCAAATCTTCAAAGGCTTGAATATTTTTTCTTGCCAGATCCTTTGAGCCACTCTTCTCACCGCTATGTCCATGCAGGGCACCACAGCAATTTTGACCCTTTGGAATAACGATTTCACAACCAGCGAGCTGTAATAGCTTCATGGTCGCATTATTTGTCTCAAGGAACATCGTATCCATCAAACAGCCAGTGAAAAAGGCAACTCGCTTCGTTTTTGGAGCTTCTGCAGGTAAGAATTCAGGTCGGTTTTTCATTTCCTTCATCGATGGAACCTTTGGCAGCACTCTTTCCATCGTAGCTAATGATTCAGGGAATAGCTTCATAATGCCAGTTCCTCTTGCTACCTTTTGCAGGCCAGAGCGCTGGTAAAATCCCAATAAGCCCATTGCGGTTCTCATGCGATTTTGATGAGGAAAAAGTCCATCAAACACGACCTTGCGAACAGTGCGAACAGGTAAGCTATGCTTTTTATTTTGATTGATAATATCTCGTGCTTCCTCAAGTAGATGACCATAGTTGACGCCAGATGGACAAACAGGTTCACAGGCACGGCAGCCAAGACATTGATTTAACGACTTCTCAAAATCTTCATCTGGCTCGATTAATCCATCGACAACCGCCTTCATTAACGCAATTCGGCCACGGGGAGAATGGGATTCTTTAAAGCCCGATTCGATATAAGTTGGGCATGATGGTAAGCAAAAGCCGCAGCGCATACAGTTCAGTAGTTCGTCTTCGTTCATACGGTTCTTGAATTCTGTTTGAATTGTTTGTTGTTCTTGCACTGTTGTCATTTTCCAACCACCACACGTTTTCTAGTATCTTTCGCGAACATCTTACCAGGATTCATAATATTATTTGGATCGAGTCCTGCCTTGATGGCCTTCATCGCTGCAATTCCTGCCTCACCAAGCTTCAATTCAAGATAAGGTGCTTTCATCACACCGACACCATGCTCTCCAGTAATTGTTCCACCGAATTCAACGGCTTTGATAAAAATTTCTTCAAAGGCTTTTTCAACCCGCTCCATTTCTTCCCGATTTCTCGCATCAGTAGGGACGGTAGGATGAAGATTTCCGTCACCTGAATGTCCAAAGGTACAAATTTGTAGGTTGTATTTAGCACCAATTTCATTAATGGCCCTTACCATTCTAGCTATTTCGGAACGTGGTACGGTTGCATCCTCGAGAATGGTTGTTGGCTTAATTCTAGCGATGGCAGATAGAGCCCATCTTCTAGCTGTTGTTAAAGCCTCCGCCTCCTCGGTCGTTTTGGCAACTTGAACAGAAACGGCTTGCTCTGATTTACAAATTTCTTCAATTTTTAAGATATCTCGATCTACCTGTTCAGGTGAACCATCTTGTTCAATCAGTAAAACAGCCTTTGCTTCTGTAGGAAGTCCAATTTTTACATAATCCTCAACAGCTGCAATCGTTGGCTGATCAAGGAATTCTAGCGTTGCTGGGATGATTCGATTGGCAATAATCTTCGAAACTGTACGTGCCGCTGCTTCAAGGTCCTCATAAAGAGCGAGCATCGTTTTCTTCGTTTCAGGCTTTGGAACAAGCTTAAGAATCGCTTCCGTAATGATGCCAAGCGTTCCTTCCGCACCGACATAAAGTCTCGTTAGGTCGTAGCCGGCAACATCCTTGGCGAGTTTTCCTCCTGTACGAATAATATCGCCATTTGCTAGTACGATTTCTAATCCCATCACATAATCTCTAGTTACCCCATATTTTAATCCTCGAAGTCCACCAGAGTTTTCGCTTATATTTCCTCCGATTGTGGAAGATTTCATCGAACCTGGGTCCGGTGGATAGAATAGGCCGTTCGCTTCCGCCATATTAATAATATCTAGGGTAATGACTCCTGGCTGCACCGTCATTGTCAAATTTTCCAAATCAAGCTCCAAAATTTTGTTCATATGCTTAAAAAGGAAGACAATCCCACCTTCAGTTGGGCAAGTTCCTCCACAAAGGTTTGTACCTGTACCTCTTGGAACGATCGGAATTTTATATTCATTACAGATTTTTACCAATTCTGAAATTTCTTTTGTGTTTCTTGGACTTACAACAGCATCTGGCATGGACTGCATATCCGGTGTCGCATCATAAGAATACGTAAGTCTTCCTACCTTGCTGTCATCAAAATTCTCCTCACCCACAATGTCGACGATCATCTTTTTGATCTCTGCGTTAATCATATGAGCAATTTCCCCCTTCTTAAGTTAAAGCGCTTTCGAAAAAGTACGGTATATAAAAATCTTTAATACTATAAGTATAAAAAAAAGCGGGGGAAGCCGCTATGGATGATTATACAAAATTCAATTAGGATTTCTACCTTTTTTTATATGTTTATCTAAGAAAATAATGGATAAATAAAGAGTAAAAAAATCATCGATGTTTCTTGGGTTCAATCCGGTCAATTCTGTCATTTTTTTTAAGCGATAGTGCAAGGTATTAATATGAATATGGAGTGCCTGAGCGGTTTTCTTTAAGGAAAAATGGTTCTCAATCAGCTTTCTAAGTGTAACAAGGAGTTCAGGTTCTGCCAATAGAGGGTTAATAGTTCTTTTGACAAAATCCTCTTTCGTTTGCTGTTTGATGTCATCGAAAATCATTTCCAAAGCCAAATCTTCATCAAAAACCAGTGCTCCTTCGGAATCACGTGCATTTAATGCTCTCTCTGCTTGATGATAAGACTGCTTAAGCTTTGAGGGAGCTGTGATCAAACCGACGCCAACACTGACATCACATTTGAAACGGTTGAGTAAAAAATCATGGAATCTTAGCGCTTTCTTACGGGTGTCACGGTTTCTTTGAGACGGGGTTAAAAGATAAATGATTCGTTTATTTCCCCATCTCGAAATAATTTCGTTCTGCCCACGTTCGTCCCAGGACAGAATGGAGAGCCATAAATCACGATGAAGGGCTTGAGGGTCTCCACCTACCTCTGCAATCATCACCTGTCTATCCACCTTTAAATCAATATTGAGCAATGTTGCCCGCTCGATAAAGGATTCGCTCCATTCCTTTAATTGAATCCAATCAAGAAGGAAGGCCTCTATGGAACGGGATTGCCAGTCAAACTGCTCGGTATAGTAGCTCTCACTAATAAGGAGTTCAGTCATTTTTCGAATAATTTCAGCAAATGGAGATACCGCATCCGGATTTCCAGTTATCCCGATAACCCCTACAACATCCCTTTGAAAAAAGATGGGGAGGTTAATGCCAGCTTTTACCCCTTTAAGTACTGCTTGGTCTTCCTCGGTGATCACCAGTTTTTCTTTTCTTTCTGAAGCGATCAGAGCTCCTTCGTGAAAGGTATTGACCCTATTTGGATCGGTGCTAGCCATAATTTGTCCTTTCGTATCGACGACAATGATATCCTCGTTCAATAATCGGCGTACCTCTACGACAATTTTTTCAGCAAGCTCTTTTATTAGCATCACAGTTTCCTCCTATTTCTTTCATTATAGAAGAATGAGTGAAAATGTGTAAATTTCTTGATAAGTGCTTTAAAAAAGAGAAGTTTTTCTTTATTATAAGGGGATAGGAAAAGAGAGGATGTCGGAATGACTTAGGAAGGAACAAATATAATGAGGACTCAATTGAAATTATTTCTGAAAAAACTGACTCCAGCTCGAATTATAGTTGGGTATTATATGTTAGCTGTCACGATTTCAGTATTGATGCTAAGAATACCTGCCGTTCATCTACCTGGTGTTGAGGTATCTTTTATTGATTCCGTTTTTACAGCGGTTAGTGCTGTTAGTGTGACTGGTTTAACGGTAGTAAATATTTCTGAAACTTACAGTGTATTCGGTATTTTTGTCCTAATATTGATATTCCAATTAGGTGGAATTGGAGTCATGACTCTGGGTACATTTTTCTGGCTCCTATTAGGGAAGAAAATTGGGTTAAAGGAACGGCAATTAATTATGGTTGATCAAAATCAACCGAATCTTTCTGGCTTGGTTAATTTAATGAAGGATATCCTAAAAATCATTTTGTTAATCGAGCTATTAGGCACATTAATTTTGGGTGTTTATTTTCTAAAATTTTATCCCGATTGGAAGGACGCTTTTTTGCATGGACTATTTGCTTCGATTAGTGCAACCACTAATGCGGGCTTTGATATTACTGGGCAGTCGCTTATCCCTTATGCAAATGATTATTTTGTACAGCTTATAAACATTATATTAATTACTCTAGGTGCGATTGGTTTTCCGGTTTTAATCGAGTTAAAACAATTTCTTATGCACCGAGATAACAGCCGAATCTTTCGTTTTTCACTATTTGCGAAATTAACCTCTATAACGTTTTTGGCTTTATTGGTGTTTGGTACTATTGTGATTCTACTGTTAGAGTGGAACCATGCTTTTCGGGGGGCATCATGGCATGAGTCATTCTTTTATGCCCTTTTCCAATCTGCCACAACTCGGAGCTCAGGGTTAGCAACGATTGATGTCAGTACATTTTCGCAGGCAACATTGATCGTGATGAGCGGTTTGATGTTCATCGGGGCTTCGCCAAGCTCTGTCGGCGGTGGGATTCGAACGACGACATTTGCTTTAAATATTCTTTATTTATATCATTTTGCTAACGGGAATCGTCACATTAAAGTTTTTCGTAGGGAACTGCATGAAGATGATATCCGCAAAGCGTTGGCTGTTACGATGCTTGCCTTTATTTTATGTTCCGTATCTTTAGTCGTTTTATCGATTTCAGAGACCCATTCTTTATTGGCGTTGCTGTTTGAAATTTGCTCGGCGTTCGGAACAACGGGACTTTCCATGGGAATCACCCCTGATCTATCGACCTTTGGAAAATGTGTGATTATGCTGTTAATGTTTATTGGTAGAATTGGTTTGCCTTCGTTCTTATTCATGATCGGTGGAAAAGAAGAGAAGACCAAATTCCACTATCCGAAGGAAAGAGTCATAATAGGGTAGGCTCTTTTTACGCAGGAAAAGGTCCAGGGAAATTTCCTTGGACCTTTCTTAATCCTTTCCATGGCTAACATCATGAGTCGGATGCATAAATGGATATGCCTGGGGCTTCCTTTTGCTTTCTACTAGCTCTCTATTTTCTGGCGTATTCCAACCAATGTCATTCGTGGGATGGACCCATTCATCCCCTGCCATAATGGCAGGATCGGTTTCATCCGTCCAATTCTCAAGGGGAGAATTCTTAGAGGAGTAGTTGCTATCTCCGATGACTACACCGTAATCGTTCACGAAAGGCGGCATGACCTCCATTCCGGTTCCCTTGAAATCTGGAGCATTGATTTGATGTGGCATCGTTTCATCGATTGTAACCTTCTTCAGCTTCTTCTTCATTTTAGATCACCTCTCAATCTTAACCTAACCTATTTTCATAAGGATTATGGATGAAATAAAAGGCAGGGTATTGTAATGGATTATGGAAATAATAATAGCTGTAGTAATTGGATAGGAGGTATGTAAATGGCAAAGAGAAAAGCGGAGTTTGATGCAGTAGAGAAGCATAGCAAAACACCAAAGAGAAATTTACAGGAAGCGGAATTTTCAGCAGAATTTGCTCGTGGTGAAGATGATATGAAGGGCTTCAACCGCAATTCAAAGCAGGGAAGAAAGGGGAGGGGCTAATGAAGAAAAAGGAGCCCCCCAAGGATTTAGCTAACGTAGAATTCGGGAATGAGTTAGGCGATCTCAACGCTAGTAAGATATTTGAAATACCTGAAGCAAACCGCAAGGAATCCCAAGGGAAAAAGAAATCAAAATAAAGGAACACACGATCATTGGATCGTGTGTTCTGTTATTTTATAAGAGAAAAAATTCGCCTTCTCAGAGGTTGGATCAAAGTAAATAAGCATGGGTGATTTCCTCGGCACAATCGTTCCGCTGTTCATATATTCATGTAGATCAAAGGATATTTCTTCTAGCATCGTATGCTTGTATAGTTCCTTTTCGTTTAGAGATAATTTCTCAAACTGTTCCTCAAGTAGGTCTGGATTTTGCAGTAGTCTTTGATAAATGTCCGATCGTTGCTTTTTGTCGTAGCTTGGTTCCCACCATGGTTTTCTTGGCTTGTATTTCGATCTTGTTAGATAATCAAGCTTCATAATATCAATGACAACCCGGGACTCCTCAAAATCCTTCGTTTCAATGAATTCGAGCAGTCGTTTATATAAGTCCTCCAACTGATGACCGATACGTGCCCAGCCTCTTTCCTCCCAATAAGAACCAAATTCCTGGAAGAAATCAAATGGGGAAGGGAATAGATTGGATACTAAATACTCAATTGTCTGATCCATTCGGTGATCGTTCCAGTATTTCTCCAAAACATCCTCGACTTGCTTGATTTTGATAATATCCTCAAAGGATAGAACACGGTTGCCAAGAATTTCATATGGAGCATGGTCCATATAGATGTATTGATGCTCATCTGCTCGCAGACGTAGGCCGGTGCCACGTAGCATTTTCAGAAATCCAAGCTGCAGTTCCTCAGGTCTCATGGCAAACACATCATTAAAGGTTTTTCGGAATGATTGGTAATCCTCTTCTGGAAGGCCGGCAATTAAATCGAGATGCTGGTCAATTTTCCCGCCATTTTTCACCATGGTCACGGTGCGTGTTAGCTTTTCAAAATTCTGCTTTCTCATCACCAATTCATTCGTATAGTCATTGGTTGATTGCACCCCAATTTCAAAGCGAAAAAGGCCGGGAGGGGCTTCTTGATTGAGAAACTCGATGACTTCTGGCCTCATAATATCGGCGGTAATTTCAAATTGAAACACGGTACCTGGTACGTGTTCATCGATGAGAAAGCGGAACATTTCCAAGGCGTAGCTTCGGCTAATATTAAATGTCCGATCGACAAATTTAATCGTTTTGGCCCCATGCTTCATTAAGAAACGAATATCCTCTTTAATTTTTTCCCGATCAAAATAGCGGACACCTATTTCAATAGAAGAAAGACAGAATTGACAGCTGAATGGACAGCCACGACTTGTTTCGATATAGGTCACTCTTTTTGAAAGATGAGGGAGATCCTCTTCAAAGCGATAGGGAGAAGGAAGGACTCGAAGATCAATTTTATTCGCCTGTGGGTTGATGCGAATGTTTCCTTCCTCACGATAGGCAATTCCATGGACCTTGGAAAAATTATTTTCACCTTGCAGCTGAGTCAGCAGCTGTTTGAAGGTTGCCTCCCCCTCACCAATGACGATGAAGTCGAACTCCGGTACATTTTTCATCCATTCGAGCACATCGTAGGTAACCTCAGGGCCACCGACAACAATAGGAATAGAAGCATCAATTTTCTTGATCATATTAATGACTTTAATTGTTTCTTCGATATTCCATATGTAACAGCTGAAACCAATGACGTCCGGCTTTCTTTTGATTAGGTCGGTGACTATGTTCATCGTTGGGTCCTTGATCGTGAACTCAACTAGCTGAATGTCAAATTCAGGTGCGGCATTGGCCTTCAAATATCGTATAGCCAAATTTGTATGTATATATTTTGCGTTTAGGGTTGTACAGATTATGTTCATTTGAGAGCTTGAACTCCTTTTTGAAATAAATATTGACATATCATTATATCTTATTGTAGACAAAATGAATAGAAAAGGTACTAAAATAGCGATAAAAAAGCTCTCTCCAAGAGGGAGAGAGCTTACTTCTTAAGGAATCATCCAAGTTAATACGGTGCTTTGTAAGAATGTAATACAGCAGATAATGAATAATAGGAAGATACTGTGTTTTACAGTGAAGCGTAGTAATTCAGATTCTCTTCCTGCTAATCCGACGGCAGCACAAGCTACGGCAATGGACTGAGGCGAAATCATTTTTCCTGTTACACCACCAGATGAGTTAGCGGCAAGTGCTAATACTGGGTCCATGCCAACTGATGATGCAGTAACCTGCTGTAATTTCGCAAATAGTACGTTGGCAGAAGTATCGGAACCGGTAATGAAAACACCAAGCCAACCAAGTACTGGTGAGAAGAATGGGAAGAGTTTTCCCGTCTTTGCAAGGACCATTCCCAATGTTGTTGTCATTCCAGCGACATTGGCTACATACGCAAAGGCTACAACAGAGCAAATTGTGATTAGTGGGTACTTGATTTCATTAAGTGTGTGACCAAATGTAATGAAAAAGTCCTTCCAGCTCATCTTAAAGATGAATTTCGTTACGATTGCTGCTAAGAGAATCGCTGTACCTGCTGCACCAAGAAGCTCTAGCTTATAAACAGCTGCGATCGGGTCACCGGCAGCATTGAGAACTTTGTTATGCAAAAGCGGCACTTCTGGCATAAAAGTTAACGCATGACCGATTGAATTAACTATTTTTAGAATGGCATTTGTTCCTTCATAGTGGCCAGTTAGAGCTAGCTTAACTGTAGGAGTTCCCCAAAGAGAAATAAACGCCGTTAAGATAATAAATGGAGACCACGCTTTGAAAATTTGACCCCCAGTGTAATGAACGTCATGTGTTCCCTTGCTTTTAGCAGCCGCTGTAGCTGCCATTTCCTGTTCCGCAGAGAAACGGTAAATATTTTTTGGTTGCCAGAATTTCATGAAAATAGCTAAGGCAAATAATGAAACTAATGCAGAAAGAATATCCGGTAATTCAGGTCCTAAGAAGTTAGAAGTTAAATACTGTGTGATAGCAAATGATACACCAGAAACTAAGATAGCAGGCATAACTTCAAGTGCTTTCTTAAAACCTACCATAATGAATACTAAGAAAAATGGAACGAATACAGATAGGAATGGTAATTGGCGTCCAACCATTTTGGAAATTTCAGTTGCTGGAATTCCTGTTATCCCTTCCATCGCTGTGATTGGAACCCCGATGGCACCAAAAGCAACCGGTGCAGTATTCGCAATTAAGCAAAGGCCTGCTGCGTATAAAGGATTAAAGCCAAGTCCTACTAAGAGTGCTGCAGAGATCGCAACTGGTGCTCCAAATCCAGCAGCCCCTTCAAGAAAGGCTCCGAATGAAAAAGCAATCAATAATGCTTGAATCCGTCTGTCTTCTGTAATCGATAATACGGAATGACGAATTATATCAAAATGTCCAGTTTTAACGGTCATATTATATAGGAATACGGATGCAATGATAATCCAGCCAATTGGTAGTAATCCGTATACGGCACCTTGTGTTCCAGACATTATCGCAGTTCCAACAGGAACCTTAAAAGCAACGATAGCAAGGACTAATGCAATAAGAAAAGTTGTTATTCCTGCGATATACCCCTTCATTTTCTTAATGGCTAATGCCCAGAAGAAATAGAGAATTGGAATTAGTGCTACGATAGCGGACCATGCCAGACTATCGCCAACAGCAGTGAAGTTTTGTTGAAATGTCACGATGATTTCCCCCAATTAATAAATTTTAGTGATTGTTTGAATGCGCTAACAATCAACTTTTTCCAAAAAATATGTTACTCCTCTCCCCCTTTGTGAAGTAATCGTTTTCATATTTGCATATTTTCATAGGACATGATGATGTGGTCATCAGATGACTTGATGTAATGAATTATATTTTCTATTTCGACAAAATTCAACACCTTTGTGAAATTTTCTTAAATTTTTTTTCAAAAGGGAAGAAAAATATTGACAAGCTAAATTTTATTTTTTATGTATAATAGAGCTATATCTTAATAGCGAACAAGGGAGAATATGGGAGTGAACCGCTTGAAATATAAACAAATCAAACCGAAGAAGATATATGAGCAGGTTGCTGAAGCACTTCATGAAATGATTAGAACCGGGCAAATCAAACCGGGGGATAAGCTCGATTCCGTGCAGCAGCTCGCAGAAAATTTCCAGGTTGGCCGTTCGGCAATTAGGGAAGCGCTTTCTGCGTTGAAGGCGATGGGGCTAGTGGAAATGAGACAAGGGGAAGGAACATTTATTAGAAGCTTTGAAGCAAAGCAGGTCACTTTTCCACTTTCAACTGCGATTTTAATGAATAAAGAGGATATTGGTCACTTGTTGGAAGTGAGAAAAATTGTTGAAACAGGAGCTTCTGCATCCGCTGCAAGAAATCGTACGGAAAAGGATTTAGAAACGATGGAATTGGTCTTGGAAGAAATGAGGTTAGCTCAGGGCGATGGTGAGTTAGGAGAAAAGGCAGATTTCAAATTTCACCTTGCCTTATCAGCTGCTGCCCATAATCCATTATTATCTGGTTTAATGGATCAAATTTCAGAGCTCATGATTGAAACCCAGAGGGAAACACGCCGCTTGTGGCTGTTTTCTAAGCAAACAACTAGTGAAAAGCTGTACGATCAGCATATGGAAATTTATAAGGCGATTCTTAAAAGAGACGAAGAGCTTGCTCGAGAAGCTATGCTTTCCCATCTTGAAAATGTCGAGAACATTTTAAGAAAATACTTCGAAGAAACCGTTCATACTGAGAAATCTCAGTGATGAAAATGGAAAGTTTGAGGCTTATTCAGGCGATTGAATAGGTCTCAAACTATTTGTATTTCTCGTATTTTATTCCCTTATTCCTTTCTGGTTATAATTTCCTTTGTCATGTTTTGAGTGAAAACTCTTTCTAACAAAGGCTTGTTTGTAGTAGTATTAATTTAGTGAAATTGGTGTTTCCAATTTTTAGTCATCAGATGACCAGTTGACTATAGATCGAAATGATCGACAAATACTGTTTTATAAGGAGCGGGGAAAATGAAAGTAACCCTTTTTGCTACTTGTTTAGTAGATATGTTTCAAGGTGATGTAGGTAAAGCAACAGTTGAGCTGTTGGAGCGTTTGGGCTGTGAGATTGATTTTCCTGAGAACCAAATTTGCTGTGGACAGCCAGCCTATAACAGCGGATATGTGAAAGAAACAATTCCAGTAATGAAGCAAATGATGACTGCTTTTGAAAATGCTGAGTATATTGTGGCACCATCTGGATCCTGTGCATTCTTTTTTAAAGAATATCCACATATTTTTAAAGATGACCCAGTTTGGTTTCCGAAAGCAAAGGCTCTCGCTGATAAAACTTATGAATTAACACAATTTATTGTGGAAGTTCTAAAAGTAACAGATGTAGGGGCACGCTTGGAAGGAAAAGCGACCTACCATACCTCTTGCCATATGACAAGATTACTTGGAGTGAAAGAACCTCCTATGACTTTATTGAAAAATGTAAAAGGTTTGGAATTAGTTGAACTTCCTTTTAAAGAGCAGTGCTGTGGATTTGGTGGAACGTTCTCCGTTAAAATGGCTCATATTTCAGAGCAAATGGTGGATGAAAAAGTCGAGCATGTTGAAGAGACAGAGGCAGAATACTTAATTGGTGCAGATGCAGCATGCTTAATGAATATCGGTGGAAGAATTCAAAGACAAGGGAAGCCGATTAAGGTCATGCATATTGCTGAAGTACTAAATTGTCGATAAGTTGTACCTTTTTTACATTGAGAAAAGGAGGAAAAACAAATGCCAATGAAAACAAGTACCCAACCATTTAAGGAACGGGTAAATGATAATATTCAGGATTCTTTTATGCGGGGAGCAGTTTCGAGTGCTCAAAATCGATTTCAAACAAATCGACTTAAGCAAGCGGAAGAACTAGGACATTGGGAGGATTGGCGCTCCCATGCAGAAGAAATTCGTCAGCATGTCTTGGAGAATTTGGATTACTATTTATTTGAATTAAGTGAGAATGTTTCCAAAAGAGGCGGACATGTCTTTTTTGCTTCAACCCCAGAAGAGGCAAATCGCTATATAAAAGAAGTTGTCGAGAAAAAAGCAGCAAAGAAAGTCGTCAAGTCTAAGTCCATGGTAACGGAAGAAATTAACTTGAATTCAACCCTTGAAAATCTGGGCTGTGAAGTCATTGAAACGGATTTAGGTGAGTATATACTACAGGTTGATGATCATGAACCTCCGTCTCACATCGTTGTTCCTGCCTTGCATAAAAACAGACAGCAAATCCGTGATGTGTTTAAAGAAAAACAAGGTTACCAAAATAGTGATAAGGCTGAAGATATTGCGGCCTATGTCCGTGGGAAGTTACGTGAAGAGTTCTTAACAGCTGACGTTGGAATCACTGGCTGTAATTTTGCGATTGCAGAAACAGGCTCCATTACCTTGGTGACAAACGAAGGTAATGCAGACTTAGTAGCTGCCTTACCGAAGACGCAAATTACCGTAATGGGGATGGAAAGACTTGTACCAACAATGGAGGAAATGGAAGTCCTCGTTGGTATGCTCACTAGAAGTGCTGTTGGTAAAAAACTAACAAGCTATGTAACGACCTTATCAGGTCCCAGAGATGAAGGAGATGTTGATGGGCCAGAGGAGTTTCATCTAGTCGTCATTGATAATGGTCGATCTGGCATCCTAGGAACTGAGTTTCAATCTGTCCTTCAGTGTATTCGTTGTGCGGCCTGTGTGAATGCTTGTCCGGTCTATCGCCATGTCGGTGGCCATACGTATGGATCCATTTATTCCGGCCCAATTGGAGCAGTTCTATCCCCATTGCTTGGCGGTTATGATGATTATAAAGAATTGCCATATGCTTCTTCTCTATGTGGAGCATGTACAGAAGCATGTCCAGTAAAGATTCCTTTGCATGAGCTACTGATTAAACATCGCCAAGTGATTGTGGAGCGAGAAGGAAAGGCTCCATTTGCAGAAAAAATGGCAATGAAAGCCTTTGGAATGGGGGCTTCTTCATCAGGGCTTTATAAATTTGCAACGAAGATGGTTCCATCTGTTACGAAGCCATTCACAGACGGCGAGAAATTTACTAAAGGTCCTGGCCCTTTAAAAGATTGGATTGCAATCCGTGAGTTTCCAGCACCAAATAAACAAAGCTTCCGGGATTGGTTCAAAAATCGTCCAAAAGGAGGGAATCAATAATGAATGGAACCATACAGAATCGTGATGCATTCTTAAGTCAAATTGCTAACCGCCTTGGTCGTGAAAGAAAAACCTCATTAGAGAGACCTAAGTGGAAATACAATCCTCAGGATGAAGTATTGAAAGATGCAACACAAGATGACCTTGTAGAGGTATTAAAGCAACAATGCAATAATATCCATACAAAATTTGTTCAAACGAATTCAGCCAATCTTGTTGCTTCCCTGAAAGAAGTTGTCGATGGCTATGGTGGCGGTTCCATCGTTGTAGGGAACGATAAGCGATTTGAACAATTTGGTCTAAGCGAGCTTTTGAAAAAAGACTGGCCAGAATCCGGGTCGGAGGTACATGTTTGGGATCATACTTTGGGAAGAGAAAATATAGAAAAAGCGAACCTGGCAAATGTAGGGATTTCCATCAGTGAAATTACTTTGGCTGAGTCAGCTACAGCTGTTCTTTTTAGCAGCAAAGATCAAGGAAGAACCATTAGTTTTCTACCAAATTATTCGATTATCATTATGCCTAAGAGCACGATTGTTCCTCGTATGACTCAAGGAGCTCGATTTGTTCGAGAAAAAGTGAAAAACGGTGAGCAAATTGCCTCTTGTGTCAACTTTATTTCTGGACCAAGTGATTCTGCCGATATCGAAATGATTCCAGTTATTGGGGTTCATGGACCAATAAAAATGACCTATATCGTCGTTGATGATCTGTAAAAAAGAAGAATTTTATATCAATATAGTAAGGTATGCCGATTAAACGGTATGCCTTATTTTTTTGCCTGTTAACTATATTATAGGAGTATAGAAAACTGTTATAATACATTTATACAACTGTTATATAACTATATTTGTGTATCGGTTAGCTTGAAAGCACGATTTTTATTTAAATAATAAGAACTGTATCACATATTTTTTGTTTGATGTTTGATTTTTATCACAGCAAGAATAAATTTTTTAAAATAAAATAAGAAGTGGATTTAGAAAGAGCTCAATAGAAAGCTCAAAACACTATTCATACAGTACATATAGGGAGGGAGAACATGTCTATTTTACCGAAAAAAAATGAGTTGGGATTTTTTGAGATTCGCTTGGAATCTATCGGTGGTTTAGGTGCAAATTTAGCTGGAAAGATGCTTGCTGAGGCTGGTGTACTGGGACTTGGTCTTAACGGATCAAACTTTTCTTCATATGGTTCAGAGAAGAAGGGATCGCCAGTGAAAAGCTTCATTCGATTCTGTGATTCAGATGTAGAAATTCGTGATCATAGTCCGATTGAGCAGCCGCATGTCATTGGGGTCTTTCATGAGGCGTTATATAAAACGATTGATGTTGTAAGTGGATTAAATTCCGATGGAATCGTTCTAGTGAATTCAACAAGGGGCTTTGAGGAAATTAAGAAGGATTTACAATTAGAGTATGGAACATTAGCCATTGTCGATGCATTAGGGATTGCGGTTGAAGAGCGTACAAAGGTAAATACAGCAATGCTAGGAGCGTTATTCCGCATTTGTGATTTCCTTGATCCAGATTCGATGAGAGCTGTTATTCGCAAAACCTTTGAGAAGAAATATCCTCACTTAGTAGAACCGAATATTCGTACATTCGATCGTGGCTATAACGAGGTCCAATTTAAAACCTATGAGGTACCAGCTCATGCGGAAGGAAAGAGTTTTACTAGACCAGAGCCTCGACTTGGCTATGAAACTCAAGCTATTGGCGGTGTAATTACGGCTCAAGGAAATAGTATTCTTAAGGATTTAAGTGGCTCACGTCAGGGCTTCTTGCCTGAGCTCGATCTCGGTGCATGTATTCACTGTGCCCAGTGTGATACGGTATGTCCTGATTTCTGCTTCGTTTGGGAAGAAGGAGAAGACAAACGCGGCAGAAAGCAAATGTTCCTTAAGGGGATTGACTATCAATATTGCAAGGGCTGCCTAAAATGTGTGGAGGCTTGTCCAACAACTGCCCTTAATGATTTACGTGAAACGATTGGCTATGCGGATGCGCATCGAGTGAAGCAGAACTTTCCATATGTAGCAGGAGGTGTTTCTTAATGGCAATGGTGGAAAAAGAAGTTCAAGCTGAACAAGTGGCTACCTTTGAATCAGGAAACGAAATGGCAGCCATGGCTGCTGCACAAATTAACTATCATTTAATGGGGTATTTCCCAATTACTCCTTCGACAGAGGTTGCGCAATATTTAGACCAAATGAAGTCGCGTGGAGAGCATGATATCAAACTCATCGCTGCTGATGGAGAGCATGGTTCCGCTGGTATTTGTTACGGAGCTGCCGCTACAGGTGCACGTGTCTTTAATGCAACCAGTGCGAATGGATTCATGTACATGCTTGAGCAGCTTCCTGTACAATCAGGAACACGCTTTCCAATGGTTATGAATCTTGTGACCCGTGCGATCAGCGGGCCGCTGGATATTAGAGGGGACCATTCAGATCTATACTTTGCTCTGAATACCGGATGGGTCATATTAACAGCAAGAACGCCTCAAGCGGTCTATGATTTAAATATCATGGCATTAAAGATCGCTGAGCATTCTAAGGTTCGTCTTCCGGTAATCGTTGCTTACGATGGATTCTTTACCTCTCATCAAAAGCGGAAGGTCCATTATTTTAAGGATAGAAGAGTTGTTCAAGAATTTGTTGGTGAATGTCCTACAGATTATAATTTCATCCGTGATCCAAAGAAGCCTGTTACGATTGGTGCTCATATGGATGGAAAGGATTTAACGAATAACCATTTCCAGCAATCAGAAGCAATGTATGCAGCAGGGGATGTGTTCCAAGAGGTAGCAGCAGAATATGCGAAGCTTTCTGGCCGTGAATACCCAGTGCTTGACCTCTATCAAATGGAGGATGCTGAGGTAGCCCTATTCCTACTGAACTCTGCTGCTGAATCAGCGAAGGATGTTGTGGATAAGCTGCGTAAGCAAGGAATAAAAGCAGGTGTTATTAGTCCAAATATTATCCGCCCATTCCCACAAGAAGCGATTCGTAAGGCATTGAAAAATGTAAAAGCTGTACTAGTTGGGGAGAGAGCTGATTCCTATGGGGCTCATGGTCCAAACCTCACTCATGAAGTGAAGTCAGCTCTGCAGGAGGACAAGGATAACAGGACTATTGTGTTAAGCAGAGTTTTTGGATTAGGTGGAACCGACTTCTATGCTGATGATGCTGAAAAGTTCTTTGAATTCGCCATTGACGCAATGGAAAAGGGCTATGCAGAGAAACCATTTGATTATTATGGACATGTGCCAGGAAATCCGGAGAATGTCCTTAAGCCAGTAATCGAGCCGCAGCATGGAGATGTCTATAATTCAGGTCTAATCGAAGTGAAGATGGATGAGGAAACAAATAAACTAAAGGTGAAAATACCCCCACTTCGTGCATTGACAACAAAGCCAAAAAGAATTGCATCTGGTCATGGAGCATGCCCTGGATGTGGAATTTTTGGTGGGCTTGAGCTCTTTTTCAAAGGGATTGAAGGCGATGTTGTGGTCCTATTCCAGACAGGATGTGCCTATGTAACAACGACATCATACCCACATTCATCCCATAAACAAACGATGATGCATAATCTTTTCCAAAATGGTGCAGCAACCCTATCAGGTACGGTTGAAGCCTTCCTAGAGCTAAAGCGTAGAGGAGAAATTCAAGTATCAGATGACGCCACCTTTGTCATGATCACAGGTGATGGTGGAATGGATATCGGGATGGGTTCTGCTATTGGTACAGCCCTTCGTAACCATAAGCTGATCATCCTTGAGTACGATAATGAGGGTTATATGAATACAGGCTCGCAAATGTCCTACTCCACACCAATTGGAAATATGACAAGTACAACAAATGTTGGTAAGACGCAAAAAGGGAAGGCCTTCCACCATAAGGATACCCCACAAATTATGGCGTCAACCAATATCCCTTATGTGTTCACAGGTACGGAAGCATTCCCGCAGGATCTAGTGAAGAAGGCTGCTAAAGCGCAGTGGTATGCTCAAAATGTAGGTACGGTCTATGGAAAAATTCTTATCACTTGTCCATTAAACTGGAAATCTGAAGATCGCTATGGAAATACGATAATGGAAGCAGCTGTGAACTGTAATTTCTTCCCACTCTATGAAGTGGAGCAAGGAATTACTACCATTACCCATGACCCAGAAGCAAAGAAAAAGAAAATTCCTCTTTCCGACTGGTTGAAGTATATGGGTAAGACGAAGCACTTATTGAAGGAAGAAAATAAGGAAATTCTCTCTGATTTTGAAAAAGAAATTGAAAGAAGATGGCAGCGTCTAAAAGCACAGCATGAAAATCCACTCTTATAATAAATTTGAGGCCGTTTCTCGTGAGACGGTCTCTATTTCATAATTTTTTGCAGTTCCGACTATCCATTTTTTATCAAATTGATGGGAGGTGTTTCAAGCGTGAATGTAGAATATGAGATTTATATTCTATTTTTTGGTCCAATCACGATTATGCTTAAAGGGGGGATACGATGAAGGAAAGGCGGTTGCAAGATGATTTGGCACAGCTAAAGCGGGATGAAGAATTGCAAGAACTTGAAAAGAAAGTGCAAAAAAATGCAGATCTATACAGAGATTTATTTCTAGAGGCTTTAGATGGAATTATTTTTTGGAACAATGAGGAAGGAATCATTGAAGCGAATGAATCCGCTTGCAGAATTTTCGAAAGCAGTGAGCAACAGTTAAAGAATAAGAAGCTAGAAGACTTTGTTTGCTTAAGTCAGAAAAAATATTCGAAAGTATTGAATGAACTTAAACAAAAAGGCTCGGTCAGAGATTCCCTTGTTTTTTTGATGCCTAATGGCCAGAAGAAAATACTGGAGTTCACAACAAAGCTTCATTCTGTCGATGGTCACCACATGACGATCCTGCGTAACGTAACCGATAGTTATAAAATGGAGCAGGAGCTGAGGAAACGAGAAGCAAAGTTTCGCAGTATTTTTGAATGCTCCATTGAAGGAATCATCCTTTGGAATAATCAATTTGAAATCGTAGATGTTAATCCCGCTGTAGAGGAATTATTGAACGAAACGAAGCATGCATTAATAGGGCAGTCAATTTTGTCTATATTGGCTAGAAATAAGATGACGAGGGAACATATCAAAGAACAAATTCAGCTTCATAAATACACGGAACAATCAAGTGGGATTTTATCATTAACTCTTAGAAACGGTGAAAATTTAGATGTTGAGTATTCGACAAGAAGAAATGTATTTTCGAAACTTAACCTGACAACTTTTAGAGATATCACTGCGAAGCTGAAAATGGAAGAACAGCTCCGAAAGTCAGATACGCTAAGTGTGATTGGACAGCTTGCAGCGGGGATTGCCCATGAGATCCGCAATCCCTTAACAGCGCTTAAAGGGTTTATTCAGTTACTAGAGGATATGATTAAGGAAGATCACTCTATGTATTTTAGTGTCATAAAATCTGAATTAAATAGAATTGATTCCATTATTAATGAATTTCTCATTTTGGCCAAACCAAAAGTTGTTCAATACATAGACAGCGACATTGTGAATATCATGAAGGATACAATTGAATTATTGAAACCACAGGCAGTATTACATAATGTGCAGTTTAAATTCGAAGTGGAAGATGAAATCCCTACCATTGTTTGTGAACCTAATCAGCTTAAGAAAGTTTTCATAAATTTGATCAAAAATGCGATTGAAGTGATGCCAAATGGTGGCTTTATTACGATAAACTTGAGATTATTAGAGGGGAAAGAGATTCTCATCTCTATTCAGGATGAAGGAGAGGGCATCCCTCCAGAAAAATTACAGATGTTAGGTGAGCCATTCTATACGACAAAGGAAAAAGGAACCGGCTTAGGATTGATGGTTTCCTATCAAATTATTGATGAACATAATGGGCAAATTGAAATTGAAAGTGTGCAAGGAAAAGGGACTACTTTTTTGATTAGACTTCCTACCCGAAAGGATGACAGACAGAATGAAGGAATACACAAGCATCCAAACGATTATAGGTGAACTCTATATTGTCATAGAGGATGAGAGGATTGTAGCCATCCATATGGGTGAAGAGGACTTTTTACAATCTGAAAATCCAAGTCACATGACTAATAATAGAAATCATCCGTTATTAAATGAAGCTTCTCGGCAGTTACAGGAGTACCTGTCGGGGAAGCGGTCAGAATTTGATTTACCCTTAAAGGTTGAAGGGACAGAGTTTCAAATGAAGGTATGGAAACAGCTTCAGTCAATCCCCTATGGAAAGACTAGCAGCTATCAAGATGTTGCTGCTGCAATAGGTAATGAGAAAGCGGTCAGGGCTATCGGACAAGCCAATAAAGCAAATAGACTGCCAATAATTATTCCTTGTCATCGTGTCATAGGAAAAAATCAGTCATTGACTGGATATGCAGGAAAACGCATAAATATTAAAGAAGAACTGCTGTTGATAGAAGGTGCACCCTTTAAGAAATAGATAAAAACCTCCTAAGTAAGTGCGGAAAATGTCGAAAGTATTGCCGAAACAGAAGGTTTCTTAACCTTTTTGAGAATATTCGATAAAAATTTTGTCTAAAATTGCGATTCTATTTACTTTTGTATAAATTCTTGCCATAATTCATCAAGTAGGTTTAATATTCTAGTCATAGGTCATTGGAAGGATTACGGGATGAATACTTAGGGGGAAAAGACTGTGGGATACGATAGCAGTATGATACTAGATGAAATTCAAAAAAAGAGAGAGATAATGATGGAAACCGCTAAGAGAAAGGGTTTCACAAACGATGACACGGTTCGTTACAGCCAGGAATTAGATCAACTTATCTATGAATATCAATGCCATTCTAAAAGACCAGGAAAGAGACAAGATGAAATAAGAATGGGGATCACTCAAATTATGTGGACGCTGCCGTCGGTACATTTAATAGTCCAGTAAATTCATTATAAATAGCAATGTTGGGGGAAGGTTCTATCAGAGGGCCTTTTTTTTATTTTTCTAAAAAGATATCCATTTGGGAAATATTCGCACTTGTGTGATTTTTATCATAGTTTGTTACAAATTGTTTTTTATATGATGTTGGTAAATGTAATTTATCATCTATTAAAAATTTACCTCTTAGATTTCCAGTAGTTTTTCTTCAAACACCATTTGATTATTCTGCACAAATAGAGTATGAAACTTCACCTTCAACGAGAATGAACCCGTTTGTACATTTCTGTTCTATAGGATCTAGACTATAGAAGGCATGACAAAATATATCCACTATTAAGCAATACCAATCGAGAAGGGGGTTTTTTTAAGCATGCATATTGTCGTTTGTGTCAAACAAGTACCAGACACAAAAATAATTAAGATCAATCCAAGGACGAACACGCTTGACCGTCGAAGTGCCCCAGCCATCCTGAATCCTTATGATGCGCACGCAGTCCAAGAAGCAGTTAAACTAAAGGAAAAACTGGGAAAGGGGAAAATTTCAGTTTTGTCGATGGGTCCACCGCAAGCAACGGAGGTTATTAAAAAATCCATTGAGATTGGTGCGGATGAAGGATATCTAATTTCTGACCGTGCTTTTGCTGGTGCGGACACGCTCGCAACCAGTTATGCATTATCAAAGGCTTTGGAGAAGATTGCTGATGAACTGCCAATTGACATGGTTCTTTGTGGAAAGCATGCGATCGATGGCGATACGGGTCAGGTCGGTCCAGGTATCGCAAGAAGATTGGATATCCCTCCCGTGACGAATGTCATAGAAGTATGTGAAATTAATAAGCAAGAGAAGATGGCAGTGGTCAAAAGAAAGCTTACAAATGGCTACGAACTGGTTCAAGTGAAACTGCCTTGTCTGTTAACCGTAGAGAAGGAAATTAACATGATTGAGTATTCTCCTCTGCCAAACATGATTAAGGCTGCTAGATATAAAGCCAATATTTGGACCGTAGCGGATTTGGGCGAGGTAGATAAGACACAGCTTGGTTTAAAGGGCTCTCCTACAGTAGTTGGAAAAATGTTTACCCCTCCAAAGCTTGAGGGCGGAAAGATGCTAGAAGGTTCCTCAGATGAACAGATTGCACAGCTTATGGAGGTTCTAATGGAGCGGAAAGAGCTCTTAAATGTGAGTAATTAACGAAAAATTGCTATTTTTGCCAATATAATTGATAGATTGGGGGATCATCCATGATTGAAGAATACCGTGGAGTTTGGGTATTCATTGAGCAGAATGATGGTGAAATTGAGGGGGTATCACTCGAGTTACTTGGTGCTGGTCGCAAGCTTGCTGATAAACTAGAGGTCCCACTTGCCGGTGTTTTGCTTGGTGAGGGAATAAGAGAGCTTTATTCTAAGCTGATAGGTTATGGTGCGGATATTGTCTATTGCATAGACCATCCAGTATTGCGGGATTATCGAACAGAGTCCTACATGAAGGGTGTAAATTATCTTGCTGAGAAATACAAGCCAGAAATTTTCTTATTTGGTGCTACTCCAAATGGAAAGGATTTAGCTAGTGCGATCGCAACCGATCTGAGCACAGGGCTAACTGCAGATACAACGATGTTAGATGTGGATGTGGAAAAAAGACTATTGGAGGCAAGCCGACCTGCCTTCGGTGGAAACATAATGGCGACGATTCTATGTAAGAAGCATCGTCCACAAATGGCTACGGTGAGGCCAAAGGTGATGAAGGCACTTCCATTTGATGCAACGAGACAAGGTGAGATTATCGAGGAAACGATCGACCTGTCAGAAGAGACGATGCGGACAAAAGTGCTTGAAATTGTGAAGGATGTAACAAAAAATGCTAAACTAGCTGATGCCCACGTCATCGTATGCGGTGGAAAAGGGATGGGGGATGCGGCTGGCTTCCAGTTGATTCATGATCTTGCAGAAACGATCGGAGCAAGTGTAGGAGGGACAAGAGACGTCATTGAAGCAGGTTGGCTTCCTCATGAGCTGCAAATTGGCCAAACAGGAGAAACCGTTACTCCTAAGATTTATTTTGCCATCGGAATCTCAGGAGCGATTCAGCATGTTGTGGGGATGAAGAACTCTGAATTGATTATCGCCATCAATAAGGATCCGAATGCAGCGATATTTGAGGTCGCTACCTATGGCATTGTTGGAGATGCATTGGAAATTGTACCGAAGTTAATAGAACAGTTTAAAGAGCAACAGAAAAGCATGGGGGGTGAGCTTAACTATGCCTGAGAAGTTTGATGTGATCGTTGTAGGGGCTGGTCCTGCGGGTACCGCCTGTGCCTATACTTGTGCCAAAAATGGATTAAAAGTATTACAAATTGAGCGTGGAGAATATCCGGGCAGTAAGAACGTAATGGGAGGCGTTCTTTACCGAAAGCAAATGGAAGACATAATTCCAGAGTTTTGGAAGGAGGCACCGCTTGAGCGACCGATCATCGAGCAGCGCTTTTGGATGATGGATCAGGAATCAACCGTTACCTTCGGTTATAAGGGTCTGGAATGGGGAGTGGAGCCTTATAATAACTTTACCGTCTTGCGAGCACCCTTCGATCAATGGTTTGCTAAGAAAGGGGTCGAAGAGGGCGTTCTATTAATCAATGAGACAGTTGTGACAGAATGTATCGTCGAAAATGGAAAGGTAATAGGGGTAAGAACCGATCGTCCTGATGGAGACATTCATGCAGATGTAGTAGTGCTGGCCGATGGAGTCAACTCCCTTTTAGCAAAGGAATTAGGGTTTCATAAGGAGTTAAGACCCGATGAGGTAGCCCTCACGGTGATGGAGGTTATTAATCTTCCAAAGGACAAAATCAATGACCGTTTCAATTTAGAAGATAATCAAGGCTGTACGATCGAAATTTTTGGTGATTCGACCAAAGGAAATTTAGGCACCGCTTTTCTCTACACCAACAAAGACAGCTTGAATATTGGAGTGGGAACCACCTTGTCCAGTATGATGAAGGCAAAGCTCAAACCGTATGATTTATTGGATTATCTGAAAACACATCCTATGGTAGCTCCCCTTTTAGCAGGTGGAGAATCAGCGGAATATTTGGCCCATCTAATTCCAGAGGGCGGCTACAACTCTGTGCCTAAGGTGGCAGGAAATGGCGTTTTGGTGGTTGGAGATGCAGCCCAGTTTGTGAACGCCATCCACCGTGAGGGGTCTAATATGGCCATGACCTCAGGGAAAATGGCGGCTGAAGCAGTGATCAAGGCGAAGGAGCGGAATGATTATAGTGAAGCGAGCCTAAATAGCTATCGTGAAGCACTAAACAATAGCTTTATTATGAAGGATCTCGAAAAATATAAGGATGCTGCCCATACGTTTGAAAATCATCCACAATATTTCAAGGAATATGTACCGATGATGAATCAGGCCATGAGCAAATTCTTCACCGTCGATGGTACGCCAAAGAAAGAGAAACAAAAGCAGATCATGAAGAGCTTTACGAGTGAAAAAGGGACCTTTGGTGTGATCAAGGATATTTATCGAGCATGGAAGGCGGTGAAATAATGTCAACAACCACAATTGAAGAAAAACAATATTTGACTCGATTCAGGGCTGACACTAAGTCTCACTTAACCGTGCTTGATCACGATCTTTGTCAGACACAATGTCCTGATAAATTATGCACCCTTTTTTGCCCAGGAGAAGTGTACAAATGGGAAGGGAATCGAATGCAGGTAGGCTATGAGGGCTGTCATGAATGTGGTAGCTGTCGCATTGGCTGCCCTCACCAAAATATTAAGTGGGAATATCCAAAGGGCGGACATGGGATTGTTTTTCGATTGGCTTAATGAATAGAAGAGCTCCTTAAAGCTTGCAAAAAATAGACAAAGGAAAAAACACAAGTCGAAGAGGCTTGTGTTTTTTCCTTTCATGCTTATTCGTTGTCATTTTTATTGTTATTGAAATCTGGCGAGAACTCTTCAGATGCCTCTGTTTGGTATTGGAATGTATGGGGGCGAGTTGATTCCCTTCTATTTCGGCCGTTATTTGTGAAATTGAACATATAATTATGGAAGAAATACTCGCATACTGCCACTCCAATTGCTGAAAAAAGAGCCATTGTGAAGGCAGTTTTTGAGGCAGTTAGTAGGGAGATCATGACCCAAATAACTGCAAGGGATAGCCCTAGGTCAGCCAGTGTCGCAACAAAATTGTTTGTCCTCGGCAAAATTCCCAAATCACCTACAAAATAGGATACGACCCCTAAGATTAAAGTGATGAGGAATACATTCCCAAATGTCATCCCGTAATAAAGACCTAAAATAAAATACAAAATTGCTAAGGTTGCTAAAAACTTTATTGCCATTGCCTTAAAGTGTCCCATTTTGATCACCTACCTTTTGAATTGTTTGGAAGAGCCTTTTTCTATTTTGCCTTCAATTTAGGATTTTATGAGTAAAATGTGGATCAAAAAAAGGATGGGGCATCCCATCCTTTTAATCCTTCGGAAGAAGCAAAGTCAGTATTCCTAGCAACGGTAAAAATCCTGTTAAAATAATCGTTAAAGATAGACCGATCTGATCGGCGAGATACCCTAATACAATCGAGCCAATAGCTCCCATTCCAAATGCTAAGCCCACTGTTAACCCTGACATCAAGCCAACCTTCCCAGGTACAAGCTCCTGAGCATAGACGACCGTTACCGAAAAGCTTGACATAAGAATGAATCCAGTAAGCATCAAAATAATAAAGGCAAATGTTTGTGGGACAAAGGGCATGATGATAGAAAGTGGAGCAGTCCCTACAAGGGAAATAAGAATAATATTTCTTTTTCCAAAACGGTCGGCAAGTGGACCACCAAAAAACGTACCTAACGCACCTGCGACTAAAAAGGCAAATAAGAATCCTTGCGCTTTCTGGATGGAAAATCCATAGTTATCGATGGCATAAAAAGCATAAAAATTGGTGATTCCAGATACATACCAGGACCGAGCAAAGATTAAAAATAGCAATAAGGTAAGATAAAAAATGATCTTGCCTGAAAAAGGATTCTCAGCTGCTAATGCATTCTTTCCTTTTTGCTTCAGGGCTTGTATGTCAAGATTTAATTTTTTCGAGTACCAGATGGCAATATAAACTAACAGGATTACAGCCATGGCAGCTACAAGCGTAAACCATGCAGCTCCCTTCTGACCTAGTGGTACGAGGATTAGTGCTGTAATTAAAGGTGCCAACGCTTGGCCGGTGTTACCACCAACCTGGTAGATGGACTGTGCCAATCCTCTTTTGCTCCCTGCTGCCATATGAGCGACTCTTGAACCTTCCGGGTGGAATACCGCTGAACCAAGACCGATAAAAAAAACGGCAAGAACAATCCAAGCAAAAGATGGGGCGAAAGCTAAGCCAAGCACACCGAAAAGTGTTGAAGTTAAGCCTATAGGCAAGGCAAATGGCATGGGTCTTTTATCTGTAGCGACCCCAACGATTGGCTGCATGACGGAGGAAACCATATTCAGTGAGAATGCAATAATACCCAGTTGAGTAAAGGTTAATCCCATTGATTTCTCGAGGATCGGAAACATTGCTGGAACCACAGCCTGAATCGAATCATTTAGAAGATGACAGATCCCAAGAATGACGAGAATTTTGAAGTTTGTATTTGTCATTTCCTTCTTATAGGATGATGTAAGTGCAGCTTGACTCAAATGTTTACCCTTCTTTCTTCAGTTCGTATATTCCTATGTTACAAGAAATCAACTAGAATTTGGGTAATTTTCGTTAAAAAGATCAAAAAATGATCCTGCATGAAAGACTGCAGGATCATTCTTATTGGCTATTTTCGTCAAGCTTATTGATTTCTTTTCAGAGGGAGGATTATGGTAACCGTTGTTCCTTTGTTCTCCTTACTGGTAATTTGAATCCTACCTCCAAAGGAATTCAAAATACGTTGGCAAACAACTAGTCCCAAACCAGTACCGGTTGCTTTTGATGTATAGAATGGAGTAAACACTTTCTCAAGCAGCTCTGGCTCAATTCCTGTCCCGTTATCCATAATGGTTAACTCGCAATGCCGATGCTTCTTCCGCAATACAATTGAAATCATTCCCCCACTATCCATCGCTTCAAAGGCATTTCTCGTAATATTTAGGATGACTTGCTTCATTTGATCCTTTGTACACATGACCAGAATTGGCTGTGATGGAATTTCGCAAACAAATTCCGTTTGTTTTAGCACAGCCTCTGTTGAAATAAGGGGATGGAGCTCTTGAAGTATCTCTGTTAAATCTACAGGTGCTAAGCTTTGGGCTGTTGGCTTTCCAAGGATTAGAAATTCACTCGCTATTTCATTGATTCTTTCTATTTCTTGATTGATTACTGAGAAATAAAATTGGTCTGCTGGGTTTTCGTATTTTTCACTTAATAGCTGAACCAAACCCTTAATCCCAGTTAAAGGATTTCTAATTTCATGAGCAGTACTCGCAGCAAGTGTCCCAACTAATTCTAGCTTCTGTGTTTCAAGTTCTTGTTTCTCGCGAGCAGCTTGTTGTTTTAGGAGCAGATATATGATGAATAAAAATAGCACATGTGTAAGAATCAAAATGGTTCCAATTACTTTTAAATTGTTGAAATAGATTCCTTTTGCATCCTGCTCTGCCACTTTCACCTTTATTTTCCATGGCAGCCTATCAATGGGCATCGTTATCCATTTTCCTTTGCTCAAGCTTTCATTTTGAGCTCCAATGTTAAATTTAATTAGTGGTTCATTATCGGAACTTAACACAAATAAGCTTGATTCAGGAGTGAGGACCTTCATGATATTTTCAATATAATCCAGTCTTAGAAAAATCACGCTAATGGCAATTAATTCATCGTTCTCGTTGATGACTGGAGCAGCAAGACCAATCAAGTATTGCCCATTTTCCGAAACCATCTTCTTATTCGAAATGACAATATCTTTTGTTAACATCACTTCTTTTACAAAATCAACATGGAGCAAGCCGTCCTTTGTAAAAGCATCATTTGAACCCGTTATGATATTTCCTCTTTTATTAAGGATGTATATTCCCCCATACCGAGGGTCGGATTCCTGGGTAGTATCAAGGAGGGGCTTCATCTTATTCAAATCAGCAAACAGAGTGGTAGCGGTCATCGATAGCATTTCGAGGGTTTTAACCGTGTCTCCGATGCATTCATCCCAGTATGATTCATGTATGGATGCGAACCATCTCGCATCCTCTATTCTATCTTGAAGATTTTCTTTGTTTCGTGCTTGAATAAACATAAAACTAGCAAGTAATGTCGGAATAATCACAATGATGATATAAAGAATCATTGTTCTTTTACGTATCCTAATCATAAATAACCTCAACACTTTTAATAAATGGCGCTTTTCATTATAACACTTTTAGAGATTAAAAAGGCCAAACATATATATGAAATTGACATCTGCATAAGGATTTTTCTATAATAACTTTAAGTGAATACTTCATATTGAAAATTCTCAAATTAAAGGAAATGAAAAAAATGCCTTCAGAAGATGTTAAACAATCATTAAAATTATTCATTGTTTTATCCAGAGCCTATCGTGCTGTCAATGAAAATGTAAATAAAATGATCCAGACATATGGCTTGAATCCAACAGAATTTGCGGTATTGGAGCTTTTATATCATAAAGGGGATCAACCTCTGCAGCAAATCGGTGGTAAAATTCTTTTAGCAAGTGGAAGCATCACTTATGTCGTGGATAAGCTTGAGGAAAAGGGATATTTAAGAAGGGTCGCCTGTCCCAATGATCGAAGGGTCACGTTTGCCCAAATTACTGATCATGGCAAGCAATTTATTGAAGATGTTTTCCCTGATCATGAAAGAAAGATCCATCAATTAATGTCTGAGCTTTCACCTGAGGAGAAAGAGGTCGCGATCACACTATTGAAGAAGCTTGGATTATCTGCCGGAAAATAACTGTATATTTGCTGCTTACGGTCCTGAATAAAGGGCCGTATTTTTTTCAAAATAGACCGCTTCGTTTCTTTCTAGTATAATTGCTTTTGTAATTTCTTAATTTTTTGAAAAGGGGGCTTTCAAATGGGGTTCAGTCAATATACATATTCCAGACCAAATTTTGAAGCTGTTGAGCAGAGCTTTGATAAAGCTTTGCAAAAATTTAAAGATGCCACCACTTTTGAAGAGCAAAATGAAGCAATGAGGGAGATTAATGATCTTCGCAATGATTTAGGAACGATGTTCAATCTTGTGTATATTCGTCATTCTGTTGATACAAACGATGAATTCTATCAGGCCGAGCAAGATGTAATGGATGAATTAGAGCCTCAGGTTGATGGTTTAGTTACGAAATACTATGAAGCACTTGTTCACTCTAGGTTTCGTGCGGAGCTAGAAGCGAGGTGGGGGAAGCAATTATTTGCCCTTGCAGAAGCACAGTTGAAGGTGTTCTCACCGGAAATTGTTCCTCTATTACAAAAGGAAAATAAATTATCAACTGAATATACGAAGCTGATGGCTTCAGCGAAAATCATGTTTGAAGGGGAGGAACGAACTCTTGCCCAAATGGAGCCTTTTACGGAATCAAAGGACCGCGATATGAGAAAGAGAGCGAGTGAAGCCCGCTTTGGATTCTTGGCTAGTCATGAGGAGGAGCTCGACAGAATCTTTGACGATTTAGTAAAAGTTCGTACTGAAATTGCTCATAAACTTGGCTACAATAACTTCGTCGAGCTTGCTTACCACCGTATGCAACGGACTGATTATAATGCTGAAATGGTAGCAAAATTCCGTGACCAGGTGAAAGAGTATATCGTCCCTGTAGCAACGAAGCTAAAAAAACGTCAGCAGGAAAGAATTGGGGTAGATTCCCTTAAATACTATGATGAAGGGTTCAATTTCGAATCTGGTAATGCGGTTCCAAAAGGTAGCCCTGAATGGATTATCGAAAACGGCCAAAAAATGTATGATGAGCTCTCGAAGGAAACTGGTGAGTTCTTTACCTTTATGAGAGAGAATGAGTTAATGGATCTTGTGGCTAAGAAGGGGAAAGCTGGTGGGGGCTATTGTACCTTTATTGAAAATTATAAGGCACCATTTATTTTTTCGAACTTTAATGGGACTTCCTATGACATTGATGTTTTAACCCATGAAGCAGGCCATGCGTTCCAAGTATATTCAAGCCGTCATTTTGACATCCCTGAATATTACTGGCCTACCTATGAAGCATGTGAAATTCATTCAATGAGCATGGAATTTTTCACTTGGCCGTGGATGGAGCGGTTCTTTAAGGAAGACAGCGACAAATATAAGTTCACTCATTTGAGCTCTGGCCTACTGTTCTTACCTTATGGTGTTTCTGTCGATGAGTTCCAGCATTGGGTCTATGAAAATCCGAATGCGACTCCAAAAGAACGGAAGCAGGTTTGGAGAGAAATTGAGAAAAAATATTTGCCTCATAAGGATTATGACGGAAATGAATATTTGGAAAATGGGGGATTTTGGCAACGCCAGGGCCATATTTATAACTCACCATTCTATTATATTGACTATACTTTGGCACAAATTTGTGCCTTCCAGTTCTGGAAGCGTTCAAGGGAAGACCAGAAATGCGCATGGGAAGATTATGTTAAGCTTTGCAAGCTAGGGGGTAGTAAACCATTTACCGAGCTTGTGAAGGAAGCGAACCTCATTTCTCCATTTGAAGACGGCTGTGTTGAGTCGGTTGTCGGAGAAATTGAAAGCTGGCTAAATACTGTAGATGACAAAAAATTATAAATTATTCTGACTGATCCAGATGTTTTGGGGTCAGTCTTTTTTTTATAAGCTTTTTATTCAAAGAGACTCATTAACAATCTGATCATACCTTGTTCACAATTTGGTAATACGTAGAGAGTAATTTGTGACAATGATCACAGAATGACAGTGATTAAAAATGGTTTAAATATAGATAGAAGTTATACCCACTTAGAAGAAATCTATCTATTTAACTAATAAGGAAACTTATGTGAAAAGTTTCACAAAAATGTCACATTTCCTCTGATGAAATCAAGGCTCAGAAAGGATGCTCATGATGAAAAAAATATCGGTCTTATGGACGCTCACGCTTTGTTTCTTTCTGGCTATGCCAGCTTTTACAAAGGCAGAAGAATCGGAAAATTCATTGAAAATGGAGGAGCTGACCATTCAGGTCCTACCGGAATACTCCTATCATCCGAAAGCAAAGGATAAAAATCAACCACCCTTGTTAATTGGCTATCATGGCTCACTTATTAACAACACCGACAAGGCTCTCAAAGGAAAAATTGAAATTCCTCTACCAACAAAGGAAAAGAATTTTCAATTAGGCTATGTCGCAGACTATTCCACTGATTTAAGGGAAATGAACGAAATAGAGTATGAGCTTGATCAGAAACAAGGGATTATTTCTTGGGAAACGAGCAGAGAAATTGAACCTCAGGAAGTCTATAAATTTGTCATTGAATACTATACAGACGGCATTGAAGTATCAAAGGAACAGAAGACTCTTGAATATAGCTTTAAAAGCTTTGCTGATATTGGCTTAGTAAACTTAATTTTTGTCGAACCTCTCAAATCTGATAGTTTCAAGCTTGAACCAGCGGCTGAAACTCATCAAAAGAATACCTACAACATGGATATGTTTCTGTATCAAATAAAGGGTATGAAGTCAGGCGATGAAAAGAAGGTTAAGCTCGCATATGAGCGCAGCGATGATCGCACGACGGCTGAAATTTTGGAGGAGATGGCCGGAGAAACAGGTCAAAAGACCGCAGCTACAACGAAGAAGAACGAGGAGAAAATCCCTACATGGTTGATTGTTTCAGTTGTAGGTGGGACGACTGCTCTAGCAGGTATTCTACTTTTCTTCATCCTTAAAACACGAAGCAAGAAAACAAAACCAGCTGAAAAGGCAAAAGAAAATAACACCGAAATGAAGAAAGCGAAGCTTCGGCAGATGGTAATGGACGGTCAAATCACAGAAGAGGAATACAAAGAGCTATTAAATAAACTCGGGGGGAATTAGGTTGAGTAAAAATGCGAAAATCATTGCAGGATTAGTCCTTGCGGCTGTGGCACTTTCGATTCTAATGTTTACATCCATGCCTAGTGCAGGAAGTAAGGAGCTCAAAATTTCTGAGCTTGTCAAAAACAGTGCTCAATATAAGAATGACTACGTGATGACACAAGGACTGTTAAATAAGGATTCAGTAAAATGGAATGCTGACAAAATTGAGCTTCAATTTGAAATCTATGACGAGGATAATCAAACATTGTCCGTTTTTCATAATGGGATTAAGCCAGATAACTTCACAGATGATGTCATTGTTATCGTAGAGGGATTTATGAATGATAAGGGTGTTTTTGAGGCAGAGAAGGTACAGACGAAATGCCCTTCCAAGTATGAAGGTCAAGACATGGAAAATTACGACCCAAAAACACATCAAAAGGTTATTGAAGACAAACAAGAATAGAAAGGAGGGTGGTGATCGGTATGTATATTATTGGGAATACGGCACTTTATTTAGGAATAGCGATTGCGGTCTATGCACTAATCGCCAATTTGATTGGAATTAAGAACAAGAATAATAGATTACTAGAAAGTGCTCGAGGTGGAGTGCTATCCCTTGTGTTCGTGTCTAGTATCGCTACATTTCTCCTTCTCTATAATCTTGGAACCAGCCAGTTTCAATATGAGTATGTAGCTGCTTATACGAGTAAGAATTTGCCATTAGTATATAAATTAACTGCCTTTTGGGCAGGAAATGCTGGTTCGCTATTATTATGGCTCTTCCTCTTATGCATATATGCAGGGTTTCTTGTTTTCTCCAAGGAAAAAAGAAACCCGATGATGCCATATGTTTCTAGCATTCTGCTATTGAATATCCTATTTTTCTTCCTAGTTCTCGTGTTCAGCAGCAATCCATTTAAAATGACAGACATCATTCCTGCTGACGGGAAAGGCTTGAACCCGATGCTACAGCATCCAGGAATGATCCTGCACCCTGTAACTTTATATTTAGGCTATGTAGGACTTGCAGTTCCATTTGCATTTGCGATTGCCGCCCTTATTCTCAAAAGAATGGATGCAGAATGGATCAAGCTTACAAGACGATGGACATTAGTTGCTTGGTTGTTTCTTACCCTTGGAAACATCATTGGCGGCTGGTGGGCGTATCTCGAATTGGGCTGGGGTGGATACTGGGCTTGGGATCCAGTTGAAAATGCAAGCTTCCTCCCATGGTTAACCGTATCAGCCTTCCTGCATTCCGTCATGATTCAAGAGCGGAAAGGAATGCTCAAGACCTGGAATATTAGCTTAGTGATCATTTCTTATGCACTCAGCTTGTTTGGAACTTTCTTAGTACGAAGTGGTGTTCTAACTAGTGTACACGCCTTTGGAGATGGAAACCTCGGAACCTATTTCTTAATCTTCATGGCGATTATGTTGACCCTATCACTTTATGTCGTGATAACGAGATATCAGCTTATCAAAAAAGAAACAAATCCAATTGAATCCTATTTTTCTAAGGAAAGCTCCTTCCTTTTAAATAACTTAATTCTTGTTGCTGGGGCATTCGCCGTTTTCTGGGGCTCCATGTACCCGCTGATTTCCGAAGCGTTAACCGGAACGAAGGTGAATGTTGGACCACCGTATTTCAATAAAGTAATGGCACCAATCATGCTTGCGTTGATTGTCTTAATGGCGATTTGTCCACTGATCGCATGGCAAAAAGCAACCGTAGAGAAATTCCTGAAAAGCGTGATTTGGCCTTTAGCTGCAGGAGTTATTTCAGCGATTATTCTTGTCGTGATGGGTGTGAAAGGGATATTTGCCATTATTGGGTTAGCTGCCACCGTCTTCATGTTTGCCACACATGTGAAGGAATATATCGATGGTACACGAGCAAGAAGAAAGGCAACAAAAGAAAATGTGTTAAAGGCTGCATACAAGCTACTAACGAAGAATCAAAGAAGGTATGGCGGCTATATTGTCCACATGGGAATTGCGATCATCGCGATTGGCGTTATCTCTTCTCATGCCTATGTCCAGGACGTGATGAAGACCGTAAATCTTGGTGAAACGATCAAGATTGGCCATTACGAAATGACCTTCCAAGGGCTATCTGAGCATCAAAAAAATGGCAATGGCATCGTCGTAGCTAAGCTTGACACCACCTATAAAGGAAAAAGCATCGGCACGATTAAGCCTGAAAAAATCTTCTATGAAACATGGCCAGAGCCATCAACGGAAGTAGCCATCAAAACAAATTGGAAAGAGGATTTGTATATCGTTCTAAGCTCCTGGGAGGACAAGGAGAAAGCAACCTTCCAAGTAAAGGTTAATCCATTCGTTAGCTGGATTTGGACGGGAGGACTTATTATGGTATTTGGAACAGCAATTGCGCTTATTGGGGGCAAAACAACATCCTCTCGTGCTCTTAGATTAAAGCAAAGAAGCGCTAAGGCGGGTGTGTGAAATTGAGAAGGAAAGCATTCCTATTATTAGTCATTTTATTATTCATTCCGATAACAGCATTCGCAGACTATGATTATAACTCGAAGGAATTTCAGGAAGTCGTTTCCCAGCTTTATATGCAGGGGCATGCGAATGATGAACTTTCTACCTGTAAGGTAAAGCAAATGTATTACGATGAAGTGACCCAGATGCTCAATGATGGCATGAAAGCCGATGAAATCATCCAATTTTACGTCGATGAATATGGCCAGGCAGCACTCAAGGAACCAGCAACTGATAAAAGTGGACTAATCGCTTGGGGAATGCCTGTTGTAGGAGTTTTGGCAGGAATAGCTGTTGTCGGGTTTTGGTTAAGGAAGATTAAGGTTAAGAACAAGGTAGAGGCGAAGGAGCAAGACCTTTCGTGGGATTCCGAATTAGATAAGGAAATTACTGCGAAAATTTTCGAAGAAGAGCGCCGAAAGCATTTTTAGGAGCTGATAAAAATGGATTTTATTTTTCTCATAGCAAGTTCCATTATGATTCTGACCTGCCTCTATTTTATCATTTCTCCCTTTTTCACAGGTAAAGAGGGAAAGCTTACGGAAGCAAATACTGGAGAAGATACTTTTACTCTAGAAGCAATTTACGGGGCAGTAAATGAGCTTGAGATGGATTACTTAATGAAAAAAATTAGCGAAGCAGACTATACAAGCCTTAAGGAGCAATATCAGCTACTTGCGGCAGGCATGATGAAACAGGGACAGACGAAGAAAAAGCAGAGTAATACAAAACGCGGTTCCGACAAGGTAGAATTAGAAATTCTAGCAGAGCTACAAAAATTAAGAAAGCAGAAAGGAAGGTAAAGATGGACATTCCAGCATTTCATCCGGAATGGCTTGTCACGTTTTGGTTAACAACACCAGGCTTGAACAAATTGAACCCGCACCTTCTCTTAGTCATCATTGTGATCTTTGTAATCGGCTATTATTTCATCAAAAGAAGAAAAAAGCCAATCGAAAAGTCAGACTCGAATGAAGAGCAGTTTCAACTGCTGTTAACGAAGAAAAATATGCTTGAAAAGGAATTAAATGAGTTAAGAAGCAAATACGAGCAAGAAGAATTAGAAAATGCAGGGCTAGCAAACAAAAAGAAAGAGCTGGAAAAGCATCTTGAGCAAACGATGAGACAATTGCAGCAGTTTATTTGAAAAGAAAGAGTTGAAAGCGATGCTGGAAATCAAAAATCTAACAAAGATTCTCGGAGACAAGCTAATTTTAAGAAATGTGTCCCTGACGTTAGGAAAGGGTGAAATCCTTGCAGTTGTTGGACCTAACGGTGCAGGCAAGAGCACATTCTTCAAATGTACGGTCGGGCTGTTGCAGCCGAGTGGCGGAGAAATCATTCTCGATGGGAATCTCGTTAAGAAAAAATCGGCGATTGCACGAAAAAAAATTGGATTTCTAGGGCATGAATCCTTTCTATACAACAATCTTTCACCGCTGGAAAATCTGCAGTTTTATGGAAAGCTGTATAAGGTTAAGAATCTTGAGGAAAGAATGAAAGAACTTCTGAAAGAGGTTGGCTTGTATCTGTTCAAGGATGTTCCGATTCGTTCCTTCTCAAGGGGAATGATGCAGCGGCTTGCGATAGCAAGAGTGTTGCTTGCAGAACCTGATATTTTAATGCTTGATGAGCCGCATACAGGGCTGGATCAAGAAGCAGTCCAATTATTAAATAAAATCATTATCGACAAAAAGAATAGTGGAACATCCATTCTCATCATCTCCCATGATTTTGAACAGGTGCATAAGCTTGCTGATCGAGTAGCGGTATTAAAAAAAGGAAAAATCGTTGAAACGAGAGAGCTCGCAGAAAGCATGGACCTATATGGGATGAAAGAATGGTATGAAAAGGTGGTGTCCGAAGGATGAAGACGATTCTGATGGATGCCTTCACCATCGCAGGAAAGGATTTGCGAAGCGAATTAAAAACGAAGCAGACAATTGGGATGATGCTTGTCTTTGCAGCATTGGTGATTCTTATCTTTAGCTTTGCTTTTGACCCGACAAACAATATGGTGAAAGCCGTGATTCCTGGATTAATATGGATCATTACGATCTTTTCTGGAATTCTTGGCCTCAATCGTTCATTCGTGTCAGAGCTTGAGAACAATTGCTTAATCGGCTTGAGGTCAGCGCCTATCGATCCGTCGAGTATTTACATCGGGAAGGTGATCGCGAACTTTGTTCTAGTTTCACTCGTTCAAGTCGTCAGTATTCCAGTCTTGTTTCTCTTATTCGGATATCGGTTCACGAGTTCTTATCTGTGGTTTATTCTCATCGTACTCGCTGGCACATTTGGCTTCATTATTGTGGGGACGTTTCTTGCAGCATTGGCAGCTAATGCGAAGAATAGCGAAATGCTGCTTCCAGTCCTTCTGTTACCGCTTATCAGCCCGTTAATGATCGCGGGTGTGCAAGCAACGAATATTGTTCTTGAGAACACAGAAATTCAGTCGGCAATTTCTTGGCTGCAGCTCATGGCTGCCTACGATCTTTTATTTTTAGCTGCCTGCTTTCTTTTATTTGAATTTATTATGGAGGGATCATGATGGAGCAGAGATCCAATCTTATCGATCGAGCGTTACTATATGTTCTTATTCCTGCGGTTTTCGTTCTATTTTATTTGATCTTTATCTGGTCACCAGTAGAAAAAATCATGGGAGTGACACAGAAGATTTTCTATATTCATGTGGGAACAGCATGGGTGGCATTCCTTGCCTTCTTCGTTGTCGGCTTTTATAGCGTCATGACATTAATTAAACCAAAGCTAAATCGCTTTATTTATGCCGGAGTTTCCGCAGAAATCGGTGTTCTTTTTACAACGATTACCTTAATTACGGGAATGACATGGGGAAGAGCAAGCTGGAATACATGGTGGAGCTGGGAGCCGCGCCTTGTCACAACCCTTGTTCTCTGGTTTATCTATGTGGCGTTTTTGTTCATTAGGAAAATGGATGGTTCATGGGAAAGGATTGCGAAGCTTTCTTCTGTGTTTGGGATTATCGGCTGTTTGAATGTACCGATCGTCTTCATGGCCATTCGCTGGTGGAATACGAAGCTGCATCCGATTGTCTTTGGTGAAGGAAAAAATCAAACGGGCGGCGGAATTGAGCCTGAAATGCTTGTAACATTACTATTCTCTGTCTTTACCATTACCCTACTATATGTGTTCCTAATGAGAAAAGGGGCAGAGATTGAGAGAATGCGTACAATCGTGAAGAGATCCAAAAACAAAATCATGAACAAATTAGCGAGCTAATGAGGAGGAATGGAGAATGAACTACTTATTTTTGGCTTATTCAGTGACTTGGGCTTTAATTGCAGGCTATGTGTTATTTTTGGGGAAAAGACAAAAGGCTTTACAAAAGGAAATAAAACAGCTTGAAGAGTGGAATTCGGAAGAATAAGGAAAGTAGAGCGGGTGAAAAAGGATGGCCAAAAAAATTATACCTATTGTCGTCATCGTGGTTGTCATCGGGGTGATTGGGTTCCTCATCAATGGACTTGAAGGAAAGGCATCGACGACACCCGGAGACAATGCGATTGACTTTGAATTAAAGGACATGAATGGAAAAACACATAAACTATCAGACTATAAGGGCCAGACAGTCGTGATTAACTTCTTTGCAACCTGGTGTCAGCCTTGTATTGATGAAGCTCCAGAGCTTGAGGCGTTTAACAGTGAATATAAGGATGCCCAGCTGATCGTCATTGCGAAAGGCGAATCGAGTAAGAGAATGAAAAAATATATTTCCGAAGCTGATTCAAAGCTCTTCTATTTACTTGATACAAAAGAGGAAGTTTCTAAGAAATATAGTGTCATTGGTCAGCCTGAAACGATCATCATTAATAAAGATGGAGTGATTGTTGAGAGATTCACTGGACCGACCACGAAAGAGAATTTAATTCAATTGATTGAAGAAAAAGCCTCTCTCTAATTTGGTTAGAACACGATTGGTCAACTAGATTCGATCGTGCTTTAATAGAAATTTTCCACACTGGAGGGAGGTGAGAAAATGTTAAAAAACAAAAAAATGTTATTATTCATTGGTGTTTTTGTTGGGATTATTTTGTCGGTTGTCACCGTCAAGGGACTAGCCTATAGTGATTCACCAGAGTTTTGTAGCAGCTGTCATTTAATGACACAGGTTCATGATTCCTTTGCTGATTCTAACCATGCGGATCTTGCCTGCGGGGATTGCCACCTGCCTCATGACAACATCGTTCATAAGATGACTGAAAAGGCAAAAGCTGGTATGGGGCATATTTACTATAATACGCTCGGGGTCGAGAAGATTCCTGGGGTATTGCATGCGACAGAAAATTCCGAAAAAATCATTAAGGAAAACTGTGTTAGCTGTCATGAGAATACTGTGAAAAATGTGTCCCATGATGCGAAGGAAGACTGTACAGACTGTCACCAATCAGTACCGCATGGAAAGAATTTCAAAACAGAAGATTACTATAAACCAGCAAAACCTGGTGAGCTTTTAGAAAATAAAGGAGGTAACTGGAATAATGGCTAGGAAATATCATTGGGCATTTTTGCTCCTAGTCGCTGTCATATTCATGATGACTGGTTGTTCTAGCCAGGACTCTGAAAAAGCATCCACTGCGGCCAAAACAGGCTTAAGCAAGGATGAAATTAGCAATGAAGCGTTTAAGGATTTATTCCCGCTTCAATATGACAGCTACATGAAAAACGCAGAAGATACAGAGGATACAAAATACAGTGGTTCCGTAAAGCGTCCAAAATTTGATCATGATAAAGAACCATACCTGCCAGTTTTATTTAACGGATATGGATTTGCTCTTGATTATAATGAAGACCGTGGTCACGTGTATGCAAATGAAGACGTCCGTGCCACTCTACGTATTACAGATAAATCAATTGGTTCTTGTTTAACTTGTAAATCAACAGCTGTTCCACATTTGATTGAGGAAATGGGCGATGATTATTGGGGTGGAAGCTTCAATAAGGATGTTTGGCCAGCTGCAGAAGCAATGGGTCACTCTCCGATTGGCTGCTCTGACTGCCATGATCCAGAAACAATGGATCTTCGCATCACACGTCCAAGCTTAGTGAAAGGTTTGGAATCACAAGGAATTGATGTATCAAAAGCAACGAAGAATGATATGCGTAACTATGTATGTGCACAGTGTCACGTAGAATACTACTTTGCACCAGAAAATGGTGAGGTAACATTCCCATGGTCTGAGGGCTTTAAACCAGAGGATATGTATAAATACTATGATACAGTTGCTAAGCAAAGAGGATTTGACAAAGATTGGGTTCACAATGTATCGGGAACTCCAATGATAAAAGCGCAACACCCTGACTTTGAGACTCATATTGAGGGTCCACATGGCGAGGCCGGAGTAACATGTGCTGACTGTCATATGCCGTATGAACGTGCAGATGGCAAAAAGAAAATTTCGTCCCACTGGTGGAAATCTCCACTTAAGTCCATGGAGGCCTCATGCGGAACATGTCACTCCAACAGAGATCTCGATGATTTGAAGGATCGTGTTGAAAAGATTCAGGATACACATATGACAGCATTACACGCTGCAGAGGATGTTTCTATTAGCTCACACTACTATGTGAACAAGATGATTACATCAGGTGTAAGTGAAGAGAAAATTAAGGAAGCACAGGAGCATGTTCGTAAAGGACAATGGTTCTGGGATATCATCGCAGCAGAAAGTGCAGCTGGATTCCATAACCCTCAGGGAGCATTGGAGTCATTAAAAATTTCTTCCGATGAATCGAATAAAGCCATTCTGATTGCGACTGAGGAGCTTGTGAAAAAAGGCGTAAATCTTGAAGAATTAAAAGCAGAGATAGAGAAAGTAAAGAAGGCTGTGTACGACGAGAAGGATAGCACGAAGAAGCGTGATTACGCTACAAACGACTATTTCCCAGCACAGCAGCCAAAATAAAGAAAACTAATTACAACGAAAACACTGTGCATGTAGTATAATGTGCAGTGTTTTCTTTATTTTGACAGGGATTTGGGTAACTGTCAATTATATTGATTTGTCTTGCATTAAGAAAAGAGGACGATGAGTCCTCTTTAAGCAAATATTATTGATGTTTGATTTTGATCTCGTTATTTTCCATGACGGCCATTAGGGATTTTGCGCTTGGATCGTCAATAACGATGTCTGTAATTTTATCCTCTAACTGTTCCTGAATGACTCTGCGTAGTGGACGGGCTCCGAAGGTTGGATTATAGCCTTTTTCGACAAGTGCTTCCTTCACTTCCTGTGAGACACTAAGTGTAATTTCTTGTCCTCTCAGCATGTCATTTAATTCACTTAACATTAATTCAACAATTTCTAGTAAATGGTTCTTCTCCAATGACTTAAATTCTATGATGCTATCGAATCGATTAAGAAATTCAGGCTTGAAGAAGCTTCCTAATGAATCAAGAATATTAAGCTCCCTTGTTGTATGGTCATTACCGAATCCAACCTTGATTTCTTTATGCCCAACCCCTGCGTTACTTGTCATAATAATGACCGTATCTTTGAAGCTAACCACCCTACCTTGGCTGTCTGTGAGTCGGCCATCATCTAAAATTTGCAAGAATATATGCTGAACATCCAGATGAGCTTTTTCGATTTCGTCTAAAAGGATAATGCTGTAAGGATTTCTGCGAACCTTTTCAGTTAATTGCCCAGCCTCCTCGTGGCCGACATATCCTGGAGGTGAACCAATCAGCTTTGCGACACTATGCTTTTCCATATATTCACTCATATCGAGGCGAATCATCGCATCCTTCGAGCCAAATAGCTCCTCTGCAAGGGTTTTTGAAAGCTCAGTTTTACCAACACCAGTTGGACCGACGAAGAGGAAGGAACCGATTGGACGGTTCTTCGCCTTTAATCCCGCACGACTTCTTCTAATTGCCTTCGTCACCTTTTCGACAGCTTCGGCTTGCCCAACGACTTTTTTTGATAAGCTCTCATATAAGTTTTTCATTTTTGTCTGTTCATCTTCTTGAAGCTTACCGACTGGAATGCCTGTTTTCTTCTCGATGAGCTCCTGGATATGCTGAACGGTAACTGTAGGACGAGTGAGCTGATCCGTTGAGCTTAATGCCTTTTCAAGCTTCATTTCTTCTGCACGTAGCTTGGCGGCTGCTTCGTAGTTCTCTTCCTTTAACACAGCTTCCTTTTCTCTAGCAATTTCTTTCAAGCGTTCATCGATTTTATCCGTTGAAGGATAGTCTGAATGAAGATTAAGCTTTGAGCCCGCCTCATCCATTAAATCTATCGCTTTATCAGGAAGGAAACGATCCTGAATATAGCGATGGGAGAGGGTCACACATGCCCGAAGTGCATCATCTGTATAGGTGACTTCATGGAAGTTTTCATATTTTTCTTTCAAGCCTTGTAAAATTTCAATGGCTTGGTCTACACTAGGCTCCTGTACGATAACTGGTTGGAAGCGGCGTTCAAGGGCTGCATCCTTTTCAATATTACGGTATTCCTTTAAAGTCGTAGCGCCAACTAGCTGCAGCTCGCCACGGGCAAGAGCAGGTTTCAATATGTTTCCTGCATCCATTGACCCTTCAGCAGAGCCAGCCCCAACAAGGAGATGGATTTCATCGATAAAAAGAATGATATTTTTTCTTTGTTGCAGCTCTTGAATCATGCGCTTCATTCTTTCCTCAAATTGACCTCGGATTCCTGTGTTAGCAACAAGGGAGGCAACATCTAGTAGAAAGACCTCTTTATTTTTTAGTTTATTTGGAACTTTGCCTTCCGCAATTCTTGCAGCTAAATCCTCCGCAATCGCTGTTTTACCGACGCCCGGCTCTCCAATTAAGACAGGGTTATTTTTGTTTCGTCTATTTAGAATCTCAATTACGCGATTTACCTCTTCCTCTCGGCCGATTACTGGATCGATGAGTCCAGTTCTAGCCATCTGGGTGAGATTTCTACCGAATTGGTCGATAAATCCTCCAGTCCCTTTTGCTGTATTAGGATTTGAATCTAGCGTTTGCTGTAAATCAGGTGTGACAAATTTCTTAATTAAATCTTCCATTGGCATTTGATTGAAGGGAGAGAAACCTGTCATGCTTGGGCCAAATGCCGTACCGATCTTCGCTCTTTCAGTCTTGTAGCAATTATGGCAAAGATGAAATTGTTTCTCTACTCCGTTTACATTCATGGATAAATGAACTTGCGCATTTGCTTGTTGACATTTTTGACAATACATTAACCATTCCTCCTCCAAATGATTTGACTTTGACTATATTTGACCTTTGTGACTTTATTATACTTTGACCTTTTTTGACTTTCAAGTGTTTTGTCGAAAAAATTTTGCTCGTCATGGTTTGTCCTTCCTTTCATATATTGAGAGGGAGGGAGGTATTTAGATGAAGACAAATTGGGGGGCTGCCTTCCAAATTGCAGCTGTATATGTGGGGACTGTTGTTGGAGCAGGTTTCGCAACAGGCCGTGAGATTGTAGAATTCTTTTCTCGCTTTGGTTTTATTGGCTTAGTAGGGATATTGATGAGCGGGTATATATTCATTTTTCATGGATCGAAGCTAATGAGAATCTCAGCAAGAATTGGCGCGCGCTCCTATCAAGAATTCAATTTATATTTGTTTGGAAAATATATTGGCACAGTCGTAAATCTCCTTATGCTTTTCATGCTGCTGGGAGTATGTGCAGTCATGCTCTCAGGTGCAGGTGCCGTGTTTAGTGAACAATTAGGCTTATCCAAGAGCTTGGGGTTATTCGTGACGATTTTTCTTTCGATACTCGTCATGATTATGGGGACGAAGGGCATCTTTGCTGTTAATAGCTTCGTGGTACCGATCATGGTGGGGTTTAGCTTTATGCTGATGCTTCTTTCGATGAGGTTACCTAATTTTCTTGAGCAGGTCCTATTTATTCCCTATGCGGAGGATGGGTGGAAATCGGTGGTTGCTCCCTTTTCCTACACAGCCCTGAATCTAGGTCTTGCACAGGCGGTTCTTGTCCCTGTTGCGGCGGAAATCAAGGATGACAGGACGGTAAAATGGGGAGGGATTATTGGGGGGCTCCTATTAACGTTGATCCTTCTTTCGAGTCACTTTACGTTAGTGATGCTCCCCGATCTTGAGAGCTATGAAATTCCAATGGCCGTTATTATGAAGAATCTAGCATCAGGCTTCTATTGGATTTTTATTCTAGTTATTTATGGAGAAATTTTTACCTCAGTCATCGGCAATGTGTTTGGATTGGAACGTCAGGTGAAAACCTATTTTTCCCTGCCTAGCATTTTGATCGTGAGTGGTATCTTTGCCATCACCTATCTGATTAGTCTAATTGAGTATGGGGTACTGCTATCATTCTTATATCCAATCTTCGGTTACTGTTGCCTTGTTTTTATCATTCTTTTATGGATGAAGGACTAGAATCGAAAAAAGACTCCGTGGGATCAGAGTCTTTTTCGATCAATTTAAAGGATAGATGACAAATAAAAATAAATCGAAAATCAAATGGGATACAATGACAAGAGGGAGACTTTTCTTCCAGCTGTATAAATATCCCCAGAACACTCCTGAAATAAGGGCAGCCAAAGGGAGAACAAACGAGCCAGAATATACATGGGCCGATGCATAGAGAAGAGATGCAATAAAAATCCCTGTCCACTGCTTAGAGATTTTTTGTATTCTCTTTTGAATAAAGCCGCGCCAAAAGATTTCTTCGCCAGGGATGATGACCAACAAAAGAACGATGTAATGCCATAATACGGAAGGTGAAAGGCGACTATAGAGCTTGGCAATTTCCCTGTCAAAGGGCAAATGAGTGATATCAATAAAAACTCTGCCGACAAAGAAGATGCTGAAAAGAATAGCACCTGAAATCGATCCTATGAGCAAATAATTCATCATCTTCACATGATCTTCGATTTCCTCGTGTAGGATGGAATAACTAATGAGTAATAGCATGGTAGCAGTGAATATATACCAAAACACAACCTTGTTTTGAAAGGTATAGAAAAGCAATAGATGTGCAAGTAGAATGCCGAGAATAAGTCTCTTGTCGCTTAGCCACTTCTGTAAGATCACATTGATACACCTCCATCTACAAAGATTATATGTACTCTTTCCAAACCAAAACCCTAATGGAGTAACATTAGGGTTTTCAAGGTTTATATTGTTTATACTATGGATCCTTTGATTACTTTATAGTTTTTATGATTTACAACCGTTCTTTGGTCAAGTTCCAAATCTCTATAATTGTCCATGTAAGTTAAGTCAACAATGACTGAGTTTTCGTTCACCTTTTCAACGATGCCTTGAAGCCCATCTCTAAATTCAATGATATTGCCAACTTCCGCTTTTTTCATCCATCCTCTCTCCTCGTATAGTAAGTTTAGAATCCTCTTTCGAGGTAATTTCCAGTTCGTTTATTGCTCTTTGATAACTTCATAGATGGTAGTTCAGATAGTGGGGG